>JBKEAI010000312.1:0-10510 GCA_047972145.1 Microthrixaceae bacterium
CCAGTTGTAGGAACACCACGTCGCCAGGAGCCGAGCCACACCCGCCGTTGGCACCGAACCCCGACGTGCGCACCAGTTCGGCGGAACCGACATCGCGCGACAGATAAGTGTTGGCGATCCGTGCCTGAGCTGATTCTGAGAACCGCGAGGCTGTCGGCCCGCGCTGTTGCATCGCCATGACCATCCACATTCCGACCGGGAGTAGCAGCACCATCGATATGCCCATGGCGAGCAGAACCTCGACCAAGGTGAAGCCACCCTGTGAGCCACTTCCACCAAGCAGGCAGCGGCGGCAAGCGCCGGTGGCACGGCGGTTGGACAAACGCGCCTTCATCGGTCGGCCATCACTACTTCTGCCAAACGGGTTCGCCCCTTGGAGGAAACCGACACCGTGAGGAGGTGGGCGGAGGGATCGCCTCCTGGTGGGCAGGTGGCCGCGTAGCTCCCGGCATCTGCACCGGTTGGCTGCCAGTGCGCAATCTGTTCGATCTCGATCGTGATTCCAGGCGGCGGTGACCAGGCATCGGGGTAGTTGGCCCAACCGGTGCGGACATCGCTGAGCGACGGACAACCCCCGGCGGACGTCGGGTACGGCATCGATTTGATGCTCTCGGTGAAGCTCCCGATCGCAGAGTCTGCACGCTGCACGCGGTCGGCTGCCTCAGAGCTGCGGACCGCAGCCAGAAGAGCCCCCACGAGGGCGATTATCACCATGGATGTCAACACGACGCTCACGAGTGATTCGACAAGCCCGAAACCGCCCTGTGGCCCGCGTTCAGGCATCGTGATCGCGTCTCCTCTCAAGTTCTGCCGCAGATCAGACAACCAAGCCTTACCTCAAGGTAGGGAACCGTCAAGGCGGGGGGCATGGGGAAGTTTCCCCTACCTGTGGACACCCACAAAGATCAGGATTCAGCCCGATCGCGCTCTGTGACCAGCGCCTCGGGTAGATGCGGCTGGGTCATATGAACCCCCCTGATCGGTGCGGGGTGCCCCGTAGCGCCAGACCTCGACGGATTCAGCACGTTCGACGAGGTTCGGCGGAGCTCCCTCAGCGACCGCGCAGCGGGCAAAGGCGGGCAGTGTCTCCCACGCGTAGCGCTGTCGTTCCAGAACCGCACCGGCGAGCTTTTCGATCGCGGCCTCCTCGGCGACGTCCCAGCGCTTCCTGATCAGTGCCCGGTGCCTCGACCGCTCGCGCAAGCGCTCTGTCCGACGTGCGATGAACCGTAGGGTGCCCGGGCCCAGTAACCAGGCGGCGGCAACCAACAACAACAACGCTCCCACAACGTCGGAAACAGCACTGCCGGAGGTGACTTCGGGTGATTCGGTTCCCGTAAGGGGAACCTCGGCGGTGGGGTCGAAGGGGACCCATCCGACTTCGGGAAACCACACCTCCGCCCACGCATGTGCGTCCCGTTCACGCACCACGAAGCGGCCGTTGATGCTGTCCCACTCCCCCGGCACGTACCCGGTAGCCAACCGCGCGGGTATCCCGATCGAACGGGCCATCACCACCAGCGAGCTCGCGATCTGTTCACACCATCCGAGTTGGGACTCGAACAGGAAGTGATCGACCACATCCACTCCGGGTGGAGACAGGGGTGCCTCTATGTCGTAGCGGGTGTTGGCACCCATCCACTCCTGGAGTGCGAGGACCCGCTCGAAATTGTCGGCAGCTCCTTCGGTTACCTGCCTGGCAAGCTCCATGGTCCTCGAAGAGATCGCGGGCACGCTCGCGAAACGGTCCCTAATCCCATCGGGGATGGGTAGCGTGCCGAGCTCGTGCAGACGGTCGGCATCGAGGGGAACCCGTCGGCTCGTCACCTGGTAGGTCGCGCCACGCCCCAAGGGCCGACCCATCACCACGATCGATCCGTCGGATCGTTGGGCGAGCCGGCTACCAGGGGCTTCAACCGAAACCGCTGTCGGGGCGACAGGCAGGGCGGTCGCGTAGCCGGTCTCGATGCGCACTTCGGTCTCGAGGGTCTCACCGGTCATCCCGGCCAGGTCCTCCCGGGGCGGTGTGACCGTCCCGTCGGTCAAGGGCCGGCCGTCGCGGCCGGTCGAGCGGGTCCATCGGGATCCATCCCAGGAATCGAACACCTCGGAACGCCAGAAGGACCCGATCGGCGAGGTGACCGACATGACCACACGGTCGGTGAGTTGGGGCCTCGTCGTCATGTCGAGCGACGAGGTTGCATCGAGAGGGTTACCCGAGAAGTTGTCCCCGAGGTCCATCGACTCACCGAGCGATGTGCCGGTGTCGAAGAGCGTGGCTGCCCGAGGGCCCACCAGCAAGCCGGTACCGGCGATCGTCGCCATGATCGCAACCATCGATGCGCCTGCACCCGCGACCGTTGCGCGGGATACCGACAACCCACGCGGCGAGGTGAACGCGAGTGAGACCACTGTTGCACACAACCAGACGAGCGGTCCCCACATGGATGCGAGACCACTGACGGCCTGGGGCAGGCCGAAACGGACCAGAGTGGCTCCACTCAGAGCTGTGGCGGCCCAAGCGACGAAGCGCAGGGGCACCGACCGCAGCCCGAACACGGCGAGCACCGCGCACAGAACAGCAGCGAGGCCTATCAGGGGAGTTGACTTGGTGATCGCACCGGACAGCGCCACCCAGAGTTGCACGGTCACGACGGCAGCGAGGATCGGTCGGCCCAGGTCAGATCCTCCGGGGTGCTCTCCGGTGGTCACTGTCGTGCACCCCCCGCCGGGGTGATGAGTATCGGTGTGGTGCCCCGGGGGGCGGATCCCGGCACACCCGCGGTGACCGACGCGAGCACCCGTTGGGCCCCGCGATGGTCGTGCAGGTATTCCACCGACGGACGACCGGCGATCGAACAGCACAGCACCACCTCGGAGCCCTCATCGAGCGCACGGTGGCACAAACCTGCGGTTGACCGCACGGCAGCGTCGATCCGATCGGCGCCACCGCCCACCTCGGAGGTGCCGCTGCCGTCTGCTGGTGTGCCAGCCCCAGCCAAACTCGGGCCGAGGTCCAACACGATCACCGTCCGCGGAGCGATGGGAGGTTCCAACTCCCTGACCATCAACTCTGCGACCCGGGCACTCGTGGGCCAGTGCACTAGGTGGGGAGGATCACCGGGCGAGTAGCTGCGCACCGTGCGGATGGTGTCACCGTGGCCGGCCGCCACGGGGTTGGCCGTTCGGTCCCCTCCGCTGTCGGTTGAGGAACGAGCGCCGGACCACGGGTCCGACGTGGGCCCTACCCACAGCGGATGATCCAACCCGCAGGATTCTGCGCGCGAGACCCTCAGCAACCCGAAGGGCGCCGAGTCGACCGTCTCCAGCAGGAGGCTCCGATGGACACCCCGCCGCAACGTTGCCAGACAACGCGAACCACTCGGGTCGACCACGACCGTGCCGAGACCCGACCTTCCCGGCGTACCCAGCGCGCCGAGGGACGGATCGAGGCCTACGACAAGCGGGAAGTTGCCGCCGCTCACACGCAGCACCACAGCGAACTCCTCACCTTCGAGGACGTCTGTCGGGTACGACTCAGCCGTCACGGTACGCCGCCGGGCACCCATGAGCGGCCCGAGAACTCCGATCGCGACGATCGATGCGACCCCGACCCAGATCAGGGAGGTGACCGCCGGAGCGGCGACCGCAGGCCGAAGACCTGCAACGACCACGAGGAGAGCCACCAACACCACCAGCGCGGGAGTGGGCCGCACCCGGACCGATCCCGGTCGTGGGCAGGACAGGGCCGCGGTGTGGCCGAGGTGTGTCACGGGCGCGGGACAGGTACCCGTTCGAGCACCGTTGCGAGCACCGCGCGGGCACCGGGGGTGTCCACACGGTCCCCGACCGCGACGCGGTGGGCCAGCGAGGCTGTGAAGACAACCTGGATATCGTCGGGTGTGACGTGATCACGCCCCCGCACAACCGCGGTCCCCCTCGCCAGGGCAAGTATGCCGAGCGCTGCCCGGGGAGACGCTCCCCGGGAAAGTTGCTGGTCGTCTCTGGTCGCGTCCACTAGATCCAAGAGGTACTCGCCGAGCGCAGCAGCGCAGTAGACCGACCGTGTGGCTCGCACCGAGGCGGCGAGCTCAGCGGGTGTGGTGACCGCGGGGAGGCCACTGAGTGCGGCGGTACCCCCCTGACCCATGAGCAACTCCCGCTCGGCTTCACGGCCCGGTAGGCCCATCGACAGCGAGGTGGCGAACCGGTCGAGTTGGCTCTCGGGCAGAGGGAAGGTGCCAGCCTGGCCGTAGGGGTTCTGGGTGGCGATGCACATGAAGGGGTCCGGCAACGGCCTGGTGGTGCCGTCCACGGTCACCTGGTGCTCCTCCATCGGCTCCAGCAGCGCCGACTGGGTGCGAGGAGATGCCCGGTTGACCTCGTCGATGATCACGACGTTCGCGAACACAGGGCCGGGATGGAACTCCCAGTCGGCGGTGTCCGCCCGGAACACCGAGGTGCCCGTGACATCGGTGGGCAGCAGGTCGGGGGTGCACTGCACCCTGCCGAAGGTGCCACCCACCGCCGCCGCCAAAGTACGCGCGAGTGTCGTCTTGCCGGTGCCGGGAAGGTCCTCCACGAGAAGGTGCCCACCCGACAAGCAGGTGGCGAGAGCAAGGTCGACCGAAGCGGACTTTCCACGCACGACCCCGTTGACGGCCGAACGCAACCTTGCGGCAGTGTCGATCGCGAGGTCCACCGCTGCGTTCGCTGAACCACTTTGCCCGATCGCTCCATGATCTGTAGCGGATTGCGTCACGGATCTCCCCGATCGGTATCACGGTCGGGGGTCGAAGGACCCTCGGGGGGTTGGATGCCGGTCGGGTCGACAGGGGAATCACCCATCGCCGGTAGCACAGTCTTGAAGTCGTCGTGCACGACCACCTGCGGGGCCTGTTCCCTTCCTCGCCCCTTGGGTTGTGGAAGGTCCTGGTTGGCCGATGGCGGTTCCCAGCCGGTTGTGCCTGCAACGCCATTGCCTCCACGCGAGCGCTTGCGCTCCCTGCGGCGCCTTGATCTTGAGCCCCGATCACGCCGGGCGGGACCAACAGAGCCGACCAGGGTGAGGACAAGACCCAGCACGATCACACCCGCCACACCCGCAAGGACCAACTGGAGGGTGGTGAACGCCGAGACCGCCTCGGTGGTCATGTCCAGCGTGTAGGGCTTCGACGGGTCGCTCAGTTCCCAGACCGCGGTCCCCTTGTCGGTGGACTCCGCGTTGGAGGCGATCACAGCGCCCGGAAGGCTCACCGAGAGCTTCACCCTGGGATCGGTCCCGGTCCGTGCCCTGGCGGCAGCGCCGGCCAGGCCCAGCGCAGTGCCCTCCTGGAAGCTGGCCATCGCCCCAAGGGGATTGGTGACGGCGGTGAGACGCCACCCGCCTTCGTCCAACTCCCGCAGGTCGAACTGGGTGAAGGGCGTGAAGGTCTGGCCTGCGATGGTGGCCCCCTCGAGGATGTTGACCGTGAGGTCCCGGTAGTCGTCGAAGGGCACCTCCACGAAGTAGCGCTCCAGGCCCATGCGTTCCTCCGCGCGGAACGTGGCTCCTTCGACTCCTGCGAGCACGTCCTGTGCAATCGTCTCGATATCCACCTGGTCGAGCACCACCGCCAGGTCGGGATCCGGTATCACCTCGAAGGTGACCACCCCGGAACCGTCGGACTTCACCACGACGGCCGCGTCGGCATCGAAACACCCCGTGGCCGCCAAAGCGACGAGCACGAGGACCACCAGGAGTCGACAGGGGGTGGGTGCCCGCGGAGACCGTTCAGGTGTCCACTTGTCGCTGTGTACGGTTTCTGCTCCAACTCCCATGCCGCTCCTCACGGTGCCGACCATCAATGTTGCAACAAACGGGCCCGAGTTGCGAGGCGGTCACCCTGCTGACCACAACCGGATCGGCGTTCAGGCGACGCGCAAAGTTCGGCCGTGGCGGCACGGACAGTGCATCATTGCCCAATGGCGGGAGATGGCCCATGCGATACAAGCATCACCTCAGTCGACGACAACCCGCCCGTTTCCCACCAACAGCAGGTGTACGAGGCTGACGGTGGCGGCGGGTCAACGGCCGATTGGTTGGTGTCGACCAAGGTGCTCTGGGCCAACGCCCTCATCCTCATGGTGGTGATGTTCGCACTTCTGCCGATCATCGACAACGGCTACATCGCTTTGCCAGACGAAGGCCTCTACAGCGCACAGGCGCAGAACCTCGCGAACGGATCTTGGCGGAGTGATCGCCCCGCACCCGACATCGACGACACCGGCCAACTCGATTCCCTCGCTCCGAGCAAGACCTTCGACACCACCGACATCCCCTATGCCAACCACCCCCTGTACCCACTGGCCCTGACCTTGCCCTACAAGGCTCTCGGCAAGTCTGGGCAGCTTGCCGTGTCGGTGATCTCCGTGTGGGCATCCGCCGTGTTCTCGGCGCTGCTCGCCAGACGCTTCGACAGGCGCTACGGATTGCCCGCACTGTGGCTGACAGCACTCGGCACACCGCTCGTCTTCTCCGCATACGTCGTGATGGCCCACAGCCTCGCAGCAGCAGCAGCCGCAGCACTGGTCCTGACGGTGACACTCGCTGTGGAGGACCATCGCTTCTCCATGATTCCGCTCACGCTTGTCAGTACAGCAGCACTGGTACTGGTTCGAAGCGAAGGGATCCTGGTGGCCGCGGCTGTGGGCGGAGTGGTGGGACTCATGGCGTTGCCCTGGCGTGGCAGGAAACTGGATCTTGCTTCCGGGTCGATCGCGGCTGCCGTGCTTGTCACCGGTGCCGGCACCTTCCTGATCGAACAGATCTTCGTATCCACCCTGGTGGGCACCGATGGACGAGCTTCAGTGGTCGAAGCTGCGGTCGATCGAGCCGGGCCCGCGTCCGCTGCTTGGATATCCCTGCTCAAACCGTGGGACAGCGGTCTCGAGGCGAAGGTCCAGGTGCTGCTTATCCTCGTGTGTACCGTGCTCGGGGCCCTCACCCTGCGCATCCGACCCACGTTCTCGTTGTTGCCACTGGCACTTTGGGCACTCGCAGCGGCGGCGGGTGTGCTCACGGCCCTCACCGGTCCGAGCCTGATCTCGGGTCTGGTCCCGGCCTTCCCATTGCTGGTCGTCCCGGTGCTCTTCACTACCCGTACCGACCTCGGTAACCCGCTTTTCCAGCGGCTCGCCGGAGTGACGGTTCTCGTCACCATCGCCATAGTGTTCACGACCTACGCGGACGGCGGAGCCACCCAGTGGGGCGGGCGCTTCTACCATGTGCTGATACCCCTTGCCGTTCCGCTCGTGTTGCTCGGGGTCACCCACGCTCTGGGGAAGCTCGAGCCCAGCCATGCCCGGTTCGCAGGAGCCTGCCTGGTGATAGTGGCAGTGTCGATCTCGATCTCGGCTCTACAGGCCAACCGAAGCTACCGAAACCGCTCACGCTCAGTCGTTACCGAGACGATCGCCGTGGCCCGAGACTGGGACGACGGGCGTCAGATCGTGCTGTTCGGGCGCAACCAGGGTGACGGCCTCTCACGGACCTTCTGGGAACAGCGGGACTCATACGAGATCTTGCACTCGGGCGGTTTGGGTGGGGTGATGCCACTGATCGCACAGATCAGCACAACCGACATCAACCGCGTCGTCCTGATCTCCGACATCGACGCGATGCAGATCACGACCCTGGGTGAGGATGTACTGCCCAGAGCGGGCTGGGAAGTCACCGACACCCCTCCACGGGGTGACTCGGGCCTCTATGTGCTGGACGTACGGCCGGTGGAAGGTTGATGGTCGCCGGCGTTGACGAATCGGTGCGAATTGGACCGGTCAGAGGCCGAACGGTTCCAGGATCTGCGGTGCCAGGGCGATGCACAGGTAGGTGGCCACCACGAGGGACGGCCCGAACGGCACCTGCGCCTTACGGCCGCGAGCCCCCAACGCGGCGATCCCCACCACCAATCCGACCATCGCCGCGATCGCCAAGCAGATCACTGCCAACACGGCCGGGGCGGCAAGTCCACCGCCCGCGAAGAAGCCAACGTTCCAGCCGAGGAGCGTCACCAGTCGTACATCACCGAAGCCCATGCCCTTAGGGTTGATGAACCAGACCACGAAGAGCGGCCCGGCCATCACGGCCAGACCCACGAGGGCGGACAACAGCCATCCCCAATCACCGGAGAGCCCCGCCGCAACGGCTGTGAGGACCACCGACACCCCGAATGCAGGCCACACGATACGGGTGGGGACGATAAAGGTACGGATGTCGATCACCGACACCGCCAGCCCGACGGGGATCAACCACAATGCGGGCAACAGGCGCCAGTCGTGCAACCCGAACGCCCACACGGCTCCGAGGAACAGGAGCCCGGACCCGAGCTCGACCAGGGGATGGAACGCCGGGATCGGCTCCCCACACGACCTACACCGCCCCATGAGCGCAAGCCAGGAGATCACGGGGATGTTGTCCGACGGCTTCACCGGCGCACCGCAGCTCGAACACCTGCTGCTTCCCCCGACCACCTCGGGCCACGGCCGGGTGTCCCAGAGCTCGCCGTACTGGTTGGGCTCGTCGAGAGCCAGTGGCAGTCTGTCGATCACCACACACGTGAAGGATCCGATCGCTATGAACGCGATCACCCCGACGACTATCCAGAGGATCTCGACGCCGGTCACCCCTGAGGTCCAGTAGCCGCCCCAACCGGGTTCTCCGCCCCCGGTGCGCCTGAGCCGACCACGAAGTGCGCAGGTGGCGGAACGTCGGAATCGAACTGGTTCTGCGTCATCAGACCGGAGATCTCCTCGGGGTGCACAGACGCCCCGATCGCCTCCTCGTAGGAGATGATGCCCGCGCTGACAAGGGACGCGAGCGATTGCTCCATGACCATCATGCCATCCTTGTGGCCGGTGGCGATGAGGTTCCTGAGCTGGCGCACCTTGCCCTCACGGATGATGTTGGAGATGGCCGGCGTGCCTATCAGCACCTCGTAGGCCGCTACCCGCCCGCCGCCGATGCGTGGGATCAGTCGCTGGGCAATCACAGCGGACAGCGACATCGAGAACTGCGTGCGGATCTGTTCCTGTTGCTCGGCGGGAAACACGTCGATGATGCGGTCGATCGTCTGGGCGGAGTCGTTGGTGTGCAGGGTCGCGAACACGAGGTGACCCGTCTCGGCGAGTGTGAGGGTGAGGGCGATCGTGTCGAGGTCGCGCATCTCGCCCACCAGCACCACGTCGGGGTCTTCCCGCAGGGCGGCCTTGAGACCCTCTGAGAACGATACGCAGTCGGCGCCGACCTCGCGCTGGTTGACCAGAGCGTGTACCGGTGGGTGGATGTACTCGACAGGGTCCTCGATGGTGAGGATGTGCAGCGGCCGGTTGCGGTTGATCCATCCGATCATCGCCGCGAGAGTGGTCGACTTGCCCGAGCCCGTGGGGCCTGTGACGAGCACGAGACCGTGGGGGCGCGACAGCATCGGAGCGGTCGACGCCGGCAGACCGATGTCCTCCGGCGAGGGGATATCGGTGGGGATCAGGCGCAGCGCCAAGGCCGGCCGGTCGAGCTGGAAGTAGGCGTTGGCCCTGAACCGGGCGACATCGAGCCAGGTGAAGGCGAAGTCGAGCTGGCGCTCCTCCAGGTACCTGTCGCGGTCCGCCTCGTCCATCAGGCCCGAGAGGACCGAGTCCATGAACTCGACCGTGATCTCCTCGGAACCGGGGATCGACAGCAGCCGACCATCCACACGTACCCGTGGTTCGGTTCCGGCACACAGGTGCAGGTCGGTCGCGTGGTTGTCCCACAGGTACCGCAGGAGTGTGTCCATCGGAGCTGTGTCGATCTGGTGCATTTCTGGGTACCCCCCATCGGTCGTCGGCCACAGCCGGACGTTGACAGTGCATGTCTAGTGGTCCGCCGCACCCTTCGAGCGTTCTTGGCCAGACCCCCAGTGTGCCGGTGGATCGGCCCTTTCGGAAACCCCGTACAAAATCGCAAAGGGTGGAGCCACCCGAAGGCGACTCCACCCTTCTACGAGACGGTCGATCAGCAGCCCGTGGGAAGGGTGCCGACCGCTGTGAACGTGGTCGAGCCGGTCACCGTGAAGTACTTGCCATTCACGGTCTTGAGGTAGGACGCCATGGCGTCACCAGGCTCGATCGAAGCCGCATCAGCAGCGGTCTCGAAGGTGCCCTTCTCGGTTTTGCAGGCATTCTTGTTGGCGTTCTCACGGATGCCACCAATGGCGAAGACCGCCACGCCGGCGAGGATCGCGAGGATCGCGATGACCACGAGAAGCTCGATGAGGGTGAAGCCACCCTGGCCACGCATCTGGCGGCGCTGTTCAATCATGTTCATTCCAGTTGCTCCCTGAGTAGGTGAGTGGCGCCGGATTGCCCCACTCGCACTGCTTGGTTACTCGCATCACCTCGCCCCTGAGAATTCCCCCAGCAATGAGGCTGCTTCATCAAAGCACATGAGCGAGCTCTCAGTCAAGTAGGCGATTCGACCTATTCTTCGGTGCTA
>JBKEAI010000056.1:0-11043 GCA_047972145.1 Microthrixaceae bacterium
CGGCTATAGCGATCGACGAGTGGATGGGGGCAAGCCCGGTCTACACCGCCCGGATGCAGAAGCTGTTGGGCTTCGAGGGCGACGACGTGGCCACGATCTTCAAGGGCATGCAGTTCGACATAGGCGCCCCCCACGGCTTCTTGGACTTCCGATACGTGGTGCACGACCGCGACCACGGTGGGTTCCAACTCGATCACTGCGGTGCACTGATGGACGTGGAACCGATGGGGGAGGACTACGTGTTCTCCATGTGCCACGACATCGAGGATCCAACCTTCGACGCGACCGCGTCCGCAACCAACCCGCGTGCGCGGATGCGGCCGCTTCACCGGCCCCCGAGGGAACCCTCGGACCGGGAGCCGCACTGTGCATGGACCGTGGATATCGAGCCTGACGCGGAGCCGATTCCCGAGGCACCCATCACCGCACAGATCGCCGAGTGCTTCCTCGCGGGGATCCCGTTGCCGGCGATCGCCACTGGTGGCCCCGAGGTTCCACATGCCCCCGACGTCGGTGGTGGCCCCGATGGCCAGGATCCCTCAGGTGCTCTGTGGGACGACTACTCGGGGGACCTCGTAGACCGGATTGCAACCGAGCGGTTCAGCAGGTCCGCGCTGTTGGCGATCATCGACGAGGTCTGCTTCCAGCAGCACCTGTTGGCTCACTCGTTCATGGTGGCGGTGCAGAACCGCCAAGGCACCGCGGCCGCACTCGAGTTGGGTGAGCACCAGTTCATCGGTTCGGCGGGCTTGTCCGCGCACCGCCTTGCCGCTGCGGTTCTTGCGTTCGGGTCCGACGCGCAGGGGTCTTTCGGGTCGGCATCCCATGAGCCCCTCGCGGTGGCGGCAGATGTGCTGGCGCTGCACCCGGCATTGCATCCCCGCGGCCTCGTGGTGCTGGCGGTCGAACGCTACGGTGACGAGCTCAGGCTCGAGCTGCACGAAGGCCCGGGAACGTCTCCGGAATCGCAGCTCACCTGGCCAGCGTTCCTACGAGACGGCTCCGACGGCGCGATCGAGGCGATCGTGTGTGCGGTCGACCCCCTCCTGCGGGCGCAGCGCATCGAAGCGGGCTCCCGAAGGGTTGCCACGTGGCGGGTGTGGGTCGCGGACACCCCCGCCGCTCAGCAGCCAGAGGTGGAGATGGCGCGCTTTTCCACAGGTACCGACTTCGAGTTGCGCCGCCTCGAACCCACCCCGGTGCACATCACGCTGTAGCCGGTCGAACGGGTGACAGCTCGACCCGGCAACAGGGGGAGCGGGCAACATCGAGACCGGTGGGAGAGGCGCAGAACGTGACGAGGCAACGGCCGGAAAAGGTTGATGTGACAACCACCTGTGGTGGGCGAAATGCCGTCAGGGCATGTTTCAGCCGGTTGTTACTGTGTCGCCCGTGAATATTGCGATCGAAGCCCGCGGGCTCGTCAAACGCTTCGGTGAGCTGACCGCGCTCGACGGTCTCGACCTCGTCGTGCCCCAGGGCACGGTGCTCGGCCTGCTCGGGCCCAACGGTGCCGGCAAGACCACCGCCGTGTCGATCCTCGCCACCCTGTTGCAGCCCGACGAAGGCACCGCCACGATCGCGGGCGCAGACCTGCTCACCGAGCCCAATGAGGTCCGCAAGCGGATCGGCCTGTCCGGTCAGTACGCAGCGGTCGACGAGGTGCTGTCGGGATTCGAGAACCTCGACATGATCGGCCGGCTCTACCACATGGGTCGCGACCGTGCCCGGACGCGCGCGAGGGAGCTGCTGGAACGCTTCGAGCTCACCGAGGCCGCCGACCGTCCGGTCAAGGGCTACTCCGGGGGAATGCGACGCCGGCTCGACCTGGCAGGAGCCTTGGTCGCCGAACCGCCGGTGCTGTTCCTCGACGAACCCACCACGGGGCTCGATCCGCGCAGCCGCATCGAGCTGTGGAGCATCATCCGCGAGCTCGTCGGAGGTGGGGCGACGTTGCTGCTGACCACGCAGTACCTCGAAGAGGCCGACCAGTTGGCTGATGAGATCATCGTGATCGACCACGGCAACGCGATCGCCAAGGGCACCTCCGATCAGCTCAAGGCCGAGGTGGGTGGTGAACGGATCGAGGTCACAGTTGCCCAGGCGTCCCATCTGGATGCCGCCCGCGATGCGCTGGGCACCGTTGCCGTCGGTGAGGTCGAGGTGGATGCTCAGTCAACCAAGATGACCGCGCCCACCACCGGCGGGGCACAGGTGCTCACGGCCGTGGTGCGCGAGCTCGACACGCGTGGGGTGGAGCTCAGCGACATCGGGCTCCGCCGGCCGACCCTTGACGACGTGTTCCTCACCCTCACGGGCCACCACGCGGAGGAGCCCACCCCCGAGGGTGCCGAGGCGGGCATCTCCGGCGATGGGGACAGCAGCAACGATGAATCGGTCTCGGCGGAGGTGTCCTCATGAACGTGATCACCCAGAACCTGGCCGACACCGCGGTGATCGCCAGGCGCAACATCATCAAGATCCGCCGGGTCCCTGAGATCCTGGTGTTCGTACTGTTGTCGCCGATCATGTTCGTGTTGTTGTTCGGCTACGTGTTCGGCAACTCGATCCAGGTCGCCGGTACCAGCTACCGCGAGTTCCTCATCGCGGGGATCTTCGCCCAGACGGTGATGTTCGGGGCGACCTTCACCGGCGCGGGGATCGCCGAGGACATGGAAAAGGGGATCATCAACCGGTTCCGGTCACTGCCGATGAGCCGCTCCGCGGTGCTCGCCGGACGCACGGCCAGCGACGTGATCTACAACCTGATGTCGATCGCGATCATGGCGGCGACGGGCCTGTTGGTGGGTTGGCGCATCCGCAGCTCGCTGCTCGACGCGGTGGCCGGGTTCGCACTGATGTTGCTGTTCGCGTATGCGGTGTCGTGGGTGATGGCCTACATAGCGCTTATCGTGCCGAGCGTCGAGGTGATCAACAACGCGTCGTTCATGGTGATCTTCCCGCTCAGCTTCGTGGCCAACACGTTCGTGCCGGTGGAGGACCTGCCGGGGCCCTTGCAGACCTTCGCAGAATGGAACCCCGTGTCCGCTGTGACCGAAGCCGCGCGGGTGCTGTTCGGCAACATCCCACCGGGCGCCCCTGAGCCGACCGCATGGTCGTTGCAGCACCCCGTGATCTACACGCTCATCTGGGTGGTCGTCACAGTCGCGGTGTTCGGAACGCTTGCGGTGGGCCGCTACCGCAAGGTCGCCAAGAACTAGCCAAGAACTAGCCGGGTCCCGCACCACGCCCGCGAGGGGTCAGGCGGCGAGGTGGTCAGGGCAGTCGACGCGCAGCGCCGCCGGCGGCATCTCCTCGTCGAGCAGCATGCAGCGGGCGGGTTCGTCACCCTCTCCGGCGTGGTAGTGGGCACAGCTCAGGCAGCTCCGGTTGACGGTGATGACTCCGGCCCGTTGCAGCCGCCTGATCTCCTCGAGCACTGCCTCCAGGGCCCTGCCCCGGTGCGCTTCGTAGGTGGGGTCGGTATCGCCGTCCAGCTCCGGGGAGGCCAGCACCGGTGCGAGGTCTGTGTTGATCTGCGCCTGGAGTGAAGAACCCCGTGGGGTGAGGAGCACCTCGGTCACGCGGCGGTCGGAGCGGCCTGAGCGCCGCGTGACCAGGCCACGCTTTTCCAACGTGGCCACCGCGTCGCTGATCGTGGGCTGGCGCACGTCGAGCTCCGAAGCGATGGCGCCGACGGTCTGCACTCCGCCCCGGTCGACGACGTCGATGATCTGGAGTCCGAGAAGTGACAGGCCATGGGTGGTGGCCACATCCTGGCGGGCTGCACGGATCGCCCGCCCGAGGCGTTCGACCGCGGCGAGGAGCCTTCGGTCGACGTCCGCGGTTCGGAGCGGCTCGGGTTCTGGGCTGTCACTCATCGATCCACGTCCCAGGGTTGTACACCGGGATCACCGTCGGGATTCCGGTAGGAGATCACCCCCATGGTAGGTACCGGGACCCCGACTTCACCACGTGCGCGGCGTATAGGGGCGCGACCAGAGCGTGACGGTCAGGGTCACGGCCTTGAACCACGCTGTATGCATCGCGTCGACCTCCTCGGCGGAAGCTCCGGAGTTGGCAAGGAAGTCACGCACGGTCGCGGTGATCGGCCACACGAACGCGATCAGGTAGCGCATGGGCACGTGGGTCTCGTCGGTGCGGATCCCATCGGTCCGGCCCAGGGTGACGACGTGGCGGCGGCCGATCTCCTCCTGGTAGGCGAGCCAGGTCTCGTCCCATTCGTTGTTGCACAGGTCGAGGATCCACTGACCGAACCGTGCACGCACCGCGGTGAGGAACTCGTCCGACGGTGTGCCGTCGGGTCCGTTGAACGAGCGCACAAGGTGGGCGTGCGAGCCGACGAAGCCATACCAGAGGTCGAGCACGTCGTCGACCTGCGGTGCCAGGACCTCACCTGCACGACGCAGCGCGGCGGTGTCATCGTCGGTCCAAAGCAGCGTCTTGAGAAGCAGGTCGAGCTCGTCGAGTGAGACCGGTGATGCCTCCAGATCCGCTCCGTAGGTGTATCCGGCGATGTCTGTCATTGCTGTCCTCCTGGTGGTGATTGCTGGCTGGTGATGTTCTGGTGTTCGGGTTCGGGGATGGCGAACACCCGGGCGCAGGACCACAAGGGGTGCGCCCGGGTGCTCACCGGGGTGGGGGCTCATCGATGAGTCGGGCGACCGCTGCTCCGAGCTTGATGTCGTCGATCGAGCCGAACGCGTTGAGCCTCAAGCGTCCGGCACGGTCGATGAGCAGCAGCGTCGGGGTGCCCCTCATCTGGTAGGTCTCCATGGTCGATGGCATGCCCTGATTCGGTGACGGTCGGTCGACACCTACCGGGAAGCGGATCCGGTACTCGTGGATGAACGCCTCGAGCGCCACAGGGGTCATCGCGTCGTGGTGCTCGAACACGGTGTGCAGACCCAGCACGGTGACATCGGCCGGGAAGCTGTGGGCGAGCCGTTGGGCCTGGGGGATCCCGTGGCTGACACAGCCGGGGCACAGCATCTGGAATGCCTCGATCGCGACCACCTGGCCGCGCAGCGATTCGAGGGTCACGGGCTCTCTGGTGTTGAACCACTGGGTGGTGTCCAACTCGGGGGCCATGGGGAAGGCAGCTGATACGGTGCCGGAATCTTTGACCGTGCCGGTGCCGGTGCCGGTGTCGGTGCCGGTGCCGGTGTCGGTGTCTGTGGCTGTGCCGGTGTCTGTCGCAGGGTCGCTCGTATCGGGGTCGTCGGTTCCGAGGTCCTTGGTTGCTGTGGTGCTGTTCTCCACGGCACACCCCTGTTCGTCGCAGTTGGTCACATCGCTCCTCGTGTGTCTCAGGACGGGTCTTCTCCACCGCTAGTACTACAACGCCTTCCGAACCTGAAACATCGGGTACCTATGGAATGTATATAGGACACCGATGTGAGTCAAGGCATTGGTCGAGCAGCACCCTCCCGTGGGCAACACTCTCGGGATGTCCACCAACACCTGGCCCGCCGTCGTAGCGCGTGGGCTCTACAAGCAGTTCGGTGGCAAGCCCGCGGTGAACGCGATCGACCTCGACATCCCGACAGGCAGCTTCTGTGGCCTCGTCGGGCCCAACGGGTCGGGCAAGACGACGACGTTGCGGATGGTGGCGGGGATGCTGCGACCTGACTACGGCCAGGTCTGGATCGACGGCCGGGACACCTGGGTCGACTCAGCCGAGGTGCGCCAGGCGCTCGGGGTGGTACCCGATCCACTCAACCTCTTCGACCGCCTCACCGCCCGCGAGATCCTCTGGCACCTGGGTCGTCTGCGAGCGATGGACGGTACATCGGTCGACCAGCGCACCGAAGAGCTCCTCGGGGTGATGGATCTCACCGACTCCGCGGACGAACAGGTCGGCGGGTACAGCCACGGCATGCGCAAGAAGACGGCGCTCGCCGCAGCGTTGTTGCACCGACCCTCGGTGCTGCTGCTGGACGAACCCTTCGAGGGGGTGGACCCCGTGTCCGCGGTGGCGGTGCGTTCGATGCTCGACCGCTTCCGTGGATCTGGGGGGACGGTCGTGTTCTCGAGCCACGCGATGGACCTCGTGGAGCGGATGTGTGACCACGTCGTGGTCATGTCACGCGGGGCGGTCCTCGCCGCGGGGCCACTCGACGCCGTGCGCGGACCCACCGGTCGCCTGGAGGATGCGTTCATCTCCATGGTCGGAGCCACCCCCACCGATCCCACCAAGCTCGCCTGGCTGGACGGGCAGAACGGGTGAACGCGCGCCCGCCCGCGGCGGACTCCGGTGGAAACCGGGCACCCCGACGGCCGACGACCGGCGAGCGGGCGGTCGGTGGTTCGGGCGTCGGAACGCTGCACGCGATGCGCCTGTTCGCGTCGCTCAAGTGGCACGTGCTGGTCGGAGGGCTACGACGTAGCACCCAGTCGAGGTTCCAGGTGCTCTCAGCCGCAGTGGCTTCGGGACTTCTCGGCCTGTTCGCATTCGTCGCGCTGTTGGGGATCGGCCGGAACGCAGCCATAGCCGACGACCTGCTCGTGGTATTCCTGCCCGCAACCGTCATCGGGGTGGGCCTCCTGTCGGCTGCGACCGGCGTGGAGTCGACGATCGACCCACGGATCCTGGCGGTGGAACCCCTCGGGCGGTGGCAGTTGGGGATCGGGATGCTCACCACCGCGGTGATCGGACCCCCTGCACTGTTGGCCGGACTTGCCGGACTCGGGGTGATCGGTGGTTGGTCCAGCGGGCTCTCGCTGCGAACTGCGTTGGTCGCGGCCGCTGTGCTCGGGTGGTGGGTGAGCCTGCTGTTGTTCAGCCGCACCCTCGCGAACGCGTTGGGGGCGGTCGCGACGACCCGCTTCCGTCAACTCGCCCATGTCGGGGCGACCATGGCATCGCTGGGTGCGCTCGTGGCCACTCAGGTGCTGGCCGCGAACCCCGACTCCTGGAACTCCCAACGCTGGGAGTCGCTGGCTGCGGTCGCGCGGTGGACCCCACCGGGGCAACTCGGTGTCGCGGTCACAGCGCCGACGATCGCCGAGGGGATCTGGCCGCTGCTGTTGGGCCTTTGTTGGTTGCCGCTGCTCGTATGGTCGACGGTGCTCGCCACCAGGCGCCTCGCGATGTCCTCTCCGCGCCCCGGTGGTGGAACGTCGCGCCGTCGCCGGTCGGTTTGGCGTCCGAGCCTGGGGCCGGGCGCGCCGATGTCGAGGTCACGGGCGGTTGCGCTTCGCACCGTGCGCACGAAGATCCGCACCCCCCGCCAGGCCGTCAACACGGTCACGGCCCTGGCGGTCGGGGGAGCTGTGTACTTCTTCGCACCGGTGTTGGGCGCACCGGTCGATTCGCGGCTGGTGATCATGGGCGGTGCACTTCACTTCGCGGTGCTCTTCGACGGCAACAACGCGTTCGGGATGGACGGCCCTGCGCTGTGGGCTGAGGTTGCCGCCGGCGCGGACGGCCGGACGCTGGTGCGCGCCAAGGTGCGCTCGTCACTTCTGGTGATGACGGTTCCGGCGCTCGTGATCCCCGTGGGACTCGCTGCGATGACCGGTGGCTGGCACTGGTTGGTGGCGGGTTGGCTGGTCGGGATGGGCTCCATCTGTGCTGCTGCGGGTGTGGCGGTCGTAAGCGCTGTGTTCGCTCCGTTCGCCCTGCCCGACAGCCCGAACCCCCTCGCGGCCGGTGACACCGGTCAGGGATGCCTCGCGGGCATCATGCTCGCGATCTGCGTGACCGCGCTCGGCGTGGTCACAGCGCCGCTCGCGTTGGGCATCTACTTCGCGAGTGAGGCTTCGGCGCCCTTGGCGACCCTCGTCGCGGTGGCGGCACCGCTTCTCGGCGGCTTCATGATGTGGGCCTCGATCCGCCTGGGGTCGTCGCGGGTGCAGGGTTCGGAGGCCGAACTGGTCCAGAAGGTCACACCCGCCCGCTGAGGTGCGACACGAGTGCCGCCTCCTCGGTCGACATGTCCGGACCGTAGGTTGCCACCAGGGTCCCCCTGTGGCCGCACGAGTCCGTTATCGCGAACAGCACCGCCTCGTCACCCGGGTCGCTCATGCCCTCGAAGCGCACCGTCTCATCCACGGTGAGCTCCTCCGCTGTGAAGGAGCGGTCGCAGTCGTGGCACTCCACCCGGTCGCCACGGACCAGGAACTGTGCTTGGTAGCCCGCAACGGTGAGCCGGTTGGTCGCCTCTGAAAGGGTCTCCATCTCACCGGTCATGTCGCAGCTCCTCGGTGTCGGCGGCGTCCTGCGCGGGTGCCCAGATCAGCCTGCGATAGAGCCTAGGGCGTTGCGGCGAGCCTGGAGATCGTGGGGGAGCCCCGCTGCACGGAGAAGCGGGCGAGGGTCTCCACACCTGCGCCGGGGTCGACGATGTCGACCTTGCGGAAGCTCACCTCCACCGAATCGCGGGTGATCTCGGCGATGCCGTATCCGTGGTCGAACAGGTTCACGTACTCGAAGGTGCCCGCGATCTGGCGGACCAGGTCGCTCAACGGCGGGTAGGTGCCCTTGACCATGTCCTCGAAGCTGGGCGAGGTGACCGAACCGCCCACGAACTCCGACGCGACCACCGGCGAAGCCGGGTCGTCCATGTCGAGGGGAACCTCGGAGACCCACCACGAGTGGATGTCGCCGGTGAGCACGATGTTGTCGCGCACGTCGTCGGTCACCAACGATTCGAGGATCTGGCGCCGTTCGGACTGGTAGCCGTCCCACTGGGTGCCGTTGAGGTACACCCCGGCGTTGCGGGGCAGGTCCGGGAACAGGGTGCGCAGCTCGGGGGTGTCGACGTCGACCATCCGCAGCGGGCTGATCATCTGCGGGTTGCCCAGGATCCGCCAGCGCGCCTTCGATTGCGCCATGGTCGAGGTGAGCCAGGCGCGCTGGGCGTCGCCCAGGATCGAGCGCCCGGGTTCATGTGCCACGGCGCCCTCGGGTGTGGTCGACAGGAACGGTGCAGGGGCTTCGGGCTGGCGGTACTGGGCGAGGTCGATCAGCACCAGGTCGGCCAGGTCGCCCCAGCCGAGGTGCCGGTACAGGCGGGTCGGATCGGTCGGGTCGGCGGGCACGTGGGGCATGTGCTCGAACCACGCGCGGTACGCGTTGGAGCGCACCACGGGATCCACGTTGCGGTCGTAGTCGTCGTAGACCTCGTGGTCGTCCCACATCGCCACCATCGGCAGCTGCTGGTGTGCGGCGCGTAGGTCGGGGTCGGTGCGGTAAAGCCGGTACTTGGAACGGAAGCCCTCGAGGGTCGTGGGGTGATCGACCGGGTCGGTCCGCAGGCGGTGGTAGCCGTATTCGCCCTCGGACCCGTACTCGTAGATGTAGTCGCCGAGGTGCAACATGAGGTCGACGTCCTCGTCGAGCAGGTGGCGGTAGGTGTTGAAGTAGCCCTCGGAGAACATCTGGCAGCTCAAGAACGCGAGACGGAGCCGCTCGGGTGACGACCCGGGCGCAGGCGCCGTGCGGGTGCGCCCGACGGGCGAATCCTCCCCGTCGACGCTGAAGCGGTAGTACCAGTGGCGGTCGGGGTCGAGGTCGGTCACCTCGACGTGCACACCGTGGTCGTCGCCGGCGGTGGCTGTCGCGGTTCCGGCCGCGGCGACGTCGGTGAGGCCGGGGTCGGCCGCCACGGTCCACGACACCTCCAGCGGGCCCGTTCCCGTCGGGGGAACCACCCTGGTCCAGATCGTGGCGGCGCTCGGGCGGGGATCACCCGAGGCCACGCCGGCCTTGAAGGGGCCATCCACCGGTGGCGGTGGTACCCAGGGTTGGCCTGGTACCGGTCCGCAACCGAGGGCGGTCCCGGCTGCTCCCGCCGCGACGGCGCCCAGAACCGTCCGCCTCGAAACCTCCAGTGAGTGACCCATCGCTGCTCCCCAACTCGGATCGTGGATGGCTCCACGGATCGCCCGCCGGCGGGGGGTCGCCTGCTGCCCGCCTATCCAAGACGGTACCAGCGGTGCCGATCCAGCGGAATCTGGTAGGGGAGTGAGGCCGTCATCGCCGATGTCGGCTGTCCTACCAATGGGGATCTGAATTGGTGGGTCGGTGTCGGCAGGTGTCAGAGCCCGGCGCAGGCTCCGATGCCTGTCAGGGAGCCCTCGGGGTTGAGCTGGAAGGCCAAGCCACCCTCGGGTGGCACGAGGAGGCCCTGGGCGACGATCTCATCGAGACTCGTCGCCGGTGCTCCACCACTCAGCTCGTGAGCCTGGATGGCCAACTCGATGGCCGAGCGTTGCGTAGCGCACTGCGCAGCGGAGGCGGAGGCGACACCGCCCGGAGGTCCCGCTTGGGAGTCCGATGGTGCCGTGCCGGCGCTGGGGTCCAGGTCGGTCGGTACGGTGAGCAGCGGAACCTCCCCGCCGCCGGAGGTTCCTTCGAGGACCTTCTGGCCGAGCATGACCATGATCACGATCGTGACCAGAAGCCCTAGAAGTCCGAACGCAGCCAACACCGGATGCGATCTCATGACCGGCACACCCGACCTATCCCAATCGCCACGCCGTCCTCCTCTGGTGGTGATCGCAGGGTACCGGGTCGCAACCGAGTTGACCGTGGCGACGACCGGTTTCGGAACATCGTTGCGGTCGGTGGTGTTGAAGCGGTGTACGACACAACGCCGGGTGGTGAACCACCTGGGAGGTAGAGATGGCATCGGAAGTCAAGACCGCAGATCGGGTGGACACCCCGGAGCGCCCGGACCGCAGGTCCGTGCTCGCGGAGACGTTCCCGTTGGGCATGCAGTGGCCGACGCTCGACCCGTTCCTGTTCGTGGCGCACCACCGCGACGCGTATCCGGCGGGCACCGAGGAGATGGCTCCGCAGGCGTCGCTGGAGGGCCGTGAAATCGGAGCGGACTTCAGCGCCAAGGATGGCTGGAGCATGTACCACGGGTCTGTGGCCCCGGGGTTCCCAGCCCATCCGCACCGCGGGTTCGAGACGGTCACCTACGTGCGCAAGGGCTTGATCGACCACTCGGACTCACTTGGCGCAACGGCCCGGTTCGGCCGCGGTGACACCCAGTGGATGACCGCGGGTGC
>JBKEAI010000141.1:0-3968 GCA_047972145.1 Microthrixaceae bacterium
CGTGATGCTCGACGTCGGCGAACTGTCG
The DNA here is from genome assembly GCA_047972145.1 of Microthrixaceae bacterium. Lineage (GTDB taxonomy): Bacteria > Actinomycetota > Acidimicrobiia > Acidimicrobiales > Microtrichaceae > JAMLGJ01. The sequence continues at coordinate 29 of JBKEAI010000141.1, forward strand.
ACGCACGAGTTCGAGCGGGGCCGCGATCTCGATGCGGCGTTCGACGGCGAGATGAGCCATGACCGATGGTATCCCGTCGGGGTCGTCGGTCAGGTACAGGCCCTCGCGGCGACAGATCTCAGCGCCTGGGGTCTGTTGCCTGCTCCTTGGGCAGGTCTCGGATATCCACCTAGGTTGTCTATCGCATCAGCGACACCGATCGGCGACTCACCGATGGCAACGCTGCGTTTCGAGAGGAGCTGAGCGATGGATGCGGAGGAGTTCGGGGGGCGGATCGGGCGCTACCACTGGGACAGCGAGGGGTGGTGGCCGCCGGAGCCACAACCCCCGGCGGGTGCGCCGAACGTGTTGGTGGTGGTGCTCGACGACGTCGGGTACGCGCAGCTCGGTTGCTACGGCTCGGACATCTCCACACCCACCTTCGACCGGCTCGCGGCGGGCGGGTTGCGCTACGCGAACTTCCACACCACAGCACTGTGCTCACCCACCCGGGCCGCTGTGTTGACCGGACGCAACCACCACCGTGTCGGCATGGGCCGCATCGTGGACCTCGCCACCGGTTTCCCCGGATACGACGCACGCATCCCCGCATCCGCTGCGATGGCCCCCGCGATGCTCACCCCACACGGATATTCGGCGTGGGCGGTCGGCAAATGGCACCTCACCCCCGAAGACGAAACCCACCTCGCCGCCACCCGTGCCCGCTGGCCGCTCGGCAAGGGCTTCGAGCGCTGGTACGGGTTCTTCAGCGGTGAAACCCACCAGTTCTCCCCCGTGTTGCACCACGACAACCACAGCGTGGAACCACCCGGCACCTACGACGACGGCTACCACCTGAGCACCGACCTCATCGACCGGTCCATCGAATACGTCGAGGACATGCGCAACGTCGATGTGGACCGTCCGTGGTTCCTCTACCTCGCGCTCGGTGCGTGCCACTCCCCGCACCAGTCACCCCCCGAATGGATCGAGCGCTACCGCGGTCACTTCGATGCCGGCTGGGACGAGTGGCGCGAACGCACGCTCGCCAAACAGAAGGCCGAAGGGCTGCTACCCGAACACACCGTGCTGTCGGAGCGCCCCGACTGGGTCCCCGCCTGGGATGACCTCGACAGCACCGAACGCCGCGTCTACGCGCGCTACATGGAGGCGTTCGCCGCGTTCTTGTCCCACGCGGACCACGAGGTCGGCCGGCTCGTCGATCACCTCGGAGCACTCGGTGAGCTCGACGACACCATCGTCGTGGTCCTCTCGGACAACGGCGCATCCTCCGAAGGTGGCCCGGTGGGCTCGCTCAACGACGTGCGCGTCTGGAACGCACTACCCCGCACGGTCGAAGAAGCCGACGAACGCCTCGAGGAGATCGGCGGACCCCGCATCCACAACAACTACCCGTGGGGTTGGACCGTAGCGGGCAACACGCCGTTTCGGCGTTGGAAGCGCGAGACCCATGAAGGCGGCGTCGCCGATCCGCTGATCGTGCACTGGCCCGCCGGGCTCCCCGCCGAGGCCCGTGGCGATGTGCGCCACCAGTACGTGCACGCGATCGACGTGCTGCCAACCCTGTTGGACGTGATCGGCATCGACGCACCCGAGGTGGTCGCCGGGGTCCCCCAGATGCCCCTCGACGGGGTGAGCTTCGCGTCCACGTTCGCCTCCGACGACGCACCGGAGGTGCGAACCGTGCAGTACTCCGAGATGCTCGGCTGCCGGGCGCTGTACCTCGACGGCTGGAAGGCGGTCACCTACCACGAGATCCAGAGCGACGAACCCGGACTCGATCACGCACCGTGGGAGCTGTACGACCTGCGCGCCGATCCCTCTGAGACCAACGATCTCTCCCAGGCCCAACCGGAACGCCTCGAAGCGATGATCCAACGATGGTGGAGCGAGGCCGAAGCGAACCAGGTGCTCCCCCTCGACAACCGGCCGTTCTCGGAGTTGGTGTTCGACCGCGACCCGACCGTCGCCCCCCGCCGGTCCTACCGGTACTGGCCCGGACGTGCCCCTGTGCCGGAATCGGTCGCGGTCAACACACGTGGCCGACCCCACACCGTTACCGCCCACATAACCGTCGAGGCCGACCACGAGGGCCCGCTCGAAGGCGTGCTGATCCAACAGGGTTCGGTGCTCGGCGGCTGGTCGCTGCACCTCCTCGCAGGCGCCGACGACAGCCCGAGCCGGTTGGTCTACGTACACAACCTGTCGGGTTGGCGCACCTACCGGGTGCAAGCCGACATCCCCCCGCTCGACCCTGGTGACCACACGCTCGCGTTCGCGTTCGACCCGCCAACCGCGGTGCTGAGCGTCGACGGCATCGAGGTCGGCCGTGGGGAGATCAAACGCACCGCGTGGAGCCGCTTCTCGCTCACCGGTGCAGGGCTCACCGCCGGTTGGGCGCCCGACTTCTCACCCGCCGATGAGGACTACCGCGGCAGATTCGAGTTCACCGCCACCCTGCACCACGTGGACGTGGAGGTCCCCGGCGACCCGGTCGTCGACGCCCAAGCCGAAGCTGATGCCATCATCGCCTCGCAGTAGGTGCCAGACCTGCTCCGTGCAACCGAGTCGGTGGGTGACAGATACGGGTTCGGATTCTTGGCGGGAGAGTCAGTAGATACCGAGCTGGTCGGTGCCGAGAAGTACTTCGGCTGTGTTGATGCAGTCGTTGGCCACCTGGATCGCGTCCGCCACTTCGTCGGCTTCGACCGATGCGTAGTGCCTGCACGAGCTTTGTGCGCCCGACGGTGCGTGCGGTGAGCAGTCCTGCGTCGGTGAGGCTACGAACCTCGCTCGCGACCGTCTGGTAGGGCGCCCCGGTGTGCTCCGCGAGGTCCCGGAGCGTCCATTCCTGGCCGGGATCGACCAACAGCAGTGTCAGCAGCTCGCCCTGGACGCGCGACCGGAACAACGGGAGGAGCGCAGGGGCCGAAGATCACATAGACCCAAATTATCTATATCTCGTTGATATCAATTGGAAATCAATAGATCAGTGACTGAATAGCGCAGAAGGTCTCGCACTACTCGGTGCGACCGAGGCGTCGGGCGGTCTCGGGAACGTAGAGCTCGGGGGCGAACGGGCCGTCCTCCACAGATGAGAGCTGCACCTCGGGCAGGCGCACGTTGGGGGCCAACCCCGCCAACCACACCACCGCGGCGCCCACCTCTTCCACTCCGAGGGTGTGCATCGGGAACCGTACGTCGTCGAGCATCGGGGTCTGCACCGGTCCGACGGTCACCACGTGTACCCCGATCCCGTCACGCTCCACCTCGCCTGCCATCGCCGCTGCGAACGCGTTGAGCCCCGCCTTCGATGCCGAGTAGGCGGAACGGCCCGGCTGGGGCACATGCGACGAGCTCGACGACATGAACACGAACCGTCCACCCGGACCCATCACCGGCAGCGCAGCGTTGGCGACCACATACGCCGAGGTGAGGTTGACCCGCAGGATCCGCTCGAAGGACTCGATCGTCTCCTTGCGCACGAACGTGCCACCCATCGTGCCCGCGGCGTGTACCACCAACTCGACCGTGCCGGTCGGCTTGGCAGCCTCGGCAACCACCGCGGCGAACGACTCCGGATCGCCCGCGTCACCAGCGACCCAGCGCGCACCGATCGACTCCGCGGCCTCGCGAAGGGGCTCCTCCCGGCGCGCTGTGAGCACCACGTCGAAGCCTGCGTCGACCAGTTGACGGCCGGACTCCAGCCCGATCCCGCTGCTGCCCCCGGTGACGATCGCAACCCGTGCCTGTTCCATCACGCCGAGTCCATCACAACCACATCGCCCACCGACCCCATCGCCCCGACCTCAACCGATCCGTTCTGTGGTGCGAGGCGAGCCTGTGGAGCTAGCGACGCACCACAGAACGGGGTGGCGTGGTCAGTCACCACGACGGCCGTGGGGGCCGGGAGGCGTCACGGGACCAGGAGGCGCTTGAG
>JBKEAI010000171.1:0-1782 GCA_047972145.1 Microthrixaceae bacterium
AGGAGTCGACGTCGTGGTAGTCGCCGTCGTCGAGGGTGACGTGCACGTCGACCATCGGGAACCCGGCGAGGATGCCGGTGCTCATCGCGTCCTGGATGCCGGCATCGACCGACGGGATGTACTCCTTGGGGATGCGCCCACCTGTGATGTTGTCCTCGAAGGCGTAGCCGCCACCGGGGCCCGAGGGCTCCACGTTGAGCACGATCTTCGCGTACTGACCGGTGCCACCGGTCTGCTTCTTGTGCAGGTAGGTGTGCTTTTCGATCGGCGAGGTGATCGTCTCGCGGTAGGCGACCTGTGGCTTGCCGACGTTGGCCTCCACCTTGAACTCGCGCAGCATCCGGTCGACGAGCACCTCGAGGTGCAGCTCGCCCATGCCCGAGATGATCGTCTGGGCGGTCTCCTCGTCGGTGCGCACCTGGAAGGTCGGGTCCTCCTCGCTGAGCGCGTAGAGGGCCTTGCCCATCTTGTCCTGGTCGACCTTGGTCTTGGGTTCGACCGCCACGTGGATCACCGGCTCGGGGAACTCGAGTGATTCGAGGACGATCACGTGGTCGGGATCGCACAGCGAGTCGCCGGTGCGGGTGTTCTTGAACCCGATCCCCGCCACGATGTCACCGGCGTAGCAGGCGTCCTTTTCGATCTGGTCATTGGAGTGCATCTCGAGCAGCCGCCCGATGCGCTCCTTGGAGGTGGAACGGGTGTTGTAGACCTGCCCGCCCTTTTCCAGCGTGCCCGAATAGACCCGGAAGTAGGTGAGCTTGCCGACGTGCGGCGCGGTCATGATCTTGAACGCGAGCGCGGCGAAGGGCTCGCTCGCATCGGGCTTGCGCTCGGTGGGCTCGTCCTTGCGGTCGACACCCTCCACCGGGGGCAGGTCGAGCGGCGAGGGCATGTAGTGGCAGATCGCGTCCAGCAGTGGCTGCACACCCTTGTTCTTGAACGCGGTGCCGTTTAGCACGGGCACCACACCGTGGTGCAGGGTCGCCTCACGGATGCCACGGCGCAGCTCCTCTTCGGTGAGGTCGTCCTTTTCGAGGTAGGCCTCCATCAGCTCCTCGTCGACCGAGGCGATCGTCTCGAGCAGCTCGTGGCGGTACTCCGCTGCTCGCTCCGCGAGGTCGTCGGGGATGTCGACGATGTCCCACTTGGCACCGAGGTCCTCCGAGGACCAGATCCAGGCCTTCATGGTGACGAGGTCGACCACGCCCTCGTACTCCGCCTCGTAGCCGATCGGCAGCTGGAGCACGGCGACGTTGGCGCCGAGGCGCTCCTTGATGGAATCGAGCGCCGCGTAGAAGTCGGCGCCCATGCGGTCCATCTTGTTGACGAAGCACATGCGCGGCACGTTGTACTTGTCGGCCTGACGCCACACGGTCTCGGTCTGTGGCTCGACACCCGCGACGCCGTCGAACACCGCTACCGCACCGTCGAGCACCCGCAGCGAGCGCTCCACCTCGACGGTGAAGTCGACGTGACCGGGTGTGTCGATGATCTGGATGCGGTGCTCGGTGTCGCTGACGGTGTCGGTCCAGTGACAGGTGGTCGCAGCGGAGGTGATCGTGATGCCACGCTCCTGCTCCTGTTCCATCCAGTCCATCGTGGCGGCGCCGTCGTGGACCTCACCGATCTTGTAGGACTTGCCGGTGTAGTAGAGGATCCGCTCGGTGGTGGTGGTCTTGCCCGCGTCGATGTGGGCCATGATGCCGATGTTGCGGGTTCGATCGAGGGGGTACTGCGCCATTGTCTTCTCGTGTTCGGGTGGTTCGGGACCGGCACTTC
>JBKEAI010000192.1:0-3520 GCA_047972145.1 Microthrixaceae bacterium
CGGGCGAGCCGGTCGACCTTGTTGACGATGCAGTAGGAGACGCGGTTCTCCTTGACGTACTCGATCATCCGCATGAGTTCGGGGCGGTCGGCCTTGCGGGCCGACTCGCCTGCGTCGACGAACTCGGCAACGATGACCGCGCCGAGCTGCTCGGCCTTGCGGAGGTTGCCTTCGCGCTGGGCGGGGATCGAGAAGCCTTCGTCCATGCCGCCCTTTTCGGCCTGCTCCCGCGTGGAGACGCGGAGGTAGGAGACGGCGAGGGCTGTGCCGGGCAGGGCGCTTGGGCTGGCGGCCTCAATGGAGTGTACGAACAGGCTGGTGCTCATGGTGGTGGCTCTTTCAGTGCGGGTTGCATATGCTTCCCACCCGCAGACGCGACCGGCTGGTCGCTGGCGGTGCTGTTCGTGAAAGAGCCTGATGGCTGTAGAGAACGACCGTGAGGTCGAAGTTCGCTTGCCCGCCGACGGCGAGGTTTAGGGCCACAGCACCACGCTTCCGCGCGTGGTACGCCTTCATTCTAGTGCTTAGGCCGACAGTTTGGCCGGAGCCGTCAGCGTCGGGTCGCGGTAGGTCTCGGGCGCCTGCACCGCAAGTCGTGCGGCACGGGTGGCTCCGGTCTCACGGAGTGTGAGGCGGATCAGCACCTCGCACAGCTTGTGCAGGTCAGGACCGTCACGGTGGACTGCCCGGGCCGACAGTCGCCGTTCCTCGAATGGACGTCGGTCGGTCTTCTTCGTGTACGCGCTCATCGGTATCTCCTCCTTGGCCGGCGTAGGCTCTTCTGGTGGATAGGTGCGTCAGGGCACCCGGTCACAGGCTGGGCGGCTCGTAGGCCGGGCCGCTCTGGCGCGGGCTTGGCGAGAGGGGCTGGTCTTCCTCGTGTTCGGCGTTGGTGCGTCGAAGGACACGCTTGATCGCGGGTACGTAGTCGCGGAGAGACTGCACTGTCACCGGTGCCAGGGCTTGGGGCGGTGTCGCGGGTGTCTCGCGGTTCTCCTCTTGCATGGCGGCCAGGGCGGTCTCGACGGTGGCGAGTTGCTTCTCGGCTTGGTCGAGGGCTTCGCTGTGCTTGAAGGGCTGGCCGATGCGTTGGGCGGCTTCGGTCTTGGAGCGCTTGGCCTTGTCGAGGTCTTCGTGGACGTGGGTGAGCAGTGTGGGGATAGCTGAGACGCGGTTCTCGATGCGCTGGACGAGTCCGACTCCGCCGGCGAGGAACTCGCGTTGGGTGAGGGTGAAGGAGGAGCGTGGGACTCCGACAAGGCTGGTGGTGACGTTGAGGATGCCCATGCCCGGACTGGTTCTGACTTCGATGTCGAACCCGCTGATGTTGCCGATGACGCCGTACTCCTGGCCTCGGTAGGTGGGCATCCATTGGAGTCGATTGGCCTGCATCCAGCGTTCGAGTGCCCCAGCGGCTTCGGCGCGGGAGGTGTAGTTGCGGCCGTCGAGGGTGATGCGGAACCGGTCCCCGCTGGTGTCGGTGACCAGCGGCACGGCGGCATCGAGGGCGACGATGTGCTCGGTGAACCGAGCGATCTCTTCGTCTGCGCGGCGTTCGGTGTGCGTGAGCATGTTCTGATTGCGCTCGTGGGCGCGTTGCAGCCGCCGGAGCCGGGCGACCTCGCTGGTCAGGGTGGAGTGCTCCAGCAACAGCGGGTTGCCAGAGCTGAGCGCCTTGGCCTCAGCCGCTGAAAGAGCGCCCGGGTCGATCTCGTCGATTTCGCGGGAGTCGATCCGCCCGCGCATGACCTGGGCGATGAAGGTCGCCTTGCGCTCGATGGTCTGCCACATGTAGGCGTCGAAGGATCGCTCAGTGACGAACCGGACGATCGCGATCTCTTCGTTCTGGTTGCCTTGCCGCAGGATGCGCCCGTCCCTTTGGGCGAGGTCGGCCGGTCGCCAGGGGCAGTCCATGTGCCACAGCGCGACCGCGCGGGCTTGGACGTTGGTCCCAACTCCCATCTTCTCGGTCGAGCCGATGAGTACGGAGATGTGCCCGGCGCGGGCTTGTGCGAACAGGCGGGCCTTCTCGGAGTCGTTGCTGGCCTCGTGCATGAACCGGATGCGGTCACCCGGAACACCCCGTTCGTTGAGTTGTAGAGCGAGCTCGTCGTAGGCGTTCCACTTGTCGGGGTTGGGGGTGCCGATGTCGCAGAACACCAACTGGAGCGCACCTTTGATCGGCGAAGGCTGGCCGGTCACGGAGTCGAGGTACTCGTTATCGCGGGTGCGTTCCCATACGGCGGCGATGGCATCAGCGGCGACATCGATCTTGGTAGGTCCAGAAGGCCGCTCGGGCAGCACCATGCGAATGTCCAGCGCGGCTTTACGGCCGTCAGTGGAGATCGTGAGCATGTTGTCTTCCTCGGGACGCACCGCCTTGTTCGCCACGGCCTCGGCCCGTTCACCGAGCAGTTCCACGAACCGTTCGAGTTCGGCGGTCGGCTCCACAGGAACCGTCTTAGCGCCGCGCTGGCCGTCGTCGCGTTCGGCGAGGGCCGGGATGGGCAGGTCGAGGTCGGCGGCGGTCTTGACGTCGGCGAAGACCGACCACATCCTCAGCATCTCGGGGACGTTCTGGAACTTGGCGAACCTTGTCTTGAGTCGGAACGCTCCGGTGGGTGACATCTCCATCTGGGTGACGGTCTGCCCGAAGGTTGCGGCCCAGGCATCGAATGAGCCGATGCCGGCGGCGTCGAGTAGGTCGGGACGTAGGTAGCGCTGCATCACGAACGCCTCGGTCACGCTGTTGGCGATCGGGGTCGCCGTCGCGCCGGTGACCACCCGGGAGCGGCCGGCGGCGCGCAGGTACTCCAGCTTCATGTGCAGGTCGGCGGCGCGGGCTGAGCCGTCGATGGCGGCGTCGCGGATGTTGGAGTCGGTGGCGAGGTTCTTGTAGAGGTGCAGCTCGTCGACGCAGAGGTAGTCGATGCCGGTGTCCTCGAAGCAGACGCCCTCATCACGGCTGGTGTCGATGCGGGACTCGATCTTGCTCTCGGTCTGGAGCAGCTTGCGCTGGATACGCTTGACCGTCATCGCCTGCCCGGCCTCGGCGTTGTCCAACACCGACCGGAGCTGGTCGACCTGGGCACGCACATAGTCGTCCTGGGTGGCCTGACGCAGCGGGATCTTGGCGAACGCCGTCTGGGTCAGAATGATGCCGTCCCAATCGTTGGCCGCTGCCTTGGCGACGAACTCGCGGCGCTTCTCCGCCGACACGTCCGAAGACGATGCGGCCAGCACTCGGGCTTGGGGGTAGATCTGCAACCACTCGCGGGAGAACTGCTCCAGCATGTGATTGGGGACCACGATGACGGGCTTGTTCACCAGCCTCATGCGCCGCATCTCCGAGATCCCGATGATCATTTCGGCGGTCTTGCCAGCACCGACTTCGTGGAACAGCCCGGCGGACGGTTCGGCGATCATCCGGGCCACGGCGGCGCGCTGATGTTGGCGCGGAGTGAACCCCTCGGCGACGCCCGGCAGGGTCAGGTAGTTCCCGGCGTCGGTGTAGTCGCGC
>JBKEAI010000194.1:0-4319 GCA_047972145.1 Microthrixaceae bacterium
TGTCAGCGAATAATAATATTTAATCGGGGTTTTCCCTGGGGAAGGATTTTTAATCACTCATGAAAGTTCGTGCGAGTGTCAAAAAAATCAGTCCTGATGACCAGCTAGTTCGCCGTAAAGGTCGCTTGCGTGTTATCAACAAGAAAAAACCTAAGAATAAGCAGAGACAAGGCTAATGAATCTCATCAGCTCAGATATCCCGCAGCACGTCGGGGAAAAGAGCAGCCAGGGTTGTCGGATTTATTCCGTGACACTGTGCGGTGAGAAAGATTATCAGGTTTGTCTCATAACTAACGAAAGGCAGGGTTAAGCATGGCTCGAATCTCCGGGGTAACCATTCCCGCTGAGAAACAAGTGCAAATCGCTCTTACCTACATATATGGTATAGGGCCAAAGCGCGCTCGAGACATCCTTGCGGCGGCTAAAATTGAGCCGACCACTCGGGTGAAAGATCTCACCGAGGCTGAAGAGCAGAAAATTCGCGAAATTATCGACGGCGATTATGTTGTCGAGGGCGATCTCCAGCGCTTGGTATCAAACAACGTTAAACGTCTCAAAGACATTGGCGCCTACCGTGGCAACCGTCACAAGGCAGGCCTACCAACTCGTGGACAGCGTACTCGTACGAACGCACGAACTCGCAAGGGTCGAGCTGTAGCAGTTGGTGGCGCACAGCCAAAAGCAGCATCAAAGACGTAGGATAATAAGAGAAAGGCAAAGTATATGGCAGAAGCAACCAAGACTTCTAAGTCAAAAAAACAGCGTCGTTCCGTTCCTGCGGGGCAGATGCACATACAAGCAACATTTAACAACACTATAGTTACTTTCTCTGACAAGAAAGGCAACTCACTGGCCGCTAGCAGTGCTGGCGCTTGTGGTTTCCGTGGTAGCAAAAAAGGCACAGCCTATGCTGCCCAAGTAGCGGCCGAAAAAGCCGCAGAGCTAGTCAAGTCAAATTACGGCATGAAATCAGTTGACGTTTTCGTCAAAGGTGTCGGCCTAGGTCGCGACGCAGCTATCCGCGCCGTCGGTGGTTTTGACATGGCAGTCGAGAGTATCAAAGAAGTAACTGGTGTGCCTCACGGCGGTGTTCGGCCGCGTAAGGCGAGGAGGGGCTAGGTTATGGCACGAGATACATCTCCTATAGTAAAACAGAGCCGTCGTGAAGGTTACGCCCTCCACCCGAAGGCTCACAAGATCCTGGCTCGCAAGAGTGGCATACCCGGTCAACACGCTGGTGGACGCCAGAGTAAACCTAGTGGTTACGCTATCCAGCTTCGTGAAAAGCAAAAAGTTCGTCGTTTGTACGGCCTACTTGAGCGTCAATTCGCCAAGCTCATGGGTGAGGCTTCACGCCGTCCAGGTCTGACAGGTGAAAACCTACTAGAGCTACTTGAGCGACGCCTTGATAACGTAGTCTACCGAGCTGGTTTTGCTACCAGTCGTCGTGGCGCTCGTCAGCTCGTCAGTCACGGACATTTTGAGCTAAACGGCCGTCGTGTAGATATCCCATCAATTCGAGTCAAAGCTGGTGATAAGATCACAGTCCGTACTAAGAGTACCAAGAGTGGCTACTTCACGGCGATCGATCACGTTATAGCCAACACCTCTCAGCAGCCACTAAGCTGGCTCAAGAGCGATGTCAAGAAGTTCAAGATCGAAGTTACAGGCATACCTCAGCGTGCTGAGGCAGATCCAGATATCAACGAACAGCTAATTGTTGAGTACTACTCACGCTAAAAAGGGTAAGGAGAACCAAATGTCCAAATTAATTCACAATCCAGCACTTTCAAGCGTCGATGATAACGGTACCAACTCTGCTACATTTGTTATCGAACCGCTTCACGCTGGTTACGGCAACACACTAGGCAATAGCCTTCGTCGTGTCTTGCTATCTAGCATCCAAGGTGCTTCGATCGTAGCATTTCGTATAGAAGGTGCTACTCACGAGTTTACGACTGTTGCCGGTGTCAAAGAAGACGTAGTCGACATCATGCTCGGCCTCAAAGGCGTCAACTTCAAGAGTCATAGCGATGAACCTATCGAGCTACGCCTAGTCAAAAAAGGCGCTGGCCCAATCACAGCAGGCGATATCGAGTCAAACTCTGAAGTTGAAGTCGTCAACCCCGATCACTACATCGCAACTATTGATGATCCAAAAAAGACAGTAACTATCGACTTGGTGGTCGACACTGGTCGTGGCTACCGAACTATCGAAGAGTCTAGTGACAGCCGACAGCACAGCGACATGATAGCTCTCGACGCTATGTTTAGTCCAGTTGTACGAGTTCGCTACAAAGTCGACGCCACACGTGTCGGTCAAGAGACCAATCTCGACAAGCTAGAAGTTACTATCGAGACTGACGGCGCTATCACGCCTCGCGAAGCTTTTGAGGAAGCCTCAGCTATCCTGGTGAATCAATACACAGCTCTAGCTGGTAGCACGACAGTCGAAGCCGCACCAGCTGTTGGTGTCGCTGATGAAGACGAAGACAGCGAGCTAAATACATCTATCGAAGAGTTGGGTCTTAGTGCGCGCACAGCCAATGCTCTGGTCAACAACGAGATTCGTACAGTCCAAGATCTAGTGACTCTTACCGAGCAGGATCTTCGCGAGCTCAAAGGATTTGGTAGCAAAGCCCTAGATGAAGTCAAAGATAAGTTGGCGGAATTGGAGCTCTAAATGCACAGACACGGATACAAAGGACGTAAGTTTGGCCGCGAGCGCGATCAACGACGTGCGCTTATGAAAGGTTTGGCGACAAACTTAGTGGAGCACGGCAAGATCGAAACTACGCTACCAAAGGCCAAAGAGCTAGTCCGTTACATCGAAAAACTAATCACCAAAGCCAAGCGCGGTGACCTAGCCAACCGTCGAGCGGTTATTGCTGGACTAAACACCCAAGAAGCTGCTTTCAAGCTAGTCGATGAGATTGCTCCGCAGCTCAGTGGTCGCACCAGTGGCCACGTACGCGTTCAGCGCACACGAGTACGCGTCGGAGACGCTGCTCAGCTAGCTACTATTGAGTTCGTTGATGAGCTCAAAGCTGTGGCTAAGGAGGCAAAATAATGTCCAAGACTTACTCACAAAAACCTACCGAAGTATCACGTCGCTGGATCTTGATCGATGCTCGTGATGCTACACTTGGCCGCGTCTCAACAGAGATTGCCAAGTATCTTATAGGCAAGTACAAGCCTACTTACACTCCGCATATCGATGGTGGTGACTATGTCATCGTTATCAATGCCGAGAAAGTCGAGCTAACAGGTGCCAAAGAGACCGACAAGAAGTATTACCGCCATAGCGGTTTTCCTGGCGGTATCTACGATGCTACTGTAGCAGAGGTTCGCGAACGCTTCCCGACTCGTATCATTGAGTCAGCGGTACGTGGTATGTTGCCTAAGAACAAGCTTCAGCCAGAGCGCATGAAGCGACTTAAGATTTACGCTGGTGAAGAGCACAATCACGCTGCTCAGAAGCCAGAGAAAGTTGAGGTCAAATAATGGCTGATTCAAGTTATCTCTACGGCCTAGGTCGTCGCAAGAGTTCGACAGCTAGAGCACGCCTGACCAAGGGCAAGGGTGTCGTGACTATCAACGGCAAGTCAGCCGAAGATTATCTCGATGGAAACAAATCAATGATCGCTGAGGTCACTGATCCACTAGCTTTGGTCGGCAAGCAAAAAGAGTTTAACGTATCTGTTCTCGTCAGCGGTGGCGGCGTATCAGGCCAAGTTGATGCTATCAAGATGGCTATCGCCAAAGCTTTGACTGTTGGATTTAGCGATCTTCGTAGTACTCTCAAGAAAGCTGAGCTACTACGTCGCGATCCACGCGAGAAAGAGCGCAAGAAATACGGTCTTCGATCTGCCCGCAAACGCGAGCAATACTCGAAGCGTTAGTTCTAACGCAAGCTATAAAAATACCTCGTCTAGTCGGGGTATTTTTATTTGTGCTAGACTTATTACTAGTCTATGGAAGATATGATCGAACAGGTAGAATTGGTTGAACGAGGCATCCGATGTGATCCTTATTGGGATCACCCAGATCCTTTTGAAGGCGACTTATACCATGAATATATAGCCAAGCATCCTAGTTTTACACTTGCAGTTAGGTCTGAGGTAGCTGATAGGCTGATGGCGGCTCAGGCACGATTGCCCGAGAATTGGCACATAGTGTTGCGGGCTGGCTATCGTCCAGTTTCTGTCCAGCAGGCTATATTTGACTCCTACCTCAAGGATTTGAAGCTTGAGAATAGCGACTGGTCAGATGAGAAAGCTATAGAACACGCCAGGCTATATGTGACCGACCCAGCAATT
>JBKEAI010000208.1:0-6634 GCA_047972145.1 Microthrixaceae bacterium
GCCGAACTGCCGCACCAAGGGATCGAGGTTGTGCTTCGGAACGAAGATGTGATCGAGCTTCTCGGCCCTGGTCGCGTACTGCAGGGCATCATCGGCGACCCCACCTACCGCTCTTGGGGTATTCGTCAGCACCGCTGAGTCCGAAGAGGCGCGCGGAACCCGGCCAGGCCCATCACCCGGATCAGCGAGGTTCGAGTCGGCGGCGTACACGCAGGACACGGCGCCAGCCGGTGGCGGACGAGCGAAGTCGAAGCGGCGGTCGTAGGTGCACTCGACCGCTCGGACGGTGGCCGGGCCGATCTCGAGCAGCCGTGCTTCTCCGCCCGCGGCGCCCGAGGCAGCGTTAAGAGCCCCTTCGTCGACCGCATTCACCTTGTCCACCGTGCGAGGGTTCGAGGTGCCGTCGTAGTCGTAGCCCACCGGCGCACCGCCGGCCCGCGCCTCTGCCGCGGCCGGTGATCCCGTGACGCCGATCGCGAGCGCGACGGCAGCAAAGAGGAACGAGAGGACGAGTCGTCGGCTCACAAGTCACCCACCCGATCCCAGGCGACCGCTGAGCGCTGCCTCCACCCGTTCCAGTGCGTGCACGTATGCGAGGCACTCGTCATAGATCAGCTCGTCATCGCCAACAACTCGGATCGCTCTGAGACGTCGACCATGCGCTGCTGCCGCCTTCGACTCTGGGCTACGGCTCCGACTCGATGGTCCAAGGGCGGTTACAGCCAGACCGGCGATGTGTCCGTCGAGCTGGGCGAGTTCCAAGACCCAGTCAGAAAGGTCAGGGTCGTCGGGGTGTTCGGGAAATCGACGTCGCTTCAGGTCGTCGAACGCTGCGGCCAGTTCGTTCCGTGCGGTGCTCATCGGTCAGTCCCAGAAGGTCACGAGTCGACCATCCGTGGTCCAGTACCCGCCGACGTTCTTGGTGCCGCCGCCCGGCAACGGCACCTTCGCCTGGATGCGCAATCCTGCGCTGCCATCTATGAAGTCGGTGACCGTCCCCGCAGGATCGGTGACGGTGTCGTACTCGTAGGAAGTCACGTTCCCGTACTCGTCCTCTGACTCCTTGAGGAGAAGATTCGGTTCCACCCCGGTGGGGCAGGTCTGTCCAGCAGCGTAGCGGACAGCTTCGAACCCGGCCGGTGGGACGTCGTCTCGGTGGCCGTGGAGGCGGTCCTCGTTGAACCAGCGCACCCACGAGGAGGGATGCGGAGCTCGAGCTCGACGACCTCGCCCCAACCGGCCGTGTCGGGACCGTGAGTGCATTCGGTCTTGTAGAGCCCACTGGTCGACTCAGCGAGCACGTTGTTGGTCAACCCTCGGTTGATCGGCTGACCGTGCACTCCATGCGTGGAGGGGCCCGACGCGTGGCACTTGGGATCCGTAGCACTTGGGATATGTGGCAGCCGGTCCTGAGGGGTCGAACCCGCGACGCGAACGAGGGGGACCCGTTGAGGGCCCCCCTCGGTACGCTCTCCAGGTCGTCGACGGTGAAGTCGACGGTGTTCCGCGACTGCGGACATCGCCCCGTCCGGATGTCGCAGGGGGTCGGTTTCGCTACTTGCTCCCCGTTGGTACTGAGCGACCACACTGTGAGAACCCCGCCTGAACAACGGTGTTCACCCGACCAACGGATCGACGCATCCCCTGATGTGCCTTGTGGTACGAACTGAATCGAATACGAAAATGTGACCGAGGTCAACAGAAAGATCACAAAAACCGGGTGATTTCAGGCAATAGGAGATAATCCCGACACCAGCTACTGGGAGGATCCTCACAGGCGGTCATACTATGGGTTGGTCAGACCGCGCACGGTGTGGAGCGCCAGGTCCTCAGGTGGGTTTGTGTGCCGTGAAGGACCGGGGTGGGCCGTCGAACTCGGGCTTGGGATCTGCCAGCGCCGCCTCGGCACGACGTCGGTCCGCTTCGCCGAGCTCTCCCTGGTCCATGCACCACTCGACCAGGGTGCCGTTGGGGTCGGTCGTGTAGATCGACCGGCAGAACTCGTGGTCGATCTCGACCGCTTCGTAACCGCAGTCGAGCCAGCGCTTCAGCGCAATCTCAAGGTGGGCTTCGTCGACAGCGGTGAACGCGATGTGGTTGACCCACTCGGGTAGCCCCACCGAGGTGGAGATCGCTCCGTCGACCTCGGGGTAGTCGCCGTGCAGTTCCCAGAAGGCGATCATGCCACCCTCGGCACCCATGCCGTCGTCGGTGTCGTAGAAGACGTGCTTGGCCCACCCACCCTCAGGGGTCGGGTTGACCACCACCTTCGCCAGAGTGAAACCCATGGCGGATGTGTAGAACTCGTGGGTGGCGGGCAGGTCCCCTGTCGCCAGAGCCAGATGGTGGAAGCTCATTGCGGTACCTCCTCTGTTCCAGTGGGTCCAGCCTGCCACGTGGGCCCCGGCGAGCGCACGGCAAGATCGAGTCGATCCAGGTATTCGTCGCGCGTGATTTCGGTCACACCGAGGCTCTCCAGGTGCGGGGTAGCCCACTGGACGTCGAACAACACGGCGTCCACGCCCCTGAGGTGCTCACAGAGACCCGCGAGCGCCACCTTCGATCCGTCTGTCTCGGCGTGGAACATCGATTCGCCGGCGAAGAACGCCCCGATGGCCACGCCGTAGAGCCCTCCTGCCAGGCGGTCCCCGAGCCATGCCTCGATGCTGTGGGCCCAACCGAGTGTGTGGAGCTCGTAGTAGGCCGCAAAGAAGTTGTCATCGATCCAGGCGTGGGCGCGCGCGGGGTCCGCGCATCCGCGGACCACCTCGGCGAAGCACGAATCGATCGTCACCGTCATCTTCGATCGGGATCGACCCAGGGAGCGGCTGATGTGCATCCCCGCGGGTTCGAGCACCGCTCGTGGATCCGGCGAGAACCAGCCGAGCGTCCGCCGGGGCAACGGCATCGGGAACAGTCCCTGCGCGTACGCGGCAACGAGGGTTGATGCCTCGAGATCACCGCCGATCGCTGCGGGACCCTCGTGCTCGGCGTCGCGCGGCGACGGGAAGGCCCACCGGCTGGGGGGCAGGGCCGCAGGCATGGGGTCGCCCCGGAGCGGTCCCGGTCTGCCGGCCTACTTCTTGGAGTAGTCGTAGAAGCCCTGGCCGCTCTTTCGCCCGAGGTGGCCGGCCGCGACCATCCGTCGGATCGAGGGCACAGCCGCGTAGTTGGGATCCCTGAACTCGTCGTAGAGGGCGTCGAGGATCGACAGCGAGGTGTCGAGGCCCACCAGATCCAACAGGGCGAGGGGCCCCATCGGGAAGTTGCAGCCGCCCTTCATCGCTTCGTCGATGTCCTGCGCGCTCGCGGTGCCGTTCTCCAACATGCGCGCTGCGTTGTTGAGGTACGGGAACAGCAGAGCGTTGACGATGAACCCGGCCCGGTCCTTGACCTGCACCGCGGACTTGCCACAGCGAGTGGCGAAGTCCGTCGCGGCCGCGATCGTCTCGTCGGCGGCCGTGAGCGGAGCGATCACCTCGACCAGCGACATCATCGGTGCGGGATTGAAGAAGTGGATCCCACAGACGCGCTCGGGGCGGTTCGTCGCCACCGCCATCTCCACGACCGGCAGAGTCGACGTGTTGGTCGCGAGGATCGCCTCGGGTTTGCACACGGTGTCGAGCTCTTCGAACAGGGGGATCTTCACCGCGAGGTCCTCGACGACCGACTCGATCACCAGGTCGCAGTCCGAGATGTCACCCAGGTGGTCGGTCGCGGTCACCCGAGCGAGGGTGGCGTCGGCATCGGTGCGCTCAACCTTGCCGCGGTCCACCTGCTTGTCGAGCGACTTGGCGAGCCCGGCCCGCATCGCCTCGGCCGTCTCGGCCCGACGTGATCGCAGGACCACCTCGATGCCGGCCTTGGCGGCCACCTCTGCAATGCCCGAGCCCATGATGCCCGAGCCGAGTATCCCCAAACGTTCGATCGTCATGGCTGGCAAGGGTAACGACTCGACCCACCCCGGGACCAAGACGCGAACCCCCGTTGCCGGTGGGCATCCGCGTATCGGGCAGGATGGGACGGTGAGTGGAACCCTGGCATTGATCGGTGGCGCGGAGTTCGGCGACACCCATGAGCACCACCGCCCCCTGTTCGACCCCGGCTCGACTGTGACCCTGGTACCGACGGCGATGGCATTCGAGTCGCCCCAGAGGGTGATCGACGACGCCCGGGCACACTTCAGCGGCATCGACGTGAAGGTGGAGGTGCTGCCCGTGTTCACACGGGTGGACGCGTTCGACGACGCGTCGATCGAGCGTGTTCGGTCCGCGCGCCAGCTCTATGTCACGGGGGGTTCACCGATGCACCTGCGGGCTGTCCTCAAGGACGCCCCGCTGCTCGACGCGATGATCGGCGCATGGGACACGGGCGCGAGCGTGGCCGTGGCAGCGGAGTCCGCGACGGTGCTGTGTTCCCACATGGTGGACAACCGGGGAGGTGCCTTCACCGTCGGGCTCGGTTTGATCACGGCGTTCACCGTCATCGCCCAGTTCGACCGGTGGTCCCACGACAAGCGCCACCGCACCGTGGGTCTGGCACCCACCGACCTGCCGGTGGTCGGACTCGATGAGGCAACCGCTCTGATCCGTTCACCCGAGGGTGCCTGGAGTGCGCAGGGCACGGGATCGGTGCACGTGTTCCGCGGGGGTGCCGAGGTGGGACTGGACGCGTTGCCCGCCGAGCTCAACTAGCGACCAGCAGGGTGCAGGACCCTCAACCAGCAGGGAGCGGGACCGTAGCGGGGTCGGGTGCCCTGCGAAGTGAAGCGGCCCCGGCGCCCGGCCATGAGTACCGTTGGTCGACGTGGCACTGCTGGTCCAGAAGTTCGGAGGCACCTCGGTCGCGGATCCCGAACGGATCGCCGAGGTCGCATCGCACGTGGCGCGATGCCGTCACCGGGGCGACGAAGTGGTCCTCGTGGTCTCGGCGATGGGCAAGGAGACCGACGAGCTGCTCCGGCTCGCCGGGGAGGTCTCCGAGGAACGCCCCGGCCGCGAGATGGACATGCTCATCACGGCGGGGGAGCGCAAGGCCATCTCCTTGATGTCGATGGCCCTGCACGGCGTCGGTGTGCCAGCCGCCAGCTACACCGGATCCCAGGCGGGGTTCGTCACCGACGTCAACCACTCCAACGCGAGGATCATCGAGGTCCGCGCGGGGCGCATACGTGAGGCGCTCGAAGCGGGCAGTGTGCCGGTCGTCGCAGGTGCACAGGGCGTATCTGTCGACAACAACGTCACCTTCTTGGGCCGCGGAGGGTCCGACACCACCGCAGTCGCCCTCGCCAAGGCGCTCGGCGCAGACGCCTGTGAGCTCTACACCGACGTCTCCGGGGTGTTCACCACCGATCCAAGGGTCGTGCCGACCGCGCGCCGGATGAACCGAATCACCTTCGACGAGATGCTCGAGATGACAGCGGCGGGTTGCCCGAAGCCGGCCATGCGGTCCGTGGAGTACGCGCACCGGCACCATGTGCCCCTCCACGTCCGCTCCGCTTTCACCTGGGAGCCGGGCACGTGGGTCACCGAGGAGGATCCCGAGATGGAAGCAGCACTAATCCGCGCAGTGGTTTCAGATGGCTCCGAGTCGAAGGTGACCGTCGCCGGGGTGCCCGACCGCCCCGGCATAGCAGGAGCCCTGTTCCGCCGACTGGCCGAATCCGATGTCAACGTCGACATGATCGTGCAGAACGTGTCGGTCAACGGCGTAACCGACATCTCGTTCACCGTGCCGCATGACCAGTTGCCGATCGCCATGGAGATCTGTGAGTCCGAGCGGGCATCAACCGGTGCCGCTGGGGTGACCAGCGACGACGACATCGCCAAGGTGTCGGTCGTAGGCGCCGGGATGAAGTCCAATCCCGGCGTCGCCGCTGTCATGTTCGAGACGCTCGCGGACAACGGGATCAACATCGAGATGATCTCGACGTCCGCGATCAGGATCTCGTGCATCGTCGCGTCGGACGACGCGGACCGGGCGGTCGAGGTGCTGCACGAGGTCTACGAGCTCAGCGACACGACCTTCTGATCGAGCCGGGCTGAGCCTGGATCCACCGACGTGGTGAGGTGATGGTTGGCGTGTATCCGCGGAGAGTGCCCTTCCTCTTGCGACGATGGCGGTTCTCGACGCCGACTGTTCCTGTATCGGAGGGGCATCGACGCACTCGCATCCGAGGTGTCCAACCGGCCTTGTTCGACACGTGGCGGCACCACGCCTTCGTCTGCGACACCTCCCATCTGCGACACCTCCGACAGCACCATCGACGCCGGTGAACACCACCGGGCTCACGCCGTGGTCGGGATCGGCCTGCGCAGTACCACTTGAAGATCTTGTTGCGTGGAGTGGTCGAAGTCTTTGTCCCACCCCTGTGTGATACTCGAATGTATGTTCGATACGGGAAGTAGGACGGATGGTCCCGAGGAGGCGGACGCCGGTTCGGATCGCCTGGTCGGTGGTACCGGCCATGGAACCGGCGATGGTCCCAGTCCCGATAGCGGTGATGCTGATGCCGGCTCTGTTGGGGGTGATGGTTCGGGTGTGGTTGGGTGTGTGGCGGGGGTCATGGAGTCTCTCGATGGTGTGGCGGGGGTTGATGGCCGGGTGTTGATTGATGTCGTGGTGGCGCTCGAGG
>JBKEAI010000220.1:0-2696 GCA_047972145.1 Microthrixaceae bacterium
GCCGCCTTCTTCGACGTCGGCCACCCGGCCTCACGCCCGTGCGACCCCTTCTAACCCGCCTGAGAGATTCGGCCGGACTAGTCGCGTCTCCTTGGACTCGTGGGACGGATTTGTTACCCCACGTGTGGCAGGAGCTGCGGACGATGTGGTCGTACTGGGCAAGTATCCGGACTACGTCAACTTGGCGGACGACATCGGAGCCCGGAGGTTCAACGTTCCTGACTCGGTGTGGAACGGAATGTCGGATGCAGAGCGGCGGGCAGCGAACCAGCGCTTCCTCGACCGTGCTATAGCTCGGGGAAGTGAGATCCGCCTGGCCAGCCCCGTGACCCCGAGCAACCTCACCGGCTACTACGCACGCGAGATCGAGTACCTGGTGAAACAGGGCTACAGGACCAGCGGCGACGGCCTTCGAATGCTCCCACCAGGGTGATCCAGCGATGCTCGACCTCTCTGTAGCCCCAGATCCGGTGTGCCGTCTTGTCGGGTGGCTCGGCGAAAACGGCTTGAAAGTAAGAAGTGAGCGGGCCGACGGGTCGCTCAATCAGCACGTGGTGTGGGAGAACGATTCTCTCCGCGTCGAGTTGACAGCGGACCGAGGGGATTGGTCGGTAGCGATTGGGACGCCCAACATGTCCGAGACCTTCCATCCTGATGAGTTCGAAGCATGGATCGACGACTTCCCCCTCGCTGGTGATCTATCTGACCTTGACCATCAGGTGGAGTTCATCACCTCCCGCTGGTCGCAGGTGCAAGCCGCTTTGGTGGGTGCCCCCCGGGCGGAGGACGAGGTCAGGGCGATCGGCCAGGACTATGTCAGAAGACGGTTCGGTGAATCCCGTGACTGACCTCAACCGGCCAACTGGCCGCGACTCGGTAGCGACGCTGCCTTTGGAGCTGGGGGGCCCAGCGCTGGTCTTTCGGCAGCGTCTCGGGACAGCCCTCCTCCCTACGGTGGTTCTCTCGCTTTGTGGCCTTCTTCTTCTCGGGCACTCCATTGTCCACACCGACGGTCGCGGCGTCGCTACGGCTGCGGACCGTCTGGAGATCTTCAAGCCGGTTGTCGATGAATACGAATCTCACGGTGGAAGCGCGCACCGGCTCGGTCGGAGCCAAGCTTCAGTCTCAGCGCCATCGGCAATCTCAGGATCCGGCAACTTCTACGGAGCGGTGGTGCACAGCGGCGCCTCGAGATACGTCTACGACATCCCGGCCGTTTCGCGCGTCGCCGCCAGCGTTCACACGAGCCCTCGTCGTGCGTTGACCCAGGTCACGGGCAGTCGAGGTGGCAATGTTCCGTCGACCGGCGAAGTGAAGAGCACCTCTACGACCCTCCAGTCGCTCACGAGTACCCCAAGCGGAACAAGGATCGCTCGGTACGACCCCGACTTCGCGATCGGGCAGGTGGCGCGCGGTGGCCAGGCGCTGGCTTCGGACCTTGCGGACTTCGGTGCATCCCAGGGCTGGCGGCGAACGCAGACGGCAGGAGGGCCGATCAAGTACGTCGACGGCAACGGGATCACGCGGCTGACCATCAAGAGCGGAAGCCCCCGTGCTCCTGGAAGTGTTGCACCTCACATCGAGATTCGGAACGCTGCTGGCCAACGGATTGACGTGTACGGGAATCCTGTCACTCGGCGCAGCACGGGCAACCACACACCCATTGTGTGGGATCTGGGGCCGTAACGATGGCGGCGTACTACGAACTCCCTGGACTGGAGCAGATCTACCTTGAGGACAGCTTCGTCCTCGGCGTAGCGATCCTGCCTGGGAGCGTCAGGGTCCAACTCGATGTCGTTCTCCGCGAAGGCCACCCGTCCTATGTGGCACCGGTTGATAACGAGCAGTACTGCTTCCGGAAGGGTGCTCTCACCCTTGAGGAGGTAAGCGAGGTGACCTGGTATATGCCGCCGGGCCCGCCAGCCATTGACGCCTCGGGCGATACCGACTACGGCGGCGTCGACAGTTACGAGGTTGAGGGTTCAGTCCACCGGATCACCGGTGAGATCGGGGAGCTCACCGTCACCTGTGGCAGGTACTCCCTACACCTGGGCGAAGGGCGCTGAGTCTCATGTGTGCGAAGTGGCCGTCGCTCGTCGCAGCCCTAGTGGTGATGGCCGTTGTGTTGGCGGCAGGCTCGGCCCCTGCGACGGGCGCCTCGGCCCAGGATCGTCCCGCCGTCGGCGTGAAGGTGGGTTCTCCGCTGCTAGGCGTGTACGACTCGGTCGAGCCCGCTCTAGCGCGGGTCGTAGGGAGTGATGTGGCTGGGGCGGTGGTAGTTGCTGCCCGTGCGTACGACGAGCCCACCTTTCCGCGTGTCGGTGTCGGTGTTTCGACTGCCACCGACAACCCGTTCTCCCAGGTCCATGTGGGTGAGGGTGGGGGTGTCTCGCAAGGCGTCGGACTTGAGGTCACCTCTACGACCCACTCGGTGCTGACCTATACCCCAAGCGGAACAGGGCAGCGGATCTACCGGGCCGTGGAGCCGGACGAGTTGGCCGATCTGATGGGGAGTGGTCAGTACCGCAACATCCCGGGCATCGGTGACGGCAAGTACTTCTTCCCGACGAGGCAACAGGCCGATGCCTTCGCCGAGATGATGACCAAGAGAGGGATGGGCGGCCCGGACTGCACGACCTCGCGGTGTATTCCGGCTGACGTCATGCGCCTGGTCGAACGCATCTATCCGGCAGGTG
>JBKEAI010000221.1:0-2630 GCA_047972145.1 Microthrixaceae bacterium
GCCGCCTTCTTCGACGTCGGCCACCCGGCCTCACGCCCGTGCGACCCCTTCTAACCCGCCTGAGAGATTCGGCCGGACTAGTCGCGTCTCCTTGGACTCGTGGGACGGATTTGTTACCCCAAGCGCGCCAGCCCGAGGTGGGTCGGTTCCGGATCCGGCGCCTGTGCGTCGGCCGAGTGGCGCTCCGGACCGGGATAGCCCGTGGTACGTGAGCTACCGCGATGCCGACGGCAACATCCAGACTGTCGGCAACGCGGGCGGCAAGCACGCTGAGGTGCGTATCCAGGAGATGATGCCTGGTGCCCCGATGAGTCGACCGTTCGGTTGGCGGACAGTGGACGGTATGGAGGGTCCGCAGTGGGTGCCGGGCACGGTGTGCGCTGGCTGTCAGCAGTATCCGCCGACCTTGTTCCCTCCGGGGTCCCAGGGCGCTCCGGGTGGGCCTTGGGGCGCTCCCCCGTGAACCCGCTCGCGGACGCGCTGATCGAGTCGGTCGACTGGTCGTCGTATTCGGTGCTCGGGGGCCCCGCGACGGCGATTGGTCCGGCGTTGCGTGATCTGTTGTCGAGCGCGGACGTGGACGAGTCGTCGGCCGCGTGGAAGCAGATCGAGGAGCACGTCTTCTCGCAGGGGACGATCTACTCGGCGGCAGAACCGACGGTGTCGGTCATGGTGGCGGCGTTGACCGAGGAGCAGCCGTCGTGGCGGAATGGCCGGATCGTTGATCTGTTGTTCTTCATCGTGCGAGGGGTGTCGGAGGTGGATCCGGCGTTGCAGAGCCGCTGCCGGGACCGCGCCCGTGAGGGGCTTTGGTTGCTGGCCAGGTGGGCGCTCACTCATCAGGGTTGGGAGCGTGACAATGCGCTCGACGTGATCGAGGTGATTGCTCCGGAACGGGCGGAGATGATCCGGTCGGCGCTGCCCGCGGGCTGATCCCGTTGGCCCCGGTCAAGGTGCCGCTTCTTTGGCGGCGGCCCGTTCGATGCTCCGGGCGAGATGGTCCGACCTGGCCAAGGCTGATGGGATCCGGTGAGGGCCGGCCATGGAGGCCACGATGCGTGCGGCGTCGGCAAGTTCGAGGTCCCCGGCGACGGTGACGTAGAGGGGTCGGGTCGCGGTGCCGCGCACGACTAGGGCGGCGTGGGTCGCAGTGCGGAAGGGTTTCATCGCGACGCCGATGACGGGAAGTTGGACGGTCTCGGCAGCGTGAGCGCCGAGGCCCGGGCGGCCGGTGGGGTCGAGGGTTGCGTAGCCGTCGACGACGAGCAAGTCGATGGGATTGCTGAGGGCCAAGACCGCGGCGATGCAAGGCAGTTCCCGCTTGAACAGTGCTCCCGGTTCATAGGTCGCTACGTGGTCGACGCTGGCGATGTGTTCGGCCACGATGGTCGAGCAGGCGAGGTCGTTGCAGACGACGAGCGCGGCTGTTGCTCCGCCTGTGCTTTCGGCGTAGTGGACGTCAACGGCAGCAACGGTCGTCGCGGAAGGAAACGGCACGGGTTCGGCCTGACAGTCAGCCGTTTCCGTTGGTGATGGTGCGGAGGCGGGTGCGGGTGAGGAGGGCGTCGAGGTGGTCGAGGAGGGCTTGTTGGTCTTCTTCGGGGAGTTCGGCGATGGGGGCGAGGCGGCCGGTGAGGGCGTGTTCGGGGGAGTGGAGGGGGCGGCGGTCGATGTCGTCGAAGACGAGGTGGTCGAGGCTGGTGTTGAGGGCTTGGGCGATGCGGGCGAGGGCGTCGAGGCTGGGGGTGATGCGCCCGTTTTCATAGCGGCTGATCTGGCGGCCGTCGCCGCCGACGTGTTCGGCGAGTTCGGCTTGGGAGAGTCCGGCTTCGCTGCGGAGGGCCTTGATTCGGTCGCCGAGGGGCATGTGGTGGTCTCCGGGTGTGGGTGTGGACCCCCATTCTGTGCCGATCTCTTGCTGGTGTCGTTCCATGCCTGGCCCCGATCGTTGCCACAGAGTGCACTGGGTGGCATATGGTCTTGCCACATGATGTGAGACAGAGAATTTCTGGCAGGTGGGTTCTGATGGCTCGGATCCCCGATGACGTGGTGGCTCGCATCAAGGCGGAGACCTCGTTGGAGCGCTTGGTGACCTCTGCTGGAGTCGAGCTGGAGCGGCGGGGCAAGGATCTGGTCGGCCGGTGCCCGTTCCACGAGGACCGCACTCCGTCGCTGGTGGTGTCGCCGGGCAAGAACTTGTGGCACTGCATGGGCGCCTGCTCTGTGGGCGGGTCGGTGGTCGATTGGGTGATGCGGGCCGAGGGCGTGTCGTTTCGTCACGCGGTCGAGCTGTTGCGCGATGGCTTCCAGCCCACCCGGCTGATCGGCTCGGGCGGGGGCGTGGTTCGTCCGCCGGAGCGCTCGTCGGTCGTCAGGCTGGATGGGGAGTTCTCGCCGGGCCTGTCGGATCGGGATCTGTTGGACCGGGTGGTCGGCTTCTACACCGCGACGCTGCGGGAGTCGCCGGAGGCACTCGAGTTTCTGCGGCGTCGGCGGTGTGGGTCGGTCGAGGCGATCGAGCGGTTCCGTCTCGGCTACGCCAACCGGACGCTCGGCTACCGGATCCCGGCGGCGAACCGGGCCGAGGGCCGGGAGCTGCGCCGCCGTCTCCAAGCGCTGGGGATCTTGCG
>JBKEAI010000308.1:0-3345 GCA_047972145.1 Microthrixaceae bacterium
ACGCGCCGCGCGACCCTGGATGCGTCCTTCGTGGGCTCCGGTGGCAACTTCAACCCGACCGCCCTGATCGACATCACCTCCCAGACCGGCAAGCGTCCCAACCGGACCGTCGTGCTCGACAGCAACCGCTCCAGCGACATCGACGGCACGATCACCTCGCGCTCGTGGGCGATCGACCCGGCTCCGGTCTCACTGACCACCAACGGCGACGACTCCGTCGCGACAGCGGTGTTCTCCGCAGCGGGCACCTACACGGCCAGGCTCACGCTCACCGACGACGACGGTGGCCAGACGACCGCCGAGGCCGACATCGTGGTCGACAACCTCGCACCCCTACCGAGCGTCGAGCTCACGAATTGTCCTCCCGCCCCAGACCCGTGCGACGAGGGTGCCGTGGAGGGACCCAACCAGCACACATTCGAGTTCAGTGCCGCAGGAACCACCGATGACGACGGCGACGGCATCGTCGGTTACTCGTGGGACTTCGGCGATCCATCCGAGATCTTGGGAGTCACCGGGCAGGGCACCGCAAGCGCAACGGTGATCTACAGATCCTCCGCCGCTCTCGGTTGGCGTGAGGTGAAGCTCACCGTCACCGACTCGCTGGGAGCCACCGCTGTGGACCGCGCGTTGATCAGGCTCCTCGATGCCAGTGGCCAGCCGCCTGTGATCGGCGACATCTCCGTAGCGACCTCCGGTGAACCGGGTGGGGAGCTGGTCAACACCCCCGGACGCAACCCCAGGGCCGGGACCGTGGGTCCCGGGATCACCCCGGTCGACATGACCTTCAGCACGGCACTGAGCCCGCCGTTCACATGGGAGTTGTTCCACGGTGTCACCCCTGTCGCCACATCCACCGACGCGGTGTTCCCCAGATCGTTCGCCGAGGGTGACGACGGGGATTGGAAGATCGTGCTGACACCCACCGGCGGGATGCCCACAGAGATCGACTTCCGGCTCAACCGTGCACCTGTTGCAGATTTCGTCGTGAACGGCACGGGGCCCGCTCCGTCGTCGAGGAACTTCGATTCGTCGATCAGCAATGACGATTCTGCGATCACATCGCACCTGTGGAACTTCGGCTTCTTCAACAACTGGACCAGCACCGCTGCGAACCCGAGCCAGTCGTTCTCACACCCAGGTACCTACAACGTGATCCTCGCGGTCACCGACGACGACGGGTACACGACCACCAGGATGCGCCAGGTAGCCCTCTCAGGGAATCTCGATCCGCCGCCGGCGGGAGTCTTCGATGCGAACGTGTACAAGTGGCTACCCGTACCGGGGGCCCAGGAGTACCGGGTGCACCTCCAGATCACCGCCGCCCCGGGATGCACCGCGTCGACCGGGCCGGTCGAGTACACGTTCCCGATCTCTGAGAACCCGTCGTTCAGCACCGCGTACGCCGGTTGCGGGGTGACCGCCAGGCACCAACTCAGGGTGGATGCCACCTGGGGTGCGTGGTCCGCGGAGGTGACACGGCCATGACCTCGGTGGAGAGATCGTCCCTGGCCACGATGCTGCACAGCCGCCTCGCGTCTCGTGGTCAGTCCGGGTTCGTGCTGGGCGTGGTGCTGGCGGCGATGACCGTCGGGCTGTTGTTGATCACGGCATTGTTGTCGCTGTCGTTCGCCACCCACCGTGCCGCGTTGGCCCAACAGGAGATCGCACGCCAGCAACGTGCTGCCGACGGGGCCCTCGAGACAGGGGTGACGCGAACGCGTGCCGGGTTCAACTCGAGTCCCATCGCCGATCCCTGCTCGGTGGTCGGTCCATCCAAGGAGGTCGAATCGGTCGACTTCGACTGGGACACACCATCCACCGGTGACGACGTCACCATGGAGTTGTACTGCGACGAGGTGATCGGCAACCAGG
Organism: Microthrixaceae bacterium; assembly: GCA_047972145.1. Taxonomy (GTDB): domain Bacteria; phylum Actinomycetota; class Acidimicrobiia; order Acidimicrobiales; family Microtrichaceae; genus JAMLGJ01. The sequence goes on from JBKEAI010000308.1 coordinate 1,876, forward strand.
CGGTCACCGAGGGCACGGTGAAGCTCGTCGGAGACGAGTACACCAACAGTCCCCTTGCCGGAGCGTTCGACTGGGTGGGCTGGCCCGCCTGGGCCAGCGCCTTCTCTGGTGCCACACCACCCGATGCCGCTCTCAGGCCTTCACTGGTGCACAGCGGTGACGAGCCGCTGTTGTTCAACGGCAGCGTGGGTGTGCACACCGGGGCTGCGGGGATCCTGAACACACCGAATCCACCCGACGCGGGAGCGATCGCGGTGGCTGGAAACTACTTCCAGCAGGACGACGGATATCTCGGGTCCGCCGCGGAGCGCTGCGGAATGCTGGCGCTCGGCAATCCCGACCTCGTCGGATCGGTCGACACGACGCGCACGGCGGTGGTCGACTCCGACGCCAGCCCAACTTGCGGCGATGGCGACTTCCAGGCAACCGACGTCGCGATCGTCCCGAGTGGTTTGCCCCAGACGGTTCCCGGGTGTGCTCCCGGTGGCCCGGGCACGATCCAGACCTTCCAGCCGGGGATATACGGCCCGGCAGCGGTGGACGCACTAAACGCGCTGTTCGACGGATCGTGCCCCGACAAGGTGTTCAACTTCACTGCCGGCGACTACTGGTTCAGCGCGGGAGGGGCATCGGACGCTCTCGAGTTCGACGACGCCACCTCCGCGTTCGTGTTCGGCACGCTCGAGGGTTCGGGGGTGGCTGCCACGTGCACACCCGACGCGCCTGGTGGCGTTCAGGTGGTCTTCGACGGCAGCAGCACGTTCCGGCACAGCGCCGGCAATGTGAGCATCTGCGGCAACCCCGGCGCCGCGCGCACGCTGGTCCAGGCCAAGGAGATTCCGCCTGAGATCACCTGGGGTGCCATCACTTCGGGAACCCACCCCAAGGGTGCGGCCAACCCGATCGATTTCGTCAACGTCGAGAACGTCATCAAGGACGCCAGCGGCAGCGAGGACGCGGTCGGCACGGTTGACTGTGACCCCTTCAACGTGGCTTGCAACCTCGACTTCACCGTCGAACTCAGCGCCGTCGGCAGCGTTCCCATAGACGACCTTCGTCTGGCCTGGACCAGTAGCGAGGTACCGCGCTCGCATCTGTCCAACAACCGCAAGGTGAAGGTGGTGCTCAACACCGTGTCCAATGGCACGAAGACCTGTGGGCCGGTCCTTGCGGGGCGTACGCCGGGGTTCATCTCCGACATCGATCTCACCGGTTGCACGGCCGGGCTCTCGGTGGCCGACCTCGACGGTGCGTCGATGAACGTGACGTTCACCTACGATGCCAACACCTATCTGCCCAACGCGGCAGAACCCATCAAGTTGAGCATCCGCGGACTTGAGATGATGGTCAACGCCCGCGACGTCAACGCCACCGCTGCGACGGGGGCCTGGGGCCAATGGCGTGACAACAGCAACGTACCCGGAGTGCTGCCCGGGACCCTTGCTTCGGGCGGGGCGTGGGCTCGTCCGA
>JBKEAI010000314.1:0-16750 GCA_047972145.1 Microthrixaceae bacterium
GGGGTGGGTGCTGGGACCACCACCCGGTCGTGTGCGTGGGTGACTCAGGTTGGTGGAGTGAGTCGGTGAGTATCGATACGACACTGGGTGACATACTCGAACAACTTGAGTCGCTGGCGCGAACTTGAGACTCCGGCTCGGGGTGACGGATCTGGGCGGCGGGCAACTTGAGTCGGCGGCGCGGGGTGGCGGGCGTGGGCGGCGGGCAACTTGAGTCGGCGGCGCGGGGTGGGTGCTGGGACCACCACCCGGTCGTGTGCGTGGGTGACTCAGGTTGGTGGAGTGAGTCGGTGAGCATCGATACGACCCTGGGTGACTTACTCGAACAACTTGAGTCGCTGGCGCGAACTTGAGTCGGCGGCGCGGGGTGACGGGGTGGGTGCTGGGGTTCGAGTCAGCGGGGGCGGGTGAGGGCTTCGTCGGTGAGGGCTTCGTCGGTGAGGGCTGCGTCGGTGAGGGCGCGGAAGCGCTGGTAGCGGGCCTCGGTGGCCTCGGACCAGTCGGGGTCGGGTTCGATCCGCTTCGCGACTTGGGCCCAGCGGTGTGCGTCGGTCATCGCTGATTCGAGACCCGCGGTGCAGCGAGCCATGAACGCCGCTCCCAGCGCCGCGCCCTCGGACACGTTCACCACGTCGACGGGCAGTCCGGTCACATCGGCGAGAGCCTGCATCCACGGATCCGAGCGCGTGCCACCACCCGTGGCGACCACCCGCCGGGGTGTGAGGCCCGCACCGGCGGCGAGGTCGAGATGGTGACGGACCACGAAGCCGGTCGCCTCGTACGCCGCGCGACGCAGGTGTTCCGGTTCGTGGTGAAGCGCAGCGCCGTGGAGCTCGGCGCGCAGGTCCGGGCGGTGAAGCGGCGTGCGTTCGCCGCGCACATAGGGAAGCCACACGGGGAGGTCGTCGGGTGGTACCGGGGCCAGGTGGTCCTGGGGTTGGAGGCCGAGCCAGCGGTGCACCCGGTCCACGAACATGCCCCCGGCGGTGCTCGGTCCGCCGATGAGCACCTTGCCCGGGGCGGTGTGGGGCACGGTCCACAGGTTCGCGAGCTCCACCCATTCGTCGATCACGCCCCAGGTGATGAGCGTGGTGCCACATATCACCAGCACGTCGCCGGTCTGGTCCGCGCCGGCGACCACCTGTTCACCCATCGCGTCGATCGTGCCTCCGCCGACCACCGCACCGGCACCGGGAAGGCCCTCGCTCACCTTGCCCACGGCCCCGGTGCCGGGCACGACCAACGGCAGGGCATCGGGGGTGGTGCCCGATTTCGCGGCGAGCGTCGCATCCCAACCCTCGAAGTCGAACAGCGGCACCGCGGTCATGGCGGTGGTGGAGTCGATCGCGCCGACGCCGCACAGGGCGTGGTTTGCGACCGCCTGTGCCGGCCAGTACCCGGCGGCATCGGGGGCGTGGTCGGTCAGCCAACCCAAGAACGCGAGCAGCTCACCCGAGTCGCCGGCCTCGTCGGGTCGGTTGTCCTCGGTGGCGCCGCGGTGATCCCCGTACAGGAGCCCCGGCGAGCACGCCCGCCCCTGCGCGTCGACCGCACCCAGGGAGGGCACCATCGCGGACACGTTCACCCCGATGACGTCGTGACCCTCGGCGACCGCGGCGAGTGCTTCGAGCACACCGTCGCGCCACGCGAGGTCGATGTCGTGTTCGAACGCACCCGCCTCGGGGCTGCGCAAAGGGTGGGGGATGCGCACGCGCGACAGCACATCGCCGTCCTCGTCCACCGCGAGGGCCTTGACCGAGGTGGTGCCGATATCGATGCCGACGGTCGCCGTGCGAGAACCTGACATGGGTGTCAGAATAGGCCGACACGTCGTGCCAGACGTTGCGCCCCACGCTTCGTCGGCACCTGGTCAGGGGGCTCCCATCAAGGCGCTGGTTTTCGGAGTTGAGACACAGCCGTTCGACCCGCCGCCAGGCGCGCCGAAGCTGGTGCAGAACCTGGCGGCCACACCGTGTGCCCTCACGGAGATCCCCGACGCCAGGCCGCTGCGCCCCGACTGGTACGTCGTGCGTCCGCTGCTGACCGGCATCTGCGGTTCGGACTCCAAGCAGATCATGATGGACTTCGAGGGTGACGCCGACAGCCCGATGAGCGCGTTCGTGTCGTTCCCCCAGGTGCTCGGCCACGAGGTGGTGGGCGAGGTGGTCGAAGCCGGGCCCGAGGCGCAGGGCTTCGACATCGGTGACCGTGTGGTGCTCAACCCGTGGTTGACCTGTGTGGCCCGCGGGGTCGACCCGGTGTGCCCGGCATGTGTGGCCGGCGACTACAGCCTGTGTTGGAGCTTCACCTCCGGTGACCTCGACAAGGGGATCCACACCGGGACGTCCTCGGACGCGACCGGTGGGTACGCGGAGCTCCTCCCGGCGCATTCGTCGATGCTGTTCGCGGTGCCCGATGGACTCGACGACCGCCGGGCGGTGCTGGCCGACCCCTTCGCAGTGTCGCTGCACTCGGTGACCCGCCATCCGCCGCCACCCGGGGGCCGTGTACTCGTGTGGGGAGCAGGATCGCTCGGGTGCACCGCGGTGGCGATCCTCGGTGCCCTCTACCCGGATGTGGAGGTGGGTGTGGTCGCCCGCTTCGACACCCAGGCCGAACTGGTTGGCCGGTTCGGTGCCCACAGGGTGTTCCGCACCGGGGGTACCGCAGAGCTGGTCGAGGAGATCGCGGCGTGGTCCGGTGGTGTGCTCAGGGCGACGATGGAGGGACTCGACGCGGTCCCGATGTGTCATCCAGGGTTCATCGACGTGGCGTACGACACGATCGCGAAGCCCGAGACCTTCGAGGTGGAGGCCCGGGTGCTCGCAGCGCGGGGCACGATCGTCAAGAGCGGCGTGCACGCGCCGGGACGTTGGGAGTCCACCCCGCTGTACTTCAAGGAGCTCAACCTCGTGGGGTCCAACGCCTTCGGTATCGAGGAGGTGCGTGGCGTGCGACGACACGGCATCGAGCACTACCTCGACCTGGCCGTGTCGGGGGAGATCGACATCGCGGAGATGGTCACCCACAACTTCGGGCTCAGCGAGTGGCAGGACGCATTCGCCGCGCTGGGCGACCAGGCCGCCAGCGGCGCGATCAAGGTGACCCTCGACCCGTCGCGCTGAGCAGGCCACGACACCTTATACAGCGCTGCTGGCGGTGTGACTGTGCTGGCGGTGTGACTGTGCTGGAAGTACGGCTGTGGTCAGCTGCCGACAGCGCTGCGGGGTGCCCAGTACGCGTGGGTGCCACTCGAGATGCGCTCGGGCAGCGCGACCTTGGCGAGCCAACCCGACCCGGGGTCGGCCGCGTCGAAGATGAGGCAGCTCGAGGAGTCCTCGACCATGTCCGAGACGTACGTGAGCAGGTATCCGTCGTCCTCTGCGGTAGCTCCGGGTCGCGGGGCCATCACCGTCTCCGAAGCGAAGGTCCCCTCGGGCAACTCCACGACGGTCTCGGTGCCGGAGTACAGATCCTGTTTCACGAAGCCGGTGAACCCGAACCAGCCCTGCGCGGGCAGAGCGTTGTAGGCGTAGCGGTACGGCCGCCCCCCGTAGGTGCCGTTGATCATCCCGAACTCCATCAGCCGGTCGCTCAGGGTGGTCTCGGTGGTAGCGCCGGTGCGCAGGTTGAATCGCCAGCGCCTCACTTCGGTGCGCAGCCTGTACACGTCGAGGTGCCCGTAGATGACCTGTTCGAGGGTGGGGTTCTTCGGTGGCTTGGGCATCGGATCGTGCTGGAAGAAGCCGTCCAGCACGATCTCGTCGCCGTCTTCGAACGCGTTGATCCAGTGCAGAACATAGGTCGGTTCCGCCTCGAACCAACGGATCTCCGAGGTGCCGGCCCGGCGCGGCACCACGGCGAAGCGGGTGGGGAGGTCGGGGAAGTAGCGCGGGATGTACAGGCCTGCCCCCAGGGCACCGGGGTCCCAGAACATGGGGCAGTCGCTCAGGATCACGTGGTTCTCGGTGAAGGCCATGTCGTGGGTGAGCCGCGGACCGGGCAGGGGGATGTCGATGTAGTGCTCGAGTTCCCCGCTGGGGGACACCACCCCGTAGTGCATGTAGGGCGCGTCGGTGGAGTAGTTGAAGAACAACAGCTCGCCGGTGTTCTCATCCACCTTGGTGTGTGCCGAGACCCCGTCGGTGGGCACCTGACCTCCCCAGGTCTCGGTGCCCATCGCCTCGAGGGTCACCGGGTCCATCCGGTAGAGGTCCCCGCACTGCCAGAAGCTGGTGAGGGCTACACCGCCGTGCACGACCACGTCGGTGCTCGACGCGTCCTTCATGCGGGTGCGCGCACCCCAACCGTCCTCGCGCAGCGCGTCGCCGGGTGACTCCGCGAAGCCGGCCCACAACGCGCCACCGGCCTCGATCTCGGCCATGAGGCCCTTTGTGCGCACGAAGCGGTTCGTGTAGAGCGCGTCGCCGTTGGACAGGCTCATCGAGTGCACCATCGCGTCGCCGTCGAAGGGGTGGTAGGTCGACAGCGGCAGGTGCAGCGGGTTCTCGGTGTTGCGCAGGTACACGCCGTCGAGGTCCTCGGGTATCTCGCCCTGCACGTCGAGGTCCCAGGCACGCCGTTCCACGTGCTGGGGCCGCCACGGCCCGGAGCGGTAGGGGTGGTCGTCGTGCTCGGGCAGGTCGGTCTCGAAGGTGGCCAACACCTCGGTGTGCATCGGGACTCCTGTCAGGACGGTCGGGGAGCTATTCCAGCAACGGTGCTCCGGATCGCTTCTTCAGCTACTGCTTGGCCTCACTATTGCAGCTAGCCGTCACAGTTCGACGGTGTAGCTCGCCGTCACAGTTCGACGGTGTAGCTAGCCGTCACAGTTCGACGGTGTAGCTAGCCGTCACAGTTCGACGGTGTGCGTGCGGGTGCCGGGGTCGCCGACGTGGCGCGACACCGAGATCGTGTGGGGCCCGCTCGGGGCCACCCAGGTGTGGCTCTCGGGGTCCCTGGTGGCGAGGCGGTCCAACGGCACTTCGATCGACACCTCGGCGGTGTCGCCCGCGGGGACCGCAACCCGACCGAAGCCGACCAGGCGGGCCGGACGATCCTCATCGGCGATGCCGAGGTTGGGGAGCTCCGCGTAGACCTGCACCACGTCGGTGCCGTCACGGTCCCCGGTGTCGGCAACCGTGCACCCCACGGTGAGCCGGTCGCTGTCGACGGTGACAGACGAGTCGGTGATCTCGAAGGTGGTCCACGACAATCCGAAGCCGAACGGGTAGGCAGGCCGGGTCCCGTTGCGTTGGAGGTGCCACCAGCCGTGCCAGCGGTCGTAGGTGAACGACGTGGCATCCACGTCGAAGTCGGGAAGGTCGGACTCGCGCACCGGGATGCTGAAGGGCAGCCTGCCCGACGGTTCGACCACGCCGGTGAGCACGTCGGCGAGCCCGGGGCCTGCCTGGCACCCGCCGTACCAGGCCTGCGCGATCGCGGGGACCGACCCGGCCCAGTCCGCCATCACCACCGCGCTGCCCGCCTGGATCACCACCACCGTGCGGGGGTTCGCGGATGCGACCGCACGGATCAACTCGACGTCGCTGTCGTGCAGCTCCAGGCTCCGCCGGTCACCGCCGACGCTGAACCCGTTGGGTCGCTCGGCCATGCGCTGCGGCGCGGTCACCTCGGGCAGATCCGAGATCTCGGCGCGGAAGCGCTCCGCCACCTCGGGTTCGTCGGTGGGTGGGAACAACTTGACGAGCTCGGGGTCGGTGGCACCGATGTACTCGCCCTCGTCGAGGTACGTGTAGCCGACCACGACCACAGCCGCGTCGGCGCCGGCGGCAACCTCGGCGGCCCTCGTCGGGTCGCTGCCGTCATCGTGCACGGCGTCACCTACAGCGGCCTGTAGCCCATCGAGCACCGTGGTGCACTCGAGGTCCCACACGTCCGACGAGCCACCGTCGCCGAGGTTGACCCGCCCGGCGAGCGGCCCGATCACAGCCACCGACTGCCCGGTGTCGAGCGGGAGTACCGGCGAGCCACCGACGGGCTCGTTTCGCAGCAGCACAACCGAACGCGCCGCGGTCTCGCGGGCCAGCGCGCGGTGCTCCGGCGCACCCAGCACCGAACGCGGTGGCGAAGGAGCCGAGAGCACGTCGTCGAAGCGCAACAGGGTGGCGACCACATGGGTGGCCGCTTCGTCGACCTGGTCCCAGCTCACCTCACCGCGCTCGATCGCGTCGGGGAGCCCGGCGAAACGGATCATCCGGTAGGGCATCTCGACATCGAGCCCGCCGGTGACCGACTGAGCGGCATCTCGCATCCCGAAGATCCAGTCGCTGATCGTGAAGCCCTCGAATCCCCATTCAACGCGAAGGATCTCCCTGAGCAGGACTGCGTTGTGGCCGCACCAAGCCCCGTTGAGCGAGTTGTATGAGGTCATCAGCGAGGCGACACCCTCGTTCACGATGCGCTTGAACTGCGCGAGGTACAGCTCGTGCAGTGCCACCTCGTCGGCTTCGATGTCGACTGTGAACCGGGCGTTCTCCATCGAGTTCACAGCGAAGTGCTTGGCGCATGCCATCACGTGGCGTTGGAGGCCCCGGGTGAATGCGGCGCCGAGCTCACCGACGTGGTGTGGGTCCTCGCCGTAGGTCTCCTGTGCGCGTCCCCATGCGGGATGGCGTAGGAGGTTCACGCACACAGCTCCTGTCAGGTTCGCGCCGATCGCACGCAACTCGGTACCGATCGCGTCGCCGATGCGTTCCTCGAGATCGGGGTCCCAGGTGGCGCCGCGGGCCATCGCCACTGGAAACGCGGTGGCGTTGCCGACCACAGCGCCGCGGGGCCCGTCGGAGAAGTGGATTCCGGGCAGGCCCACCCGGTCGATCACCGCTGCGTGGAACGGTGCCTTGTGGTAGCCGTTGTCCGCCAGGAAGCCGAGCCCCACCCACGCCGGTGCGTCGCCGTCGAGGCACCAGAGGCGTTCCTCGGGGGTGAGCGAGCCCACGAACTGCGCGGCGACCTCCCCGACCGGTGATCCTTCGCGCACCTTTGCGCGTGCTTGTCGGAAGTCCATCTCGGGGTCCTCACTCGTGTGGCCGGGTCGGTGTCCGGGTGCAGGTCAGTCGCGGTCGAAGATCTGTGTGGCGACGAACTCGCCGGCGTCCGCGGCATCACCTTCCCACGCGACGGCTCCGTGGTCGAGCAGCATCGCCCGGTCGCACAGCTCGAGCGCGTGGGTCACCTGCTGTTCGACGATCAACAGGGCCGTGCCCGCCTCCTGCAATCGCGTGAGGTGTTCGTAGATCGAGTCCACGACTATCGGAGCGAGGCCGAGCGACAGCTCGTCCGCGATCAACAGCTTCGGCTTGACGACCAGTACCCGAGCCATCGACAGCATGCGCTGCTCGCCACCCGACAGTGAACCGGCCTCCTGGGTGCGTCGCTTGGCGAGAACCGGGAACTGCTCGAACGCGGATGCCAGTGCATCGGAGACGCCCTTGGAACCGAACGCGCGGCGGAACGACAGCCGCAGGTTGTCCTCCACCGACAACGACGCGAACACCGAGCGCCCCTCCACCGCGTGGGCTATGCCGGCGCGGGCGAAGCTGTGTGGTGCGCGCCCGGCGAAATCCGTGCCATCGACGAGCACCGCCCCGCGCTCGGGGGCGATCAGCCCGCTGGCCACGCGCGCGACGGTGGTCTTGCCGACCCCGTTGGCGCCGAGCAGGGCGAGGGCCTGTCCGGGTTCGATCGCCAGGTTGACCTCGAACAGCGCGTGGAAGTGCCCGTAGCCCGCCGACACGTCGCGCAACTCGAGGATCGGGGTCATTGCGTCTCCGTGGTCACGCCGAGGTAGGCCTGTCGCACTGCCGGATCGGCGAGCACATCTGCGGTGGTGCCCTGTGCGATCACGGTGCCGAAGTCGAGCACGTAGGACCGTTCGGTGAAGTTCGACACCAACTCGACGTCGTGTTCGACCAGCAGGATCGCGAATCCCTGCTCGCTCTGAACCTCCCGCAGTGTCGAAGCGAGATCCGCTGTCTCCGCCCGATCGAGGCCCGAGGAGGGCTCGTCGAGCAGCAACAGCCGCGGGTTGGTCATCAGCGCACGCCCCACCTCCACGAGGCGCCCCTTGCCGAGGCTCAGCGCCTCGATCGGTTCATCCGCGAGCTCCAACAGGCCGAGTTGGTCGAGCATCGCGTCGCAGCGCTCGATCTCCACCGCGGTGGGCCGGCCCCGTCCGATCAGGTCCTTCCAGAGCCGCCCGGAGCCCTCCCGTGTGCGCTCCGCTATCAGCAGGTGCTCTCGCACCGACGAACCACCGAAGAGCTCGATGCGTTGGAAGGTGCGACCGATGCCCATCCTCACCCGCTCGTGCACCGGCCGCCCTGCGACGTCGACCCCACCGATGGTCACCCTGCCCTGGTCCATTCCGGTCACGCCGAGGATGCAGTTGAACAAGGTGGTCTTGCCCGCGCCGTTGGGCCCGATCAGCCCGACCCGTTCGCCTTCGTTTACCTCGAGGGTGACGTGCGACAGGGCGCAGATCCCCGCGAAGGTCTTGGTCATGTCCGCGACCGCCAGGACCTGTCCGGTCTCCCCGGTGGGCGCGGTCATCGCACCGGCTCCCCGATCGACGGAGCCGCCGGTGTCGCGTCGCCGGCAGGGGGGCCGTTGCGCCGTGCACGCCAGCGCTCGATGCGCTCGTACCAGCGGCGCTTGCCCACCTCAATGAGCCCTTCGGGGTGTCGGGCGAAGCTGATCGTGGTCAGCCCGAACAGCACGAACCGCCAGTTGGGAGAGATCGGGAAGATCCCCGGCAGGAGATCCTCGCTGCGCAGGATCCATGCGAGGATCGCGCCCTTGAACACCAGGCGGTCCATCAGCGAGAACATCGCGCCCGAGTAGGTGGCACCCTCGATGCTGCGCGCACCGAGCGACACGACGATCACCAACCAGAACAGGGCGGTGAAGGGGCTGAAGTTGGTCGCGTAGTTCACGTTCTTTTGTTGGATCGCCAACAACGCCCCGCCCAGGCCGGCGAGGAAGCCCGAGATGGCGAACGCCGTCACCCGCGCCTTGGTGGGGGAGATCCCGATCGCCTGGGATGCCACCTCGCTGCCGCGCAGAGCCTGGAGGGTGCGCCCGACCGTGCCGTTGTGGATCTGTTTCACCGCGACCGCTGCGAGGATGAAGATGACCAGTACGAGGGCCAGGTATCCCTTGTCGCTCGCCAGGTCCCAGGGGCCGAGAACCGGGCGCGGCACCCGGGTTCCCTGGAGCAGGGATGTGCCACCTCCAGCCATGAAGGGCAGGCGCACCAACACGGCATCGAAGAACGCCGCGAACGCGAGGGTGGCGATCGCCACCCACACCGTTCCCAGTCGAACCATCGGTATCGAGATCACCCCCGCGACCACCGCCGCGATGACCGCGCCGAGGAGGGCGCCGGTGAACACCGACATGCCGAAGCGGTCGGCCAACTGGAACACCGCGAACGCACCGGTGGCGGCGAATGCCCCCTGGCACAGCGAGATCAGCCCTGCGAAACCGGTCAGCACGGTGATCGACAGGAAGATGATCGACATGATCACCGCCTGGGTGACCAGGAACAGCCACGACTGGTCGGCCCGGGTGAACACCGAGATTCCCACGACCAGGAAGAACGACACGCCGAACACGACGGTCACGCGGGTCATCAACGGACTGCGGCTCAGCGATGCCGGCACGGGTTGGGGCGGGTCCACCCCGCGGAGTGGGTCGAGGTGGTCGTTGGTGGCGCGCAGCGCCGGCCAGAGCGTCACGAGCCCGAACAGCACGAGGAACGGCATCGCGGGGGTGAGGTTCTCCTGGATGGGTGTGAGCCACGAGTAGGTCGATGCGAGGTCCGGAAGGAACGTGTTGACCACCGAGATCAGCACACCGAGACCCAGTCCGCCGAGCAGTGCCCGGGGGAGTGAGACCAACCTGCCGACCGCTGCCGCGGCGACCGCAACCACCACCAGGTTGAAGAAGTCCGGTGCGGCGAGGGTGTTGAAGCGGGGCGCGATCAGCACGCCGGCGAGGCCGGCGAAGGTGCTCGACAGTGCCCAGCTGAACGCGGAGACACGGTCGGCACGTATGCCGTTGAGCTCGGTCATTCGGGGGCTCTCGACCACCGCGCGCATCTGGAGCCCGATGTTGGTGAAGCGGAACAGCGCGGCGAGTGCCGCGGTGCTGGCGAGCGCGATCACGAAGGCCGTGAGCTCGTTGCGGCTGAACGGATAGAGCCCCGTCGGGTCGTAGAACACGGTTGCACCATCGGGCAGCAGACCTCCCGGGGTGGCACCCGCGACGGGTTCGAAGCCGACGATCAGATCGAACAACGCCGGTATCGCGACCGACAGGCCGATCGCTATGACGAGCTTCGCCAACGTGGATCCGGGAGGGAGTCGCCGGAAGATGAGCCGTTCGAGGATGAGCCCGATCGCAGGTGCGACGATCAACACCGACAGCACGAACGCCTGGAGGCTCGACCAGCCCCACTCGTTGCGCGCCTGGAAGTACAGCGCCGCGGAGACATACGCCTGGGCGCCGAAGGCGAGGTTGAACACCCCCGAGGTCTTGTACGCGAGGACGAACCCGATCGCGATCAGCCCGTAGACAGCGCCGGGTGGCAGCCCCTGTAGAACCCCCCGGATGAGGTCCTCCATCAGATCACCGCCGCCCTCGAAGGTCCGACGGGCTCACTCGAAGTCGGTCGGGGTGGGTTCGAGGGACTCCTGATCCTCGAGGTCGAAGCAGAGCCATGGTTTGTCGGCGTCGGCGTAGGGAACGAACTTGCCGTCCTCGATCTTCACGAGTGCGCTGCACTCCTGTTCGACGATGTCGTCGGCGTCGGTGTACGGGTCGTGGCCCACGGTCCAGTCCTGGGGGTCGAGCAGGCCACCGGCGGTCCACTCCGTGAGTGTGTTGGTGGCAGCGATCACGCTCGCACGGTCGAACTCGGGTCCGGCGGCGAGCAGACCTTCGAACGCGAGCGAGGCGTTGAGCCAGCCGACCATCGCCAGCTCTGTAGGTGTGCTGCCCTGCTTTTGCATCCACTCCTCGAAGTCCGCCAGTGCGCTGTCGCCGGGGGTCGCTTCCAGCGGGCGGAACCCCACGGTGACGATGTCGCCCTCGAAGAGGCCCTCGGACTCCGAGACGAAGGTCTGGTCGTAGCTGTTGGGGTGGAAGAGAACGACGTCGTCCATCCCCTGGCGTTCGAGCTCCTGGGCGAGGGTCTTCATCCCGTTCAGGTCGATGCACGTCGCGATGAAGTCGACCCCGGCGTCCTTCATGGCGGTCACCTGTGGGCCGATCCCGTTGGGCAGGCCGTACTGGAGGTCGCTGTTGGTGTAGACCACCTCCACTCCGCTCTGCTCTTGGAAGCGACGGAAACCCTCGGCCCACGTCTCGGTGCAGATCTTGGAGTTGTCACTCGCGGAGTAGCCGATGCTCGCGGCCTTGGTCGCTCCCTCCTGGGCGGCGACGTAGGGCACGGTGCGCCGTGCACAGTCCGGGCAACGCACGACGAGGCTCGGGAAGTTCGACGGCCTGTTCGCCGAATCGGTCGAGTTGATCCCCCACGTGTAGTTGGGCACCCCGGCGGCATCCAGGTCGCCCCAGCCACCGGGCAGCAGCGTCGCGTTGAACACTCCGAACGCGTCGTTGGAGGAGATCACGTCGAGTGCCTTCTGCTGGTTCTGGGCGAGCTCGTCGTCGATGATCTCCCCGATGACGAGGTCACGTCCGTAGATGCCGCCCTGGTCGTTCTGGTAGGCGAAGTAGGCCTCGATGCCCTCCACGTAGCAGTCGAGGATGCAGACGCCGAGGGGGTTGCCGGTCTTGGTGCCGATCACGTCGTAGGAGATCGAATCGTCGGTCACCCCGGGCACGTCGGGTCGTGGCACGAACTCGTCGCGGGTCGATTCACCCCCTGTGTCCGGATTGTCGCTCGCCGGCGCAGTAGTGCTCGAAGCACTCGAGCTGTCCGAGTTGGAGCAGCTCGCGGCTATGAGAGCCGCCGCCGCCACGATCGCAAGTGTGCGGAAAACTGATCGCATCACGGTTCCATTTCCCCCCGTCGGTAGCGCGACACCGTGCACGAAAGTTGACACGGGTGTTCGACAACTCGTCACAGTAGCCCCATCGGAGTGCCGTGTGTGATCGAACCGGTTGATCTGGGTGATTGTCCCCATGGTGCTCCGCTTGCGGTCGTTCACCTCCGGAGAGGCGTGCTCACGAGAATCGCGGTGAGGAGTTGGGATCGCCGAGGCGGGTAGATGGCTAGTCTTCGGGCCGGTCAAAGGGGGCAGACATGGACCGACGGGTGTTCCTGAGTTCGATCGCGGCCGCGACGGTGGCCGTCGCGTGCGCTTCCGACGGCGACGGTGACGGCGGGGACGGATCCGGGAGCTCCTCGACAGCGCCGAAGAAGGTGGAGGTGGCCACACCCGCGGCGTCACCCGAGCTCCCGCCGGGCAGCTTCGCCCTCGGCGTTGCCAGCGGGGATGCGCTCGCGGACAGGGTGTTGTTGTGGACCCGCCTGGTGTCGGAGCCCACCGCTGCCGATGGCGGTTCACCCACAGGGCCCATCGAGGTGGCCTACGACATGGCAACCGACGAGGCGTTCACCGATCTCGTCGCCTCGGGCGTCACCACCGCTACGGGTGACCTCGGACATTCCGTGCACGTGGATGTGACCAACCTCGAACCCGACACCTGGTACTTCTACCGGTTCCGAGCCGGCGACCAGACGAGCCCGGTGGGTCGCACCCGCACGATGCCCGCGCCCGACGCGGACGCGTCGCAGCTCAAGTTCGTGTTCGCCTCCTGCCAGGACTACCAGTGGGGCTACTACGCGGCCTGGAAGAACGCCGCCGCGGAGCCCGACCTCGACGCCGTGGTTTTCCTCGGTGATTACATCTACGAGACCAACCTCGGGGATCTCTCACCCGACAAGAACGGTGCGCGCGTGTGGGCGAACGCGGGGGCTTTCAACCTCGAGGAGTACCGCCAGCGCTACGCGCAGACGCACTCGGACCCGTCGTTGCAGGCGGCACACCAGGCGGTGCCGTGGATCGTGACCTTCGACGACCACGAGGTGTCCAACAACTACGCGGGCGACGTCGGCCAGGGCGATGTCGACCAACCCAACAGCGGCGACCGCAAGAGGGCCGCGTACCAGGCCTGGTACGAGAACATGCCGATCCGTGTCGAGGAGGTGCCGACGACCTTCGACGAGATCCTGGTGCACCGCTCAAGTCAGTTCGGCACCCTCGCGACCATGTACGCGATAGAGACCCGCCAGAACGCGGATGTGCCGCCGTGTCGCGCACCGATCGAGCCCGGGACCCCGGAGCTGGCGCTCAGCGACGACGGCCCCGACTGCGCCGAGCGGGAGGATCCGTCGCGCACCAACCTCGGCGAGGAACAGGAGCAGTGGCTGTCCTCTGGCATGGCGGAGTCGACCACCACCTGGAACGTGTTGTGCAACCCGCTGATGATGTGCAGCCTCAACATCGGCACCCCCGAGGAACCCGAGTACACCCGCGACACCTGGGACGGGTATCCGGTCGTGCGCGAGCGGGTGCTGGAGGGGATCAGGTCCAACGATGTCCCCGGACCCGTGGTCGTCACCGGGGACTGGCACGCGACGTTCGTCAACGAGGTCAAGGAGACCCCCGACGGCGAGACGATCGTGCCCGAGTTCCTCGCCACGTCGATGACCACGGTGAACTTCTCGCAGGACTACACAGCGGCGAACCCCCAGGTGCTCTACTTCGAGGGCACGACCCACGGCTACGGCCTGGTGACGGTCACCCCCGAGGAGTTCGTCTGCGAGTTCAAGTCGATCGGCGACGTTTGGGATCCCGACAGCCCGATCACCCAGGTGGAGACCTGGAAGGTCTCCCACGATTCCCACGTGCCCCAACAGGGCTGAGGATCGTTCCCCGCGCCTGGGGCTCCGCCCGGACCGGCGCGTCGCGGGTCCGGCAGCGGCGACTGCTCAGATGCCCGGGATCAGCCCGGAACTCCATGCGGCACCGGCGATGACATCATCGCATCAATAAAAACGATGCTGTGATGCTATTCTGAACCGGTGCGCACCACGGTTACTTTGGACCCCGACACCGAACAGATCGTTCGCAAGCGGATGCGCGAGCGCGGCCAGGGTTTCAAGACGGCCCTGAACGACGTCATTCGCGACGGCGCGACGGCAGCCCGAGGCAGCGCCGAGCCCTTCCGCACCGAGGTTGCGTCGATGGGGCGATCCGAGGTGAACCTCGACCGCGCGTTGCAGGTGGCAGCCGCGCTGGAGGACGACGACCTGATCGCCAAGATGCGTGCCGGCTCGTGAAGCTCGTCGATGCCAACGTGTTGCTCTATGCGGTGAACTCCGACGCGCGAGCCCACGAAGAATCGAGGCGTTGGCTGGACGACTCGCTCTCGGGGGCGGATACCGTGGCGTTCGCATGGATCGCCCTGCTGGCGTTCGTGCGCCTGGCGACCAAAGTAGGGCTGTTCCCGTCACCGCTCGATGTGGAGGCGGCGATGGACCGGGTGGATGCCTGGCTGGCATCGCCGAGCGCGGTCGTGGTGGAGCCGACGGTTCGTCATGCGGCGATCGTGCGCGAGCTCCTCGGCGAGGTGGGCGTGGGTGGCAACCTCGTCAACGACGCGCACCTGGCCGCGCTGTCGCTGGAGCACCGCTGCGGGATCGTGTCGTTCGACAACGACTTCTCCCGCTTCACCGGCGTTGAGTGGGCCACCCCGGGCTGAGCAGCGCACGCGGCGGACGCTGACCGGTTCCGGAGGGAATCGGGTGGTCGGGGATCGCTCGGGTGCAACTACGGTGCGCTGCGATGTTGTTGGCGACGCTGCTCGCGTTGGGCTCGGCGGTGTTGCATGCAGGCTGGAACCTGCTGGCGAAGCGTTCGGAGAACCCGCTGGCGTCGCTGTGGTTGCAGTTCAGCATCGCGGCGCTCATCAGTGGGGCCGGTCTCGGCGTATTGAGCGTGGTCGGTGACCCGCTACCGCTCGGCGCCTGGGGCTGGGCGGCACTGACCGGCCTGGTGCACGTGCCCTACGTGCTGGGCCTGGGCTGGGCCTACCGCCACGGGGACTTCTCGATGGCGTATCCAGTGGCCCGGGGTGGGGGAGCATTGCTGGCTGCGGTTGGGGGTGTGGCGGTGCTGGGTGACCGGCTCGATCCACTCATGGTGACCGGGATCCTCACGATCGTCGCGGGGCTGTGCCTGCTCGCGGTGGGTGCCCCATGGCCCCAGGTGGTTGCAGCGCTCGCGGTGGCGGCCTCGATCGGGACCTACACCACGATCGACGCCCACGCTTCGCGCACCTATGAGGGAGTCGGGTACACCCTGGCGGTGTTCGTGTGCATCGGCGTGGCGGTGATGATCGTGCCGCTCACGGTGGGGCGTGGGGGCTCCTTCCACCGTCCGAGCCGACCGGTGCTGACCCGCGCCGGCATCGGAGCGGTGATGGCGATCGTCACCTATGGCCTGGTGCTGATCGCCGTGCGCTATGCGCCCGTCGGCTACGTGGCCGCGCTGCGCGAGTCGTCGGTGTTGATCGGTGCCCTGGTCGGATGGAAGGTGCTGGGTGAGGGCCGCGGTCGAGTCCGTCTGGTGGCGTCGATGGTCGTCGCAGTGGGTCTCGTAGTCCTCATCCTCGGCGGCTGAGTAGTGCCACCACGGAGTTGCAGCGCCGGGATCTAGCTGAATTCCGGTGAGTTCTTCGGAAGGGTCGCTGTGAACACGGCTCCTCCATGGGGGGTGTTCTCGGCATCGAGAGTGCCGTGATGTGCGGTGAGGATGCGGTGCGCGATGGCCAGGCCGAGCCCGGTGCCCTCATCGCCGATCTCTGTATCGGAATCACCTCGGTAGAGCGGCTTGAACAGGTGTGGAAGGTCCTCCTGGGCGATACCGGGGCCGTTGTCGGCGATCTTGAACCAGACGTTGGTGCCGGTGACTCCGCACATCACCTCGACCTGACCGCCCCTGGGCGTGTACCGGATCGCATTGTCGATGAGATTTGCCCCCGCTCGTTGCAACTGGTCTCGGTCGGCTCCGATCATGAGACCGCCGCCGCCTGTGCCTCGGGTGCCCGCGTCGAAGCCGAGGCCCACCCCCGCGGCCCCGGCCAGCGGTTGCATGCTCTCGACCAGCGACGCGAGCATCTCGGACAAGTCGAAGTCCGTTGCCTTGAGAGCGTGGTCGAGGTACTCGAGTCGGGTGTACTCGAATAGGTCTTCCACCAGTGCCTCGAGGGTGGCGGCCTTCTCGTTGGCTATGGCGAGATAACGCTCTTGCTTCTCGCGGGTGTCGGCCACGCCATCACCGAGGCCTTCGAGATAGCCACGAAGGGAGAACAGGGGGGTTCTCAGGTCGTGTGCGATGGCCGCGATGAACATCGCTCGCTCGGATTCGAGTTCGGCCTGTTGGCGAAGCGAGCGGTCGAGTTCGCCGGTCATCTCCGCGAACGCAGTGCTGAGCTGGTCAACCTCGGTGATCCGGGAGCTGGGTAGCTCCACCGACATATCACCATCGCGGAGCTTGAGGGTTGCGGCTCGCATCTCGCGCAGTGGGCGTACGAAGAGCCGGCCGAAGGCGAGCGACACCGCGGCGGCGACAACGCCGATGACGAGGGTCGCCCTCAGGATCTCCGAACCGGCGATGCTGTCTTCGGCGCCACCCTCCTCGGGGCCGAACACGAACACCCCGACGAGACCCGCAACCACAACCATCAAGAA
>JBKEAI010000036.1:0-3909 GCA_047972145.1 Microthrixaceae bacterium
GCCACGACGACGAAGCGTGGCGTGCGGTCAAGCGCGACTGGCTGGCCGAGGCCGAAGCCGAGCTCTGAATGCCGCCGTGTACCACCACATGTGACCCACGGGCATGACCGGCAGCGTGGCCGACCGACCGAAGCCGAACTCTGAGCCCCACCGTGTGAGTCGTAGTATTTCCCGGTGGTCAAACCCTTCGTAGCGCTCGCCGGGCTCGCGGCCGCAGTCCTGCTGACGGGTTGTGGCAACGGGTCCGGTGAGGCCTCGGCGGGTGAGGCGGCGACCGACAAGCTCCCGACCACTGTTCTGGAGACGGTGCCCCCCACCTCGGCGGTTCCGACCACAGCAGTTCCGACTACAGCGGCTCCGACCACCGCCACTCCGCCGACCGCCTCCACCTCGACAGCTCCGAGCACCACCACGGCCACCGCCGCGCCGGCGGGACGCCGTGGCGTGTTCGTCAAGGCGCCCGGCAGCAGCGCTGTGGTTGGCTCGGGACCGCTGCGGACCTACACGGTCGAGGTCGAGGAGGTCCTCGGCCTCGACCCGACCGAAGTCGCAGCGCAGGTCGACGCCACGCTGGCCGACCAGCGCAGCTGGATCGGCGACGGGTCGGTGAGCTTCCAGCGCGTACCCGAGGGCGGCAGCATCAGGATCCTGGTCGCCTCCCCGCCCACCGTCGACTCGCGATGCCTGCCCCTGAACACCGTCGGCGAGCTGAGTTGCCGGTCGGGCAGTTCAGTCAACATCAACTCGGACCGTTGGGCCGGAGCGACCGACGACTGGACCCTGGACCTTGCCGCCTACCGCAGCTACGTGGTCAACCACGAGGTCGGCCACATCCTGGGCCACAACCACCGAAGCTGCCCCGGCACAGGCCAGACCGCGCCGTTGATGATGCAACAGACCAAGGGCCTCAGGGGTTGCCTCCCCAACCCCTGGCCATACCCCTAGCCCACACCTGCTGTTCGCACACCCTCCTGTTCCCACACCTTCTGTGCCCCAATACCTTGTGTTCCCACACCCTCCTGTCCCCACACCCTCCTGTCCCCACACCCTCTGTACCCCAACACCTTGTGTTCCCACACCCTCCTGTCCTGCCTGGTTGACTCCCGCCCTGCCTGTTCCCACCCGGTTGACCACGGGCGCGTCAATGTTGCTCTCTCCCGGGCAATCAGGCGGTCCCAAGCGGTCATGCGATCGCGGGCAGTCGCGCGCAGGCCTCCGATATCAGACGCGACTCTGGGGCAAGGTGTCGATGGTCGGTGGCGCGGGGCCGTGGTGGTCGGACGCGATCTGCGCGAGAAACAGCTGATCGTCGGGACCGGTCCAGATGCGAATGGTCTCACCGGCGCGTTCCTCTTCGCCGTCGGATGCACCGTCGCCTTCGCATGCACCGTCGCAGTCGGATGCACTGTCGCCTTCGCATGCATCTCTACCGCCCGCTCTACTTGGCGCCGCTCGGGCGCGGCCGGTGCGCTGTCGATGGAGCTCGACCAAGTGCGGCGGTAACTCATCGGCCGAGGACCGGGTCAGCTTCCATGGCTTGTTGGAGTGCTCCAGGCGGTGGTGCCTGCGGCACAGCAACGCTGCGTTGTCCATGTCGGTTCCGCCGCCCTGCTCCCAGGCAACGAGATGGTGCGCGTCACAACGCGACACAGGCTGGTCGCAGCCCGGAAACACACAACCTCCGTCACGCACCGCCAGCGCCGTGCGCTGTGTGGCGTTGAACAGCCGACTGCGACGCCCCACGTTCAACGGATCACCCGTGGGACCGACCCCTACGGGTTGCAGCAGGGCATCGCAGACCAGGATCGCTGCATCGACGGCATCGAGTGCCGCGCCGTCGCTCGATCGGGGATTGATCGCTCGGCCGTCGCCATCGACCGGGATCGTAACGACCGCTTCGGTGATCCCGACTCGTGACCTCGGGTTGGGGTCGGCACCACGACGCAACAGCTCGACGATCGCGCGAGCACGCAACTCCTGAGCAGGCGGAACGGCGATACCCGTCGCCTCCTGTTCACGCACCGCCGCGCGGTACTGACGGTCGCATTCAGAGTCGATGATCCGTCGAGCCACCACGGCATCGGTGCCCGTGAGATCCATGACCAGATGCAGGTTGCCATCTCCATCGGTGGCCATCGCAGCGGCGTCGTGATCGCCGTGATCGGGCTCGGTCCCGTCGGGATCGCACAGCTCCGCGAGAGCGGCAAGCCAGTTCCGAAAGTGGCTGAAGCGATGCGACGACGCGAACTCGACGATCAAGTCCTGCACCTCCATCAGCGCCGCCCGGTTTCGCGTGTTGCACACACCGACCACCGCGTGGACATGGTCGATCGAGATCACCGAGCCCGCGAGCGCCTCGCCGAGCCGGGAGAAGTCCGACAAGAGCGCCCCGGCGCGCAACTCACGGGCCACGACCCCGTGGGGGAGATTGCATCCCTTGGCCTTCCAGGCCTTGGCGCGCAGACCGGTGCACAGCTCCGCGGCACCGCTCACGTCGACTCGGTGCATGAAGCGTGCGGACTGGGCGTCCAGGCTCCGGCGCAGCCCCTCCAACGCCTCGGCCGACGCCATCAGTGAGTCACCGTCGAGATCGTCGACATCTACCTCGGCGACGACACCCAACAGCGCCGCGGCATCGGAAAGCAGACTCGGCAGGTCAGCGCTCGCCCCGGGCCCGCTCACCTCGGACCCTTTCGCCTTTGACCGGCTGGCCGTCGCATCGAGCTCGCTACCCGGTGGGTTGGAATCGAACATACATTCGAGTATCACACGGGGGTGTGACACGCCGGCGACCGGGACCGAATTCCGGTGCGGACGAGTCCCGGATGCGCGGAGAACAGCGACTTCGAGCGCGATCCACCGCACCTACGAGGGTGAGGTACGTCGCGAACCCTGACCCCTCTCCCCTCCGTTCTGTGGTGCGAGACGAGCCCACAGGGCTCACGACGCACCACAGAACGCGGGTGGGGACCGGCGATTCACGGGGTCGGCGCCGCAATCGGCGAGGTGGTACTCGGCGCGGCGGGGTGGGGGTTACATCTTCCAGTAGGCGGTCATCGAGGTGACCTTGCCGTCGTCGTCGAAGGTCATCACGTCGATCACCGACATGACGAGTCCGGCGGTGTCGATGTCGAAGGGGAACGCCGCGGAGCGTGCATCGGGCACCGTGCAAACCGGGCCTGTGAGCTTCGCTGTCACACCGGCGTCGGGGAGGCTCGCGTAGAACCCGCGCACCGCGTCGCGGCCCTCCAGCCGCTCTGAGCCGACCGGATCCTCGATCGAGGGGTTGTCCGCGAACAGATCCATCATCGCATCGAGGTCCTCCGATCCGACGAGCTCGATGTACCGGGTACAGGTCTGTTCGAGTTGGGCGCTGGTCAGTTCAGTCATCGTCGGCTCCTTTGTTGCGGGTTTCGGTTGCGGGTTTTGGCTGCGGGTTGTCGTGTCCGGGAGTGGCCGGGTTCGCCTCCATGTGTAGTCGCGGTGGCTCTCCCGATCACCAGGCTCGAGGTCCCGGCGCCGGACCTGCTGTGGGAGACTCACCGGTCGTGGCGAGCAAACCAGGTACCGGCGGGAGCCAGAGCGCACCGGTGTTGATCCTCGGTGGGCGAAGCGAGATCGGCCTCGAGGTCGCCCGGCGGCTCGCTCCGGGGCGTACCGTCGTGCTCGCCGCACGCCGAGCGGGAGACCTCGACGAGCAGGTCGCGGCGTTGAGCGCCGCCGGGGCGCTCGGGGTGCACACCGTGGAGTTCGACGCGGATGACCTCATCTCGCACGCCGCGCTGCTCGATTCGGTTACCGCTGAGCATGGCGAACCAACGACCGTGGTGCTCGCGTTCGGGATCCTCGGTGACCAGGCCCGCGCCGAGACCGACCCGTCGCACGCGGTCGACATCATCCACACCGACT
>JBKEAI010000139.1:0-1670 GCA_047972145.1 Microthrixaceae bacterium
GCCACAGCGACGTGGTGACGGTGTCGCGCCAACCGAACCTGTACTCCGCCAGTGCGGGTGGGGTCGTCATGGAAGACCTCGACGCCGAGAGCCTCGAGATGATGCGCATCATGCTGCTCGCGATGGACCCTCCGCGCCACACCGAGTACCGCAAGCCGCTAGCGCCGTCATTCCGTGGCGAAGCCATCGCCAACCTGGAGCCGGAGATCCGCCGGATCTGCCGAGGCCTGATGATCCGAACAGCCGGTACCGGTCAGGTCGAATTCGTCCACGATGTCTGTGCCGGACTGCCCACAGAGGTGGTCGGCCGCCTGATGGGGCTACCCCGGGCCGACCTGGAGCATCTCCACACCCTGGCTGAGCGGATGACCGCGGGCACCGATCCGGAGGTGGTCGGAGACGGGGATCCCGACCACAGCGCGTCGATCGAGATGGCCATGTACGCGATCGACTTCGCCGCCACACGGCGTGCGCGGCCTCCCCAACCCGATCTGACCGACCTCATCCTCGACACCGAGTTCGCTGGGTCACCGATGAGCGACGCGGACTTCGGGAGCTTCTTCGTGCAGCTGGTCACCGCCGGCAACGACACCACACGCACGATGCTGTCGTCCGGGCTCTGGGCCTTGCTGCAACACCCCGCCCAGATGCAGGAGCTGCGCGACCACCCCTCGCTGATCCCCGGAGCTGTCGAGGAGATCCTGCGTTGGGCGAACCCACTGCACTACTTCCGTAGAACCGCAACCGCGGACACCGAGCTGGGCGGTCAACAGATCCGCGAGGGTGACAAGGTCGTCATGCACTACACAGCCGCCAACCGTGATCCCGCTGTGTTCACCGAGCCCGACCGCTTCGACATCCACCGCCACCCCAACCCGCACCTGTCGTTCGGGATCGGCGAGCACTTCTGCCTCGGGGTGCACCTGGCGCGGCTGGAAGGGAAGGTCTTCTTCGAGGAGCTGCTCGCCTCGTTCAGCTCCATCGAACAGACCGGCGACGCCGTGCATCTGCGCTCGCACCTCAACAACGGCCTGCGACAACTTCCGGTGATGCTCAGCGGATACCGACCACCCGATGAGCCTGGGTAACACGCA
This sequence comes from Microthrixaceae bacterium, assembly GCA_047972145.1. Lineage (GTDB taxonomy): Bacteria > Actinomycetota > Acidimicrobiia > Acidimicrobiales > Microtrichaceae > JAMLGJ01. The sequence goes on from JBKEAI010000139.1 coordinate 1,095, forward strand.
TGAAGATTGCAGCCGACTCGCCTTGTCGAAGTACCGAGGTGAGCCGACTCGACAAGTGGCCTAGGGCTCGAAAGGCCCCCGGCCCATCTGGTCGCGCACGGTTGTGACCTCGGGCATCGTGAGTGTCCTGCGCTGCCAGTTGGCTCCGTCGACCACCAGCGTGTGGCCCGAGATGAAGCGCGCGTAGGGCGAACACAGGAAGGTCGCAGCCCAACCCAGCTCCTGGCGTCGACCCACCCGCAGGGCCGGCTGACACGCGTCCTTGTCCGAGGTCGCCTCGAGGTTGCCCGCTATGTCGTCGGTCATGTCCTCGTGGGGAAACAGCCCCGGTACCAGACAGTTGACCTGGATGCCGTAGGGCGCCCATTCGACCGCGAGGGTCTCGGTCATGTTCTTCACTCCGGCCTTGGCCGCTGCGGAGTGCGCGAAACCGGGGCCACCGGTCCACGCATACGACGCACCGACCGAGAGCACCGATGCAGACGTCCCCGCGGCGAGGTGTCGCCGGCCGAACTCGCGGGTGCACAGGAACGTGCCGTTGAGGGTGATGTCGACCACGGTTCGCCAGGCGTTGGG
>JBKEAI010000252.1:0-11561 GCA_047972145.1 Microthrixaceae bacterium
GTGGGTGTCCGCAGGCGACCCACCGCGCCGAGGCTCGGGGGGTGAGCCCAGAAATCCCGCACCCTCAACTCGGCCTGGGCGAACTCGCCCACCGGTGTCCAACCCCTGACCGCGACGGCGATGACCGCCGCCAGAAGTGGTACCGCGCACGCGACGAGCACGATCGCCAGCACCCATCGTCGATGCCGTGTGTCCCGGCGGTGCCCGATCCGGACCACACCGGGAATATCGCTGCCATCCTCTTCACCCGTCGAACCGGGCGCGTTGGTGCTGGCCGCGGTCGACATCGAGACGAATCTAGTGTTCCCGGCCTGGCACCCCACGGCGCTGGAGCCCCCGAGGGGCTGTGCCGGGACCACCGCCTCGGACGTGCCCAGCCGATGCCCATGGCCGGTGCGATGCCGCGCGAGGCTTGTCGACCGTGGATGGACCAGGCACAGCCGACACCGACTCCGGCTCGGCCCGGCCCGGCGACGTTGCCGGTCGGGAGGCTAGGGGGCGTTGGGGGTTGTCGCGGCGCGACTACCTGGGACTCGGAATCGTCGCGGTGGTGCTCCTGGCGCCCTTGTGGGGACTCCTGCACTACCAGGGACCTCCGATGGAGGAGGGCTTCATGCTGGTCTTCCCCGAGCAGATCCTGCGCGGCGCTGTGCCACATGTGGACTTCCTGCACCTCTACGGGCCCGGCTCGCTGTACCTGCTGGCGGGCATCTTCAAGGTGTTCGGAACGCATCTCTACGTCGAGCGTCTGGTCGGCCTCGCCCAGCACGCGGGCGTGGCCTATTCGATGTGGTTCCTGCTGCGCCCGTTCGGGCGCCGGATCGCCACCTCGGCCGCAGTAGTAGCTGTGGTGATACTCATCGGCCCTCTCGGGCTGTCCGCCATGGCATGGAACGGCGCACTCGCCCTCGGCCTTGCCTCGCTCGCGGTGGCAGCCGCTGCTGGCCGCCGCCCGACGGGCACAGCGCAGCGCAACATGCTGGTGCTCGCGGGGGTCCTCGGGGGCGGTGCTCTGCTGTTTCGGCCGGACCTCGTCCTCGCAGTGATCCTCGGGCTCGCCGCATGGTGGTTCCAGGTACCCAAGGGTCGCCGCGCACCGCTGCTGTGGGGATTCATCGCCGCGGTGGCCCTCTACATCCCCCACATGTTGCGCTCCGGGATCGCCGCCTCGATCGAAGGCATGTTCCTCGAGCCGGTGTTCGAGCTCCGCGGCGGGCGTTCGCTGCCGATTCCACCGAGTTGGGGCGAGGTCGACGGCTTCCTCCAACGCGCGGGCACCCTGCGCACCAGCGGTTGGCCGCTGCCGATGCCCGGGTTGTCCCAGCAGATCAACATGTGGTTCTGGCTGGTCCCTCTGTCGATCGCCCTGGTGGTGTTCGCTGCCTGGCGACTGCGCCGTCGCGCGCCGATGTCGGAGCGGTCGCTCGCCTACTGGCCGGCGGCGCTCTTCGGAGCGGCGCTGCTGCAACAGGCGATACAACGCCCCGACACTGCGCACCTGTCGTGGGTCACGGGAGTGACCTTTCCCCTCGCCATCGCGGCGGTGGTGGTCCTGGCCGAGGAGTTCGCACCCGCTTGGAGCGCCCTCCAGCGCTTCGCTCTGGCCGCAGCGACCCTGACCGTCATACTCCTGGCGGTGATCCCCTTCTATCCGGTGCGCACCTACGTCGACCTGGTGAGCCAGACCGTGGGGATCAACCGGTTCGGTTTCCCGATAGAACGCGACGGCAGGGTCTTCCCCTTCGGCTCTGCCGAGGGCGCCGCCGACGCCCAGGCGGTGGTCGACGCTCTCGACGAGCGCGCGGAGCCGGGAGACACCCTCGTCGCGGGACCCAAGGACCTTTCGCGGACCAACTACAGCGACGCGTTCTTCTACCACCTGTTTCCCGACCTCGATGTGGGCACGCGCTACATCGAGATGGATCCCGGGATCGCGGATGCACCCGACAGCGGCCTGGCAGATGAGCTGCGCAACGCCGATTGGGTGATCCTGTCCAACGCTTGGGCCGACTGGTCGGAGCCCAACGACTCCTCGCAGTCGCGATCGACCGAGCCCAACGAGGTGATCGGCGAGGACTTCTGCGAGGTGCTCGGCACCCCGACCTTCGAGCTCTGGGAGCGATGCGATCGTGCCGAGCGCTGAGAGCTCGCCACCGCGACCCTGAGCACCCGCCATGCGGTGGCCGGCTCATCCGCCCGCTCGTCCCGTCGGGTGTCGAGGGGGTCTGTAGATCACAACCGGCCGCCTTGTAATCTGGCTCGATGTCCAGGGTCCTGGTCGTACCGACCTACCAGGAGGCGCAGAACGTCGAACGGCTGTTGCTCGCGGTCCGCGCCGCTGCGCCCGACCTGTCGATCCTGGTCGTCGACGACAACAGCCCCGACGGCACCGGAGAGTTGGCCGAGAAGGTCGGCGAGGACGTCGGTGGGGTCGAGGTGCTGCACAGAGCCGGCAAGGCGGGGCTCGGAGCCGCGTACCGGCACGGTTTCCGACACGCCCTCGACGCCGGACACGACGTGGTCGTGCAGATGGACGCCGACATGTCCCACGATCCGGCCGTGCTGCCGAGCCTGCTCGGCGCCCTCGACGACGGTGCGGACGTCGCCGTCGGCTCACGGTATGTGCCCGGTGGGTCGGTGCCGAACTGGACCTGGTTCCGCCGGACCCTCTCGCAGTGGGGCAACAGCTATGCACGTTGGATGTTGCGCCTGCGCATGAACGACGCGACCACAGCGTTCCGCGCGTACCGCGCCGACGTGCTCGAACGGATCGACATCGACGGCACGACCGCAAACGGCTACCTGTTCCAGATCGAGACAGCGTTCCGCCTCTCGCTGGCGGGGGTCGCCGTCACCGAGATCCCGATCACCTTCGTGGACCGCGTGGCGGGCACCTCGAAGATGGCGGTCGGACGGACCATGGTCGAGACGGAGCTGAGGGTCACCTGGTGGGGCCTGTCGCTTCGCGCACCGGGCCTGAGCAGCCGCTTCCGGGGCACCGGTGCAGGTCGTTTCCTGCACTCCAAGGTCCGTCCCAGCGGTGTACCCGAGCAGCTCGGGAGCGACGAGCAATCCGTAGATGACTGACCGCCCCACCGACGGCGCACCCGAACCGGTCGTACGTCGCAGCCGCCGCAACGGGCGCTCAGCAGAACTCGGCTACGAACCGTCTCTGGACGGCCTGCGCGCCCTCGCGGTCGTCGCCGTGCTCCTCTTCCATGCCCGCTTCTCGTGGATCCCCGGTGGCTTTCTGGGGGTATCGACCTTCTTCACGCTGTCGGGGTTCCTGATCACCTCCCTGATGCTCAAGGAGTGGCGCAAGACCGGTTCGGTGGACATGCGCGGCTTCTTCTCGCGGCGCTTCCGCCGACTGCTGCCCGCGTCGTGGTTCACACTCGGGTTGGTCGTGGTCATGGGGGTGGCAGGCGTCTGGAACACCGACCAGATGCGGAGCCTTCGCGGCGATGTGCCATGGGCGATCGCCGAGTTGGTCAACTGGCACTTCATCTTCGCCGGACGGACCTATGGAGCACAGTTCGAGGCGCCCTCACCGTTGGAGCACTACTGGTCCCTGGCCATCGAGCAGCAGTTCTACCTCTTGTTGCCCGTTGTGGTGCTGATGATCCTGACCTGGACCCAGCGACGCGCCGTGGCCAGGGGCAGGGGATCGGAGGGGCCCTCGCGCACCCCTGTCACCCGGTTGGTCGCGGTGCTGGCGATCGCAACCCTGGTGTCGTGGGCGCTCAACTGGTTCTTCGCCCAGGACTCGACTGCCCGTAGCTACTTCGGTACCGGCACACGCCTGGCCGAGTTGACGGTCGGTGCGCTGCTCGCATGTGTCGGCCTGGTGCGGCTGCGGCCCGCCTCCCAAGGGGCGCGACGCTCGTTCCTCGCTCTCGGTGGTCTCGGCCTCTTGGGTACAGCAGCGCTGTGGGCAACCGCGACCGTCGGCTCCACGTGGCTGTACCCGTGGGGCCTGATGGCAACCACTCTGTGCAGTGCGGCCCTGATCACCGGCACCCTCCAGAGCGGAGCGCTGAGGTGGGTGCTGGAGCTCGCACCGGTGGTCGCGCTCGGTCGGATCAGCTACGGGGTCTACCTGTTGCACTGGCCGGTGTTCCTCTGGTTGACCCCCGCTCGGGTCGGGTGGTCGCAGTGGCCGCTGTTCGGGCTTCGGATGGCGGTGACCCTCACCGCTTCGGTGTTGATGTTCCGGCTGCTCGAAACCCCGGTTCGACGCGGGACCAACGCGATGTCGAAGCTCGCCCCGCGCGTGGCCCTGCCGGCAGCGGTGCTCCTGGTCGTATCGAGCTTCGTCGCCACCTCCGACCTGCCCGCACAAAGTGAGTTGGCGGCGGCCTCCGAGGCCTCGACGACCACGACCACACCCCCGGCTCCGGTCCGGGTGCTCGTGGTGGGTGACGAGCTCGCCCAGCAGTGGGAGCCACTCGGAACGACCGCGTCGGGCGAACCGGTCGCAGGGATGCCCGCCAGCACCACCGTGACCGTTCCCGAGACCGGTGCCCCGATAGAGGTGACCGTGGCCTCCGCGCCGGATTGCGGGATCGCTCTCGGTGGCTACGTGCGACTGAGCGGTGGGGAGCTCGAGCGCGATATCGACCGCTGCGGCCAGGTGAAGGACGCCTGGGAATCGGCGATGGTTGCAACCCGCCCCGATGTGGTGCTCGTGTGGACCGCTCCTCGCGACGTGGCGGACCGCCGACTCGACCCCGAGTCGCCATGGATGGCCCCTGGCACCCCCGAGCTCGACGACTTCCTGTCGACGGAGGTGCGCGAGCTGGTCGACCGGCTCTCGGCGGATGGCACACCGGTGGTCCTCGGAAGCGCGCCCTACATGCGTGACACCCGTCCCTCGCCACCGCCGATGGCGCCGGTGCTGCCGCCCGATCCGGTGAGGGCAGCACTGCTCGGCCAGGCCTGGGACGATGCCCGCGAGGACATCCCTGCGCCGGGTTTCGCCGACAACGACGATGCCCGGATCGACCGCTGGAACCAGATCCTGGACGAGGCTGCCGTCGCCACAGGCACCCAGGTGGTCGACCTCGCGGACGCCATGTCGGCATGGCCCGGAGGCCAGTTCGACCCACAGCGGCGCGCACCCGACGGGGTGGGGCTCACAGAGCTCGGGATATCCGAACTGGCCGAAGAGGTCGCGCTCACCCTCGAGGACGCAAAGGCACCACCCGAGCGAGCCGATCCGACGGCCGCGGTGGCCTCCGAGGTGCCGCTGCCGCCCGCACCACCATTCACACCTCGCAAGACGGTGCCCCAGGGCTCGACCACCGACATCCTGGTGGTGGGCGACTCGGTCGCGTTCAACATCGGGACGGCCCTGCGCGAGTGGTCCGATCTGGCGGGTGGGGTCGACGTGCAGGCGGCTGGCAAGCTCGGCTGCCCCGTCGCCAGGGGCGGCCAGTTCCGGTTCCTGCGCAACATAGAGACCTTCCAGCCCGAATGCGATTGGGCTCAGCTCTACGGAGACTGGATCGACGGCAACGACCCCGACGTGGTGGTGTTGACCTCGGGGATCTGGGAGGTGGTCGACCGACGCCTCCAGGGCGACGACCGGTTCCGCAACATCGGCGAGCCGCTCGTGGACCGCTACGTCCTCATCGAGTTCCTCAATGCCATAGACACGCTGGGGGCCAGGGGAGCGAACGTCGTGGTGCTCACCTACCCGCACTTCGAAGCGGGCAGGGACCAGGGCTACAGCGACCTCCCCGAATCCGATCCCGCCCGGACCGACCGACTGAACGAACTTCTCGCCGAGGCGGTCTCGATGCGTCCCGGGGTAGCGACGCTCGTCGACTTCCAGGGGTGGCTGGCCGGCCAGCCCGGTGGTGAGCTCGACCCGCTCAAGCGCGAGGACGGCCTGCACTTCCGCGACGAGTACTCGCCCAACATCGCGAACTGGCTCGGCCCACAACTGGTGGAGCTGTCACGAACGGGCATCCAGCCACCGGCAGGTTGACACTGCCCACCGGCAGGTTGGCTCTGCCCGCGGGCGGGGACACCCAGCAGGCACCTGCGCCGGGGCAGACCTCCGGTGGGCTGGTCAGCCGGCGGGAAGGACCGGCGCGTCACGCCCCGTGCCACCGGAGCCGTCCGCGGTTCCGACCCACGACTCGGGTGAGGAGCCCGTCTCGTGGTAGTCGGCCTCGACGTTGACCGACCAGATGTCGTGGTTCGTACCCTGGGTGATGTTCTGCACGGTCAACATCGCGGTCAGCATCGAGTGATCCTGGTTGTTGTACTTGTGCATTCCGTTGCGCCCGACCGGGTGCACGTTGGGGATGTTCTCCGTGAACCAGTCGCGCAGCACCTTCACCTTGGCCTGGTAGCCCGCGTCGTAGACCGGATAGGCCTTGGGCATCCGCACCACGTAGCCGGCCTCCACCGAGGCGGGGTCGGTGAGGCCCAACTTGCCCAGTTCGGTCTTGGCCAGCGCGATCAGGTCGTCGTCGTCGCTGGTCCACATCCCGTCGCCCTCGAACACGAAGTACTCGAGTCCGAGGCATGCCCTGCCGTCCTTGACCATGTAGGGCGACCACTGGCCGAAGTTCTGGATCCGCCCTACCCGGACCTCGGGGGAGTGGATGTAGATCCAGTTGTCGGGAAAGCCGTCCTCCTCGGGGACCACGAGAGCGACGGTCAGGAAGTCGCGGAAGTGCAGGCCCTCTGCGGCCTCGACGACCTCCACCGGTGGGGGAGGGTCGAGCACCTGGGCGAGGGTCGCGAAGGGCATCGACGATATGACCTCGTCGGCGGGGTACTCGGTGGTGCTTCCCGACGCATCCCGTGCGACCACGGTGGTGGCACCCGCCTCGTTGCGGCGGACCGCGGTGACCTCCTGGTGGAAGTGCACCTTGGAGCCCTGCGCCTCCACCAGCTCCGCGCACCGCTGCCACATCATCCCAGGGCCGAACTTGGGGTACTGGAACTCCTCGATGAGGCTGGTGACCTGCTTGCCCCGGTCGCCACGGGCACCGAAAAGCCGCGACCTGACCGGTTCCCAGACCGCGGCGAACAGGGACATCCCCTTGATCCGCTGCGCACCGAAGTCCGCGGAGAGCTTCGAGGGTGATATGCCCCAGACCTTCTCGTTGTAGGTCTTGAAGAAGTGCTCGTAGAGCCGGCGCCCGTAGTCGGCCACGACGTAGTTCTCGAGCGTGCTCTGGTCCTTGGGTGGACGGATCTTCGCCCAGAGGTACGACAGCACGCAGCGGACCGCCTCGACGAAGCCCAGGTTACGCAGCGCGTTCATCGGGCGGATCGGGTAGTCGTAGTACTTGCCCTGGTAGTAGATCCGGCTCATCCGTGGGCGGGTGAGAAACTCGTCGTCGGTGAGGATGTCGTGCCACAGGTCCTCCACGGGCTTGACCTTCGTGAAGAAGCGGTGCCCACCGATATCGAAGCGCCACCCCTCGCGCTCGGCGGTCTGGGAGATCCCACCGACCACATCGGTCGCCTCGAGGATCGTGCTCGTGTGCCCGACTTTGGCGAGTTGATACGCCGCGGTGAGGCCCGCAGGACCTGCACCGATGATGACGACTTCTCCCGCGGGGCCTTCCGCGGACCTTGTGGGGGATTCTTGGGGCGACTCAGGCATCCTTGCTCACATGCTCTCTGCGTCGGGCTCGACGGACTCTCGCTGCCCGGTTCGACAGCGTGGGAGGACGACGCAACGTTACCGCTTCGTAACGCGCGCGCCGAAGACCCCTCCCTGGCCGCTCAGAGGTTCGGATCCTCGCGCCGCACCGCCAGGATGTGGTCGGTGCGGAAGCTGGCCATGCGAACCGACCAGCAATCGACGCTCTGGCGGCCCTCGGTGCGAAAGAACGTGGTCATCGATTGCTCCTGTTGGTAGGCGTCGGCCCCCCGGACCTCCTCGGTGGTTCCATCATGCAGGGTGACCTGGAAGGTGACCGGTTCGCAGCGGCCGGTGCGGGCGAGGTTCGGAGTGATCGTGGTCATCGATCGACCATACGACGACCACGCTGTGGGGAACCAGAGCCGCAACCCTGTGGGTTGGACCACATCTGCTGTGCGGTACCTGTGACCTCGGTGTGGAAGCGATGTGCAGTACCCCAGGGGCTTGCTCCGGTAGGTCAGCGTCGGAACCAGGCTGCTCTGGGAGTGTGGTCGCGCGCAGCGTTGGCACATTGGGCTCCGCAAGACTCGACGTCGTGGATGGAACCGACCCGACCCCGGAACCCCAGGCTGTGGACAACACTCCGCTGCGCTTCGATTGCCCCCGTTGTGGAGACCCGACCGAGCAGATGCTCTACGGACCATGTGAGCGGTGCCGCGAGACACTCCGCGCGACGATCACCGCCGAGGCCCGCGAGGAACGCACCGTCGAATACGAACCGAAGATGAACGTGACGCCCAACGCGGTAGCCCTCAAGGAGTGAGCAACGCAGCCTCGGCCACCGATCGGGCCCAGCGGTAGTCGGCCTTGCCCGAGGGTGCCCTCAACACCTCGGGCACCTCCACCACGGCCTTGGGGAGCTTGTAGCCCGCCAGATGTGAGCTGAGGAAGCGATGTAGCTCGTCGTCTGCGGGTCGCTGGCCGCGGAAGGACACGACCGCCACCACCTCCTGGCCCCAGCGTTCGCTGTCGCGCCCACACACAACCGCGTCGTCCACCGCGGGATGTGCCTTGATCGCCGTCTCCACCTCCTCGGCAAAGACCTTCTCACCACCTGTGTTGATGCACACCGAATCACGTCCCAGAAGCTCGATCGAGCCCCCGGGACCCCACCGGGCACGATCACCGGGCACCGCGTAACGCACGCCATCGAGCACCGGGAACGTGTCCCGGGTCTTGCCCGGATCACCCAGGTATCCGAGAGGGACCCGTCCCCCCTGTGCCAACCATCCGAGCGCACCTTCCGCCCCACCATCCCTCGCCAGGACGGCGCTGCGATCCTCGTCGAGCACCGTCGCGGTCGAGCCGGGGGTGAAGCCACCCGCGGCATCCTCACCCGGTCTGGTGAGTGCGACGCCCTGTCGGCCGGATTCGGTGGACCCGAGGACATCGACGATGGTCACACCGGGCAACGCATCCTGGAGAGCCGCCTTGGTGCCGGGGGAGAGCACTGCGCCTCCCGAAACGACATGGCGCAGCGCTGGGAGCTCCCGGGGTGATTCCCGCAGTGCCCCCACCAACGGGCGTGCCATCGGATCGCCGACCACGAGCAGGGAGGTGGCTGCATGTCGCTGCACCGCATCGAGCACGTCTCGGGGGTCGAAGCTCGCAGGGTTGTCCTGGATGATGACCGTGCCGCCGGCAACCCACGCCGACAGCGCATTCCAATGTGCTGCACCGTGCATCAGTGGTGGTGCCGGCACTGCCCGGACGGAGCCTTTCGCTGCATCCACCAACTCGTCGAGGGAATCCCATTCCGAGCCGTCCCGGCGGCGTACACCGAGGGCGGCGACCAGGAAGTCGGCCTGGCGCCACATCGGTCCCTTGGGCATCCCGGTGGTGCCTCCGGTGTAGCAGAGATAGAGGTCGTCACCGCTCCAGGCATCGCGTAGCGAGCTGGGCGACACCGGGTCCGCTGCGCCGAGAGCAGCCTCGTAGTCGAGAGCACCCGGTAACAGGCCGTCGGTCACCGGGTGACCGGAGCCGTCGGAGACCTGGAGTATCAGCCGGGGCGGGCTCGTGAGCTTGGGGAGCACCTCGGCGAGCGTCGGCGCGTAGCACTCCGCGACCACCACCGCTGAGGCCCGGGAGTCCTCGAGTAGGTAGAGCAGCTCGTCGGCGACGTACCGGTAATTCACGTTGAACGAAGTGCAGCGCGCCTTCCACGACCCGATCATCGCCTCGAGGTACTCGTTGCCGTTGTGCAGGTAGAGCGCTATGTGGTCGTGCGCGGATTCCCAGTTCTCGAGCTCGGCGAACTCGCCTGTGATCCCAAGTCCTGCCGCCGACAGAACGTTGCCCAGCCGACTCGTACGCTCTGCGAGATCCCCCCAGCTCAACGAGCGGTCTCGGAACACGAGCGCCTCGCGCTCGGGGTTGGCCCGGGCGATGGCATCGATGATCGCCGCCATGTTGAGTTCCACGAGGGGCAATGAAAGCACAACCGCCATGTGGGATCCTCAACCGATGAGCGACCTTCCGCCGCCCCCTGCCCTGCCCACCGGTCAACTCGGCGCGATGCGGGCGAGCGAGTTCTCACATCTCGACGAGGGTGGCCACCGCTACTTCGACTACACGGGGGCCGGGATAGCGGCTCGCAGCCAGATCGATGCAGCCCACGAGCTCATCGTCACACACGTTCTCGGCAACCCCCACTCCCAGAACCCCACGAGTGCTCCTGCAACCGATCTCGTGGAGGAGGCGCGGCGCGCGGTCCTGGAGTACTTCGGCGCGACCGAACATGTGTGCATCTTCACCCCCAACGCCTCGGCCGCGTTGCGTTTGGTGGGGGAGTCGTTCCCCTTCGCGCCCGACCGGCCTTTCGCACTCAGCGCGGACAACCACAACTCGGTGAACGGCATCCGGGAGTTCGCCCGCCACCGAGGCGCGCCGGTGTCGGTGCTTCCCCTGGTGACACCGGAGCTTCGACTCGACATCGATGCTGCACGTTCGGTGATCGAACACCCCCCGGCGCGCAGAGCGGGCCTGTTCGCCTTTCCGGCGCAGTCGAACTACTCGGGGGTACAACACCCCCTGGGGCTTGTGGACGAAGCCGGCGCTGCGGGCTGGCGTGTTCTGCTCGACACCGCCGCGTTCGTGCCGACCAACCGCCTCGACCTCGGGGCCGTGCGAGCGGACTTCGCCTGTGTGAGCTTCTACAAGATGTTCGGGTTCCCCACCGGTGTCGGCGCCCTGATCGCCCGCCACGACGCCCTGGCGGAGCTGAGTCGGCCCTGGTTCGCAGGTGGGACGATCTCGATGGTCTCGGTCAGTGCCGATGCTCACCGACTGGTACCCGGCCACGTCGGTTTCGAGGATGGGACGCTCAACTTCGCGTCCATCCCTGCGGTGCGCGACGGGTTGGAGCTCGTCGGGCGCGTCGGAATCGAATCGATACACGAACGTGTCCTGAGCGCCACCAGGTACCTGCTCGGGTCCTTTGCAGAGCTGCGTCATGGCAACGGGGAACCCTTGGTGAAGGTGCTGGGGCCGAGCGATCCGCAGTGCGAGGGTCGTGGTGGCACGATCGCGTTCAACCTGTATGACCCCCACGGCACGATGATCCACGACCGGGCGGTGACCGATGCGGCTTCGCGCGAGGGGATCTCGCTACGTTCCGGATGCTTCTGCAACCCCGGGTGCGGCGAGGCGGCACGGGGCCTCGGGGCGACCGACATGGCGCCCTTCTTCCAGCGGGCTGATCCGCCGGACTTCTGCGATCTCGACGACGCGATGTGGGAGCTCCACGGCTGGGGAGCATCCGCCCTGCGGGCGTCGGTCGGCTGGGCGACCGACGAAGCCGACCTGATGGCGCTCTTGCGGTTCCTCGCGGGGTTCCGGGACCGCCGGGCCGACTCCTTCGCCACCCCCGACGAGCGCCCGGAGACGG
>JBKEAI010000260.1:0-21916 GCA_047972145.1 Microthrixaceae bacterium
TGGAACCCGATGAACGTGTGCTCGTACCACCTCCAGGAGGCCGGCGCGACCCCCACCCAGGAGATCGCCTACGCCCTCGCCAATGCGATCGACGTGCTCGACGCCGTGCGCGACTCCGGGCAGGTCGACCCCGACGCGATGCCCGCTGTGGTCGCATCGGTCAGCTTCTTCGTGAACGCCGGCATGCGCTTCGTCGAGGAGACCGCGAAGATGCGCGTCTTCACGAGGATGTGGGACCGGATCACCGAGCAGCGCTACGGGATCACCGATCCCAGGGCCCGGCGGTTCCGCTACGGCGTGCAGGTCAACAGCCTCGGACTCACCGAAGCGCAACCGGAGAACAACGTCGCGCGCATCGTGCTCGAAGCACTGGGGGTCACGTTGTCACGCGACGCCCGCGCCCGCTCGGTGCAGCTACCCGCCTGGAACGAGGCCCTCGGGCTGCCGCGACCGTGGGACCAGCAGTGGTCGCTGCGGATCCAGCAGGTGCTGGCGATGGAGAGCGACCTCCTCGAGTACCCCGACATCTTCGAGGGGTCGGTGGTGATGGACCGCCTCACCGCAGAGCTCGAGGATTCGGTACAGGCCGAGCTCGACGACGTGCTGGAGATGGGAGGAGCTTTCGAGGCGATCGACGAGCTCAAGGGGAGACTCGTGCGCTCCCACACCGAAAGGCTGCGTCGGATCGAGTCCGGCGAGCTCCCGGTGATCGGCGTCAACCGCTTCACCGAGACCGCCGAATCGCCCCTCGGAGGCGAGGACAACATCCTGCGGGTCGATCCGCAGGTCGAGCGGAACACGGTCGCGGAGCTGGAGAAGTGGAGGGCGGATCGTGACGGCGCTGCGGTCGAACGCGCGATCGAGGAGCTCACCCGTGTGGCGAACAGCGACGAGAACATCATGGCGGCCACCATCGAGTTGGCCCGAGTGGGTGGGACCACCGGTGAATGGTCCCAGGTGCTGCGCGACACCTTCGGCGAGTACCGCGCCCCCACGGGTGTGGCGGCGGCTGCGGGGGTCCGCGGCCCCGGAGATGGCCTCGCCGACATCGCACGACGCCTCTCGGCACTGCCGGGGGGGCCACCCCGGATGCTCATCGGCAAACCGGGACTCGACGGCCACAGCAACGGTGCTGAACAGGTCGCTGTCGCCGCGCGCGACGCAGGGTTCGAGGTGATCTACCAGGGGATCCGACTCACACCCGAGCAGATAGCGATCGCAGCGCGCGACGAGGACGTCGACGTGGTCGGGCTGTCGATACTGTCCGGTTCACACCTCGAGCTGATACCCGAGGTGATCCGACTGGTGAGGGCCGAAGGGGTCACCGCCCCGGTTTTCGTGGGAGGCATCATCCCCGCCGAGGACCGCCAACAGCTGCTCGACTCGGGCGTGGCAGAGGTGTTCACCCCCAAGGACTACGAGCTGAACGAGATCATGACCACGATCGCGGACCTGGCCGTCGCCCCGCGCGGGTGACCTGAATCCTCCGGTGAACTTCGCCAGCGACAACAACTCGGGCGTGTGCCCCGCCGTGCTCGATGCGCTCGTCGCGGAGGCCGGCGAATTCGGTGCCGCATACGGTGCGGACCGCCGATCCGGGGACCTCGTCGCCCGGCTCTGTGAGCTTTTCGAAACCGACATCAGGCTGTACTGCGTCCCCACCGGCACCGCCGCCAACTCGCTGGCACTCGCAGCGGTCAACCCGAGCTGGGGTGCGGTGTTGTGCTCCGACAGGGGTCACATCGTCGCCGACGAGTGCGCCGCTCCCACGGTGATCGGCGCCGGCCTCACACTCCTGCCACAGCCGTCGGACCACGGCAAGTTGTCCGCCTATGCGATCGAGCGGTTCCTGGCCGAGCGCCACGACACCGGTGTGCACTCCATCGCTGTCACCAGCGTGTCGGTGGCACAGGTGACCGAGATGGGAACCCGCTACTCCCCCGCCGAGCTCTCGGAGCTGTGCGAGATCGCCCACTCCCGGGACATGGCGGTACACCTCGACGGTGCCCGGTTCGCCAACGCAGTTGCAGCGAGTGGGTGCTCACCCGCCGACCTCTCATGGCGTTCAGGGGTCGACATAATGTCGCTCGGAGCCACCAAAGGGGGAGCCCTCGGGGCCGAGGCAGTGATCGTGTTCGACACCGATCGCGTCCGCGACGACATCGGGCGACTCCGCAAGCGCACCGGTCACCTTCTGTCCAAGCTGCGCTTCACAGCCGCCCAGTTCGTCGGCTGGCTGGATGGTGACATGTGGTTGGAGCTCGCAACCCATGCGAACGCGATGGCGGCCCGCTTGGCGGACGGGTTGCAGGCCAACCACGCGCGGTTGTCGCACCGGGTTGACGCCAACATGGTCTTCGCCTGGCTCGACCAGTCCACGATCGCGGCACTGACCGACGCGGGGGCGACGTTCTACAAGGAGAGCCCGATCGCCGACCAGCAAGGCCGGATCGAGGTCAGGCTGGTCACGAGTTGGTCTACCACCACCGAGGATGTCGACCGCTTCGTGGCGGTAGTGTCGCATTCCCAGCCGAAAGCTCAGGCCTGATGTCCACGGAGCCGATGCAGAGTTCGTGGCCGATGGAGACCATGTGATCGACAGCCGTATCCCCGCGCTCGCCGCCGGCGGGGCGAGCCTCGTGTTCGGTGGTTGGGCCGCGCTCGGCGGCGTCCCGGAGTTGGGCATAGCCGCAGGTGTCCTCGGGTTGCTCGCCGGTGTGCTCTCACTGGCCCCACGCAGTGCGCACCAAGCTGAACCTGCCGGCGGATCCCCGCAAGGTGGGGCAGGCACCCGACCCGGTGTCACCGACCGCCGAGACGACCCGCAGGTCGACACCGGGGCCGGTCGGCTCGACGCCCCGACGGGCGACCCGGCCCCACCGACGATCGCCGACCTTCGCACGGGCTCCCAGACCCCCTCCGACGCCCAGACCGCCCGAGGGGCCGGTGAGGTGCCCGACACCAACCTGCCCGAGACGAAGGTTCCGGGTGAGGGCCCGTCCGCAACGCAGTCATCGGCGTCGAGCGCGCTCACCGATCCGGCAACCGGCCTGTTCTCGGAGAACTACCTGCTCGTCGCGCTCGAGAGCCGTCTCGCGTCGGCACGGCGCCATCTCCGGCCGGTGGCGGTCGCCCTGGTCGATGTGACCGCTGGGCTCCCAGGGGAGAACACCAGACCGGCCGATCCCAAGGTCGTCGCCGAGGCCATCCGCGACACGGTGCGTGACTCCGACATCGCATGCCGTCTGGAGGACGGGACGTTCGGTGTGATCCTCGAGGACACACCCGAGAACGGGGCGGTGTGGACCGTCGAGAGGATCAGGCGCAACCTCGTGAGCACCTCCGGACATCACACCCTTTGGGCCGGGGTCGCCTGCTACCCGGCGCACGCCTTCGATGGTGGCGAGATGATGGAACAGGTGCGCTTCGCGCTCGCCGCTGCACGGGAGTGGAACCAGGACCGTATCGAGGTGGCGGTCGCCGAGTAGCCGCCGGCATCGCTGCGGTACCTGCCACCACGACCGGTACCGATCCCACCCCGCAGGTGCGCTGGGGCTGTTGGCGATCAGCGAGAGTCGCTACGCCCGACGGTGATCCGTAGCATCGCCGATCTCCCGGCGGATCTCCGCGGCGTCGGCATCGAGTGCCCTGCCCGCCCAACGGATCGAACCCGGTGTGGCCGAAAGGCGTGCGATCAGCTGCTGCATCGGAACCCCGTCGACACCGGCGATCGCCCCGCGGGCCCTGAAGTGCTCATCGGCGAAGATGCCCGCCATATCGTGCACCGGAGCGACCGCGACCTGGGCCGCTTCCAACTCAGCGAGAGCGTCCGCTGCCAAGCGTTGCCCCACCCACCTCGCGGTGGCCTCGTCGACAACCTCCCGGTTGGCCTGGCGGCCCTCGAAGGTTGCGAGCTCCTCGTCGTCGCCCAGGCCGATCAACTCCAGCATCCTCGCTGCGACCGAAGCTGCGGACGTGCTGATCGCTATCCACTCCCCATCGGCGGTGCGGTAGGTGTTGCGCGGGACGGTGTAGGGGATACCCGAGCCGAGGCGGTCCTGGGTCTGCCCGGTCAGCCCGTACAGAGCGACCAGCGGACCCATCATCTGAAGCATCGACTCGATGAGGCTGACGTCGACCACCTGGCCCACACCCGAATGCACCGCAACCATCGTCGCGAACGCTGCAGCCAGGCCGGCCACCTCGTCGGTGAGTGCGATCGGTGGCAACAGTGGCTGACCGTCGGGTTCGCCCGAGATCGCGGCGTACCCGGAAAGGGCCTCGGCCTGGGTGGCGAACCCGGGCCGGGACGCATAGGGCCCGTCCTGGCCGAACGCGGTGACCCTGGTGACCACGAGCGACGGGTTGTCATCCAAGAGGACCTCAGGGGCGAGGCCCAGCCGCTCGAGGGTGCCGGGACGGAAGTTCTCGATGAGCACATCGGCCGACGCGCACAACGCCCGCATCACCTGGAGATCGTCTGGGTCCTTGAGGTCCAGTCCGATGCAGCGCTTGTTGCGACCCATCAGCTTCCACCAGAGCGAGTCGCCGTCACGGGAGTCGCGCCAACCCATCGACCGGGCGGTGTCACCGCCGTCGGGATTCTCGACCTTGACCACGTCCGCCCCGAAGTCTGCGAGGTACCGAGCCGCACCCGGTCCTGCGATCACCGTTGCCATGTCGATGACGCGCAGATCCGCCAGCGGTCCGACGCCGGCCCCGCTCACCGCGTCACCCCAGGACGTTCGCGTCGGGACTGAGTTGACCCCGACCGGTGAGCGCCCTCACGATCTGAGCCGGCGCAACCACCTCGGGGCGGCGACTGGCGAGCTGCGAGAGGGTCTCCAGGGTCACCGCCATCGCCGAAGCCGGTACCTGCGGATCCACGTCGAGCGCATCGGCGATGTCGATCGCGTGGACCACCAGCTCAGTGATTCGCGTCGGTAGGTAGTCCTCGAGGGTGATGCCACCAGCGAAGGTGCCGAGCACAGCGCTCGAATGGGTTCGGGCGAGCGTCAGGTCAGCTTCCTCGAAGGTCCGCTCCAGGTATTCGAGTAGTGGTTCGTCGACCCCGGCGGCCTGCTCCTTGGCCCGCTCGGCAACCGACCCGTGGATCGAAGGGTCCGCCAGCACGGCCACGTAGTACGCCGCCGCTGAATCGAGGGTGCGTTCCGCGGGTACCTCGGCGTAGGTGGTGATCGTCGACGCCGCCCGCGAGGTGTGCACCAAGAGCTCGGCGAGCGTCCAGTCGCCGAGACCCGCTGAATTCCACTGCGCGTCCCCGGCGCTGCGCGCGAGCTCCATCACGTAGCCCGAGGCTTCGCTGAACGCGCGACGCAGCATCATCGAGCGTGTCTCCATGGTCACACGCTACCGGTGAGCAGCGGGACCGCTGACCTCGAAGCACCGCTCGTCGAGCCGACCCGACGCATAGGCCGGGTAGGCACCCCCGAACATGCCACGGGTGCGTTCTGTCCAGGCGAGAGCGTCGGGGGTGGAGATCCGACGGTGCACCTGGAGGATCCCCCCGTCGAAGACGCGGTACTCGGCCCAGGATCCCGGAAAGTCCTTGACGCATGCCACCTCGGCGAAGGGAACGTCGGGACGCTCCTGCACACGGAGAACCCGGTTGCGGTGTGTGTGCCCTGCGAAGTACCCCACGAGCCGGGGTCGGCGCGCGAAGACCTCTATCAACGCTTCGGTGGCAGCGGGAAGCAGCCCGAAGGTGTCGTCGCTGCGCGCCTCGCTCGAAGAGTCCCAGATCGGATGGTGTCCGAACACGAGCACCGACCGGTCAGCCCTCGCGGCGAGCTCGTCCAACCGGTCGAGCTGCTCGGCGGTGAGGTCACCGTTGGGCTCGCCGTCGCGGGTTGTGTCGAGCAACGCTACGTGCACCCCGGGGAGTTCACGCTCTTGGAACGGGTCGTCGGCCACCGCGAGGTGGTGGTAGCTCTCGTGGTTGCCCCGCACGGCCAACAGCCGGTCACCGAAGGGAGGTTCGTAGCAGGCTCGGAACTCCTCGTACTGCTCGGGGGCACCCGAGGAGGTGAGGTCGCCCTTGACCACCACGAGATCCGGTTCCCACGATGAGATGTCGTGCACCGCTCCCGCGTTCATCACCTGCGGATACGGTGGCTTACCGGGCGCCACCGAGAACGTCTCCCACTCGTCGCTGTCTCCGAGCCTTCCGGCCTCGGTCTCACCGAAGTGGACGTCGTTGACCGTCGCGATCCGGGCGAGCAGCTCGCCGTGGCGTGGCAGGGTCCGGACCTGCTGGCCATCCACGACCACCTCGCTGTCGGGCGACAGATCGGTGATGCGGGTGGATTGGGCACCGTGCCACAGCACCACCTCGTCATCGGCGACCGTGAACAGCTCGGCTGAGTGCCCCACACCGACCAGCCTAAGAGGCCCCGCCCAAAGGCGGGGCCTCCGATGTACCAGCGGGGTTGTCTCGGAGGTGTGGCCGACGAAAGCGGTGCATCACGCGACTCGGCTGGACCTGTTGCGCGGCCTACGGACGGGGTCGCCGAACCGAGACGGGGGCGGACCACCAGCGGCCTGAGAAGCGCCAGCGAGGGATCTGCGTTGAGGTGTCGGACGACGCCCCCGCAGCGTTCAGTACAGACACCGCGGCAACGATCGCTGCCGCTTCCTCGTCGGTCGGCTCAGACCGGACCTCGATCGTCGGTGTCTGCGGATCCGCGCTCACAGCGGCATGTTCCCGTGCTTGCGATTGGGAAGTTCCTCACGCTTGGTGCGCAGCACCTCGAGCCCTGCGATCAACTTCTGGCGGGTCTCGGCTGGGTCGATCACATCATCCACATAACCGCGGTCGGTGGCCTCCCAGGGGTTGAGGTGCTCTTCTTCGTATTCCTCGATGAGCTCGGCCCGCTTCGCCTCCGGGTCATCTGCCTCCGCGAGGGTGCGCCGATGCACGATCTCCACCGCGCCGTTGGCACCCATGACCGCCAACTCCGCGGAGGGGAACGCGAACGCCAGGTCAGACCCGATCGACTTGGAGTCCATCACCACGTACGCACCGCCGTAGGCCTTGCGGGTGATCACCGAGATGCGGGGCACTGTCGCCTCGCAGTACGCGTAGAGCAGCTTGGCTCCGTGGCGGATGATGCCGCCGTGCTCCTGGTCGATACCGGGTAGGAAGCCGGGTACGTCCACGAAGGTGACCAGCGGGATGTTGAACGCGTCGCAGGTGCGCACGAACTTCGCCGCCTTCGACGACGACTCGATGTCGAGCACGCCGGCGAACATCGCGGGCTGGTTGCCGACGACCCCGACGCTCTGGCCGCCGAGGCGCACGAACCCGCAGATGATAGAGCCGGCCCACGAAGCGGCGTACTCGAAGAACTCGCCGTCGTCGGCCACCGCACGCACCACCTCGCGCATGTCGTAGGGCTGGTTCGGCGAGGCGGGGATCAGGTCGTAAAGCTCCTCGCAACGGCGATCCACCGGATCCGCGGTGGGTTCCGCCGGCGGCTCCTCGAGGTTGTTGGAGGGCAGGAAGCCGAGCAGGTACTTGACGTCGTCGAGGCACGAGCGGTCGTCGCTGCTGATGAACTGCGCCACACCGGAGGTACCCGTGTGCACCCGTGCACCGCCCAGATCCTGCTGGCTGACCTCCTCGCCGGTGACCTGCTTCACCACATCGGGCCCGGTGATGAACATGTAGGAGGTCTCGTCCACCATGAACACGAAGTCGGTCATCACGGGGCTGTAGACCGCGCCGCCGGCGCACGGTCCCATGATCACCGAGATCTGTGGGGTGACCCCTGATGCCTTGACGTTGCGGAAGAAGATCCCTCCGTAGGAGGCGAGCGAGACGACACCTTCCTGGATGCGGGCCCCCGCGCCGTCGTTGAGGCCGATCACCGGTGCGCCGACCTTGAGCGCCAGGTCCATCAACTTGTGGATCTTCTCCGCGAACACCTCGCCCAGAGCCCCGCCATAGACGGTGAAGTCCTGTGAGAACACGAACACCTTGCGTCCGTCGACGGTTCCCCAACCCGTTATCACGCCGTCGCCGTAGGGGCGCTCCGGCAGCGCATCCTCGGCTCGGTGGCGAGCGAGCATGTCAAGCTCGTGGAACGAACCCTCGTCCAGCAAGTACTCGATGCGCTCGCGGGCGAGCATCTTGCCGCGCTCGTGCTGACGGTCGATCGAACGCTGCGACCCCGGGTTGAGTGCCTTCTCGCGCCGTCCTGCGAGGTCCTCGACCCGATCTCGGATGGGGTGTTCCATGGCATCCGAAGCTACCTGTGAGGGCCATTCGGCTCCCAAAGTGTCGGTTGGATGCCGGCTGCGGTCACCTACCCTGTTCTGGTGAGCGTTGAACCTCTATCGAGACGACCCCGGGTGGCGGTCTACTGCGGGTCGCGCATGGGAGACGATCCGATCTTCGCCGAGGCGGCAGCGAGCATCGGCTCTGGGCTCGCGCAGCGTGGAGCCGACATGGTCTTCGGCGGTGGAAGTGTCGGCCTGATGGGTGTTGCAGCAGCGGCTGCCACCGAGGCAGGAAGCCATGTGATCGGAGTGATCACCGAACAGCTCCTCGACATGGAGGTCGCCAACCACGACATCGCAGAGCTTCGGGTGGTGCGCGACATGCCCCAGCGCAAGGCCGCCATGTACTCGGCCGCAGACGCCTTCGTCACCCTGCCGGGTGGCATCGGAACGATGGAGGAGTTCTTCGAGGTGCTCACCTGGCGCTACCTCGGCCTGCATCCCAAGCCGATGGGTCTGCTCAACACCGACGGCTACTACGACCCCCTGCTCACGTTCATCGACCACTCGATCGAACGCGGGTTCGGGCGGACCTCGGTGCGCGACCTGATCACGGTGGGCACCGACGATTCCATCCTCGACGAGCTGCTCCTGGCAGTTCAAGGCTCGGCCCTCCTGCAACTCGACGACGGTCCGACCAACGGCTCGGTAGCGGGTACCGAGCGTGCGAGCTGATGGACCTCCCGGTCATGCCCCCGGTGAAGCCGATGCTCGCCAAGGCCTCACGCGAGATCCCCGAGGGTGAGTACATCTACGAACCCAAGTGGGACGGCTTCCGGGCGTTGTTGTTCCGCGACGGCGACGAGCACGAGGTCACCTCCCGGAACTGCAAGCCACTCACCCGCTACTTCCCCGAGCTGGCCGGACCCATCCTGGACCAACTTCCCGACCGCTGCGTGTTGGACGGCGAGTTGGTGGTCCCCGGCCCCGACGGGCTCGACTTCGACCTGTTGGGTCAACGCATACACCCGGCGGAATCCAGGATCGAACGCCTGTCGCAGGAGACGCCGGCACACCTGGTGCTGTTCGACATCCTCGCCCTCGATGACCTCGACCTGCGCCCGTTGCCGATGGCGGACCGTCGAAGCACCCTCGATACGTTGCTCGACGGGGTGGCTGAGCCCCTACACCTCACACCGGCGACCCACGACCCCGGGTTGGCCGCCGACTGGTTCGCCCGCTTCGACGGAGGTGGATTCGACGGCGTGATGGCCAAGGCCACCGGAGGCACCTACCAGGAGGACAAGCGGTCACAGGTCAAGGTCAAGCACCATCGCAGCGTCGACTGCGTCGTCGCCGGCTATGCGGAGCACCGCAGCGGAGGCGTCGGGTCGCTCAAGCTCGGGCTCTACGACGACACGTCCGGCACTGCGGTCCTTCACCATGTGGGTGTGTGCAGTGCGTTCTCCGCCGCACAACGACGCACCCTGGTGAGCGAGTTGGAGCCGCTCACCGATGGTGCCGAGATCGACCACCCCTGGGCACCCGAGGGAGCCGGCGCCCCACAGGCCCGCGTCCCGGGCGCACCGAACCGGTGGTCAAGCGGCCGTTCGAGCGCGCCGTGGGTACCGCTGCGACCCGTTCGGGTCGTGGAGGTTACCTGTGAGAACATCAGCAACGGCCGGTTCCGCCACCCCGCCCGCTTCGTGCGATGGCGCACCGACAAGGACCCGCACGATTGCACGATGACCCAGTTGGACACGCCGGTTCCCGAGGAGTTCGCCAAGCTGTTCAGATGAGGCGGCCCCGATAGGAGCGGTTCGGAGCAGCTCGGTTCGGAGCGGTCCGGCTCGAACCCAGCTGGATCCCACCGGTCGGCTGGGCGCGGGAACGGCGGAGGGAAATCGGTCGGTCACTAGTATGCGCCGCACATCGCCCGGGGGGACCGAGATGGCCGAAGCGACCCAACCGAACCGACGGGCGTTGCGACGCCCTGCGCACGTGAGCGCCGCGACCGCGCTCGTAGTCGCGGCGGCCATGCTGTTCGGAGCTTGCAGCGAATCGGCCGAGCCAACCGACACCACCGAGCGCGACATCGCTGCGGACAACGCGGAGCAGCTCGCCGAGGACGGCTCGGTGAAACCCACCGAGGGCGACGGCACCACAGTGCTGAGCAGGTTCCAGGGAGCGATGTGGTTCGACGGTGATGTACCCGAGCCGGTCGCGGCCGACGACACCCTCGAACCGGTGAGGATCGGGTTCATGAACGTCGACTCCGCGCCCGTGGGGGCGATGCCGGAGCTGCACGGTGCGATCGACGGGTTCGAGGGGTTCGCCAACGCCGAGCTCGGCGGCATCGACGGTCACCCGATCGAGATCGTGCCCTGTGTGCTCGGCAACGCCCTCGCCCCCGAAGAGGCCGCAGGGTGTGCGCGCAAGCTGGTCGAGGAGGGGGTGGTGGCCGTACTCGGAGGGATCGGCCTGTCCAACGGCGCGGCGCTCGCGATCTTCGAGGAGAACGGGATCCCATGGGTGGGTGGGATCCCGCTCAACGAAGAGGAGATGGTCAGCCCGATCTCGTTCCAGTTCTCCGGTGGAAGCCCCGGGGCCTTCGCCGCGTTCGCCCACCAGGCGGTGACCGTCGACGGCGCTGACAAGGTAGCGGTGCTCTACGCCGAGTACCCCTCGATCGAGCGCGCTGCGGTCGACTATGGCGTCGACATCGCGGGGGACCTCGGCGCCGAGGTGGACCAGGTCAGCTACCCGATGGTCAGCCAGGACTACTCCACCGCTGTGCAAAAGGCTCTGGAGGGGAACCCCGATGCCCTTCTCGTCGCCGCTGCCGACCTCGCGTGTGCTCCGGTGATGCAGGCGATCGTCGACCTGCGCAGCGACGCCACGGTGTACCTGGTCGGAGCGTGTGCAGATGTGCGCCAACTCGACAAGGTCGGCATCGACGACGTCGTCGGGTTCCGCTTCAACGTGGAGGGTCGGGTCAACCCCGAGGACGCGACGAACGCTGACCCCGAGATCTACACGCTCGCCAGGGAGAAGTACGCCCCCGACACCTCACCCCGCTCCGCCGCGACGGTCGCGTTCAGAGGTGCGATGAACCTCTGGGCGAAGATGAACCCGCTGGGGACCGATGCCACCTCACAGGAGTTGATCGACGCGTTCAACGCAAGCGTGGATGTGCCGTCGTTCGATGGTCACGCATACACCTGTGACGGCCGGCAGATCCCGGCTTTGCCGTCGCTGTGTGCGCCCCAGCAGGTCCTCGTCGAGGTGGTCGGGCCGAACGAGTTCCAAGAGGTCTCCGACGGCTGGGTCGACGTCCCTACGATCGTCGCAGAGACCATCGGTTGACCGGAACGCTGCCCGCCGAGGGTCCCCACCAAGCCCACTCGAGGCGCTGCGCCACAGGTTGCCCACGGAGGCAGACATCACCACACAGCTCGCGTACCTGATCCTCGGCCTCGGTGGCGGTGCGGTGATCGCCGCCCTGGCGATGGGTGTGGTGATGACCTACCGCAGCTCCCGGGTGGTCAACTTCGCGCACGCCGCCACCGGCACCTACCTGGCGTTCGCGTACTTCGAGTTCCGCGACTCAGGCGACCTGGTGCTGCCCCTGTTCGCCATCCCGCATCGCATCGCACTCGTGCCGAGACCCACCACAGCGACCGCGTTGGTGCTGTTCGCTGTGCTCGGAGCCCTTCTGGGGCTGTTGATCCACACCCTGGTGTTCCGGCCACTGCGCCACGCCCCGGCCCTCGCCCGGGTGGTCGCATCGGTTGGGTTGTTCCTCTACTTCTGGGCGGTGGTCGGAACCGAGTGGGCGATCACACCCCCCGTACGTGCCGTGCTGCCGGACGACAACGTGGTGGTGCTCGGACGCCTCGTAGGAGTCGACCGTCTGGCGCTCGGGGGAGCCGTGGTCGTGCTCGCGGCCCTCCTGTGGTTGGTGGGGAGGCACACCAGGTTCGGACTCGTCACCACCGCCGCTGCCGAGAACGACCGCGCAGCGCGCATCATGGGCATCAACCCCGAACGCGTCGCCGCGATCAACTGGATGATCGCCACCTCGCTCGCCGGCCTGGCGATGATCTGCGCCGCACAGATCGTGGCGCTCGACCCGCTCAACAACTCGCTGCTCATCGTGCCCGCTCTGGCTGCGGCACTCGTAGGGGGTCTCCGCTCGTTCCCGATCACCGCACTCGCCGCTGTGGCGTTGGGCATGGTGCAGTCCTGGCTGCTGAACATCCAGAGCGAGGTGCGATGGCTGCCCGACGTGGGCCTGCAACAGGGTGTGCCGTTCCTGGTGATCCTCGCGGTGATGGCGCTGAGGGGCGAGGGCCTACCCACCCGGGGCAGGCCCCTGGAGGGCAGATTCCCGGCTGCACCCGAGCCGCGGCACCAGTACGTGTTCGCCACGGCGTTGGGCATCGGCGCGCTGGCCTTGTTGGTCTTCGGTGCATCGAGTTGGCGATCGGCGCTGATCACCTCGACGATCTTCGCGGTGATGGCGCTCTCGGTGGTCGTGGTCACCGGCTTCGTGGGCCAGATCTCGCTCGCGCCATACGCGTTCGCCGGCTTCGCGGCCTTCTCGATGGTGCGCCTCGCGGATGCAGGAATCCCGTTTCCCCTCTCTCCGCTGTTGGCGGTGCTGCTCGCGGGGGTCCTCGGTGTCGTCCTGGGCCTGCCCGCGTTGAAGGTGCGCGGCCTGAACCTGGCGATCCTCACCCTCGGCGCCGCGGTGGCCATACAGGAGTTGGTCTTCAAGTGGGACTGGTTCACCGCCGGGGCACGCACAGGGGTACCCGAACCGGAACTGGGACCGATCGACCTGTCGATCTCTGCACCAGGTGACGGCTACCCGCGGGTGGCCTTCGGCGTGCTGTGCCTGGTTGTGCTCATCGCCTGCGCGCTGGTGGTCGCAAACCTGCGACGCAGTCCCACCGGACTGGCCTGGCTGGCGGTGCGCTCCAACGAACGTGCGGCTGCCGGAACGGGTGTGGACGTACGCATGGCGAAGCTGTCCGCGTTCGCGACATCGGCACTTCTCGCCGGTACGGGAGGTTGCCTGCTCGCCTACCAGCGCCTCACGCTGTCCGCGGACTCCTTCGGTGTGTTCAGCTCCCTTTCGTTGGTGGCACTCACCTTCCTCGCGGGAATCGGAGCCCTGTCTGGCTCCCTGGTTGCCGGCCTGCTGGCACCGGTCGGGTTGTTCGCGATCGCTACCGGGGGTGACGTGGGAGACCCCTCGGAGTACCAGTTCGCGGTGTCGGGCCTACTGCTGATCGCTGTGACGGTGCTCTATCCCGACGGGATCACCGGCCTGGTCCGAGCGGCGTGGCACCGACTCAGCCAGGGATCGACCACGCACGACCAGCGTGGAGGAGTCCGGGTGTCCCAACCTGAGTGAGTCGGAGTTCACGCCGACAATGCCCGGGCGCGGCTCAACACATCCGGTGCATCGAGACGCTCGCACCACCCTTCGAGCTCGTCGGTCGGACCGCTCCAGCGCCAGTCGTCGACCTCGCCGACCTCCACGTCGGTCACAAGCGTGGCGAGCGTCTTGAACAGAAGGGCGTTCTCGTACCCGTCGGCCAGCGTCGCCGCGAGCTTCGCCGCTCCGCGCACCCCCGGCACGTCCCACTGACCAGGCGAGCGCGGGATGTCCTCTATGTGCCCGTAGACCCCGAGCACAGCAGCGGAGCTCTTGGCTCCCCAGCCCGCAAGGCCAGGGAAGCCATCAGCCGAGTCTCCTACGAGAGCTAGCCAGTCGGGGATCGATTCGGGGGGCACCCCGTACTTCTCCAGCACCTCGTCGTGGCCGCGGAACTGCTGCGCCCGACGGTCGTACTGCACCACACGGGTTCCCCGCACGCACTGGGCCAGGTCCTTGTCGGGCGTCGCGATGACCACCCGATCGACGCGGCTGTCCGCGTCGGCCTTCTCCGCAGCAGCGCCGAGAGCGTCGTCGGCCTCCACCTCGACCATCGCCCACACGGTCACACCCAAGGCGCGCAGCGCGTCCTCGACCCACGGGAACTGGCTCCACAGATCAGGCTCGATCCCCGAACCGTCCTTGTAGCCGGCCCACAGGTCGTTGCGAAACGACTCGATCACATGGTCGGTGGCCACACCGATGTGCGTCGCCCCATCCGCGAGCATCGCGACGGTGCCCCGCAGCACACCGCGAACGGCACCGACCTCCTCACCAGCATCGTTGGTGTGCCCACCGCGCGGTGAATAGAAGTTGCGGAACAGCTCATAGGTGCCGTCGACGAGGTGAACCTGCATCGCGTCACGTTAGGTCGACTGGTCATCCGATTCCGCTGCGCCGAAGAGTTCCTCGAGGCGGTCCACCAGGAAGACGGGGCGACCGCTCGAGGTGCGTGACAGCACCACGATCATGAGATCCTCCTCGGGGACGACCATGATGCGTTGGCCGTTGAAGCCCGACGCGTAGAACCGTTGCGGGTCCTGGGTGTCGACCCACCAGTGAGCTCCGTAGATCGCCTCGTCCGCGGTCGGTGTGGGAAGGCGGCTGTAGTCCACCCATTCTGTGGGCACGATCTGCTCGCCGTCCCATTCGCCTCCCCTCAGGAACAGGTATCCGAAGCGCGCGAAATCGACAGGACGCATGTTCACCCATGAGCCACCGTTGATGACCCCGGTATCGTCGAGCTGGAAGTCGGCTCCGGTGATGCCGAGCGGCTCGAACAGGTTCGATTCGATCCATCCGGTGAACTCGTCGCCGTACCCGACACGCTCGGCCACCTCGCGGGCGACGACGTCGGCGGTACCGGTGGAGTACTCCCACGCTGTGTCGACAGGGGCCTCGAGTGGCCTGCTCGCCGTGTATCCCGCACGGTCGGCCATTCCCGCCCCGGCGAGGATGGAGATCACATCGCCGCTCGGATCGTTGTAGTCCTCGGTCCATTGCAGACCGCTCGACATCCGCAGGAGCGAGTCGACCGTGATCGCATGCCTGGGATCGGCCTGGTCGGCCCATTCGGGGGCGGTAGCCGGCTGGAACACGTCGAACTCGCCACGGCCCGCGAGGATCCCCACCAGGGAGGAGGTCACCGACTTGGCCATAGACCAGGAGTTGTGGAGCTCCTCGGGATTCCAGTCGTTGTACTCCTCGACCACGAGCTTGCCGTCCTTGACCACCAGAACCGCGTCGATCACATCCGCGTTGCCGAGGCCACCGCTGAACGCCTCGTCGATCGCAGCTTCGAGCGCCGCAGCGTCGACGCCATCGGGGATCTCCCCTTCGGGCCACTCGTCGGTTGGCCAGGGCACACCTTCGGGTTGCGACGGGTACTCGATATCGGGAAACGGATGCCCCGCGTCCTGCACGCGTTGTAGTAGCTCGGCGGGAATCCCGAAGGAGACCTCAGAGGCCTCCGGTGCGGTCGTGGTCGTGTTCACGTCGACGGCGGTGGTCGGTCCTTCGTCGGCCACGGGGCGCTCGGGACCGCTACAGCCGGCGAACACGACCACTGTCGCAGCAACGATGGGGCCCAGCCGACGCATCGGGGCATGGTAGGCCGCGCGACCATGCTCCCTACCAGCGCAGTATCGGCTGTATCTCCCTCGGCTGTACCTCCCTCGGTGTGGTTCCGATGGCTGGGGCAGGACAGGGAACCGGCGAATATGCTCCTCCCATGGCGGAACAAGTGAGTGTTTCAAGAACCATCGCGGCCGAGCCCGACCAGGTGTGGGCGCTGGTGAGTGACCTCCCGAGGATGGGTGAGTGGTCACCGGAGGCGACTGGCGGGCGTTGGTTGGGAGCGACGAGCAGACCGAAGCGGGGAGCACGGTTCATCGGACACAACCGCGCCGGTTGGTTGCGCTGGTCGACGATCGCGACCGTCGTCACCTACGACGAGCCAAGCGAGTTCGTCTTCGACGTGAGCGCCGGTCCGGTCAAGGTGTCGAGATGGACATACCGGATCGAACCCGACGACGACGGCTGCATGGTCACCGAGACCTGGGAGGACCATCGTTCGAAGCTCATCGCCTCGACGACGTCCGCGATGATGCGCATCAAGGACCGGGCGAGCCACAACCGCGAGACCATGGAAAAGACGCTCGACTCGATGGCGGTGGCACTGGAGAACGCGGCGGCGTAGGAGCCCGGGCGCGACGAAGGTCCCCGGACCGCAGCGTCAGGCGCTGGTGGCACATCGCGGGTCCTGCCGAGTCGACGAACTCGACTGGATCAGCCGTTGGCCTTAGCGACGATTGCCAGCGCGAGCACCGGTCGAGCCCAGGTGGCCAACTCGTGGAGTGAACCACCCGCGAAGTGCATGCCGTCTGGACGCGTCGCCTTGGAGTCGCCGATCGACTCGAGGAATCCGGCGACGTCCAGGACCGAGGCACCGGTCTCCTCGGCAACCTTGTCGACCGTTTCACCCCAGGCCTCGACAACATCGGGATCACACCCGGTCCCCGATCGTCGCCCGTCGCAGAAGAACAATCCCTCGGGTGCGCGCGGCGCGGGTGGGGTGACCAGTAGCAGTGCCGCACCCGAGTCGGTCAGAACCTCCGATGCCTCGACGAGTGCGAGCGTGCGTTGGATCTCACCCGCGTCGCTTTCGAAGTCGGCGTCGTCCACCCCCTTGAGGTCGATGACCGGGTTGGCGTAGAGCACCACCAGATCCGGATCCACCTCGGCGACCGCGGCAGCCCACGTCGTGCGCCAGTCCGCGCACTCCTCGCCTCCGAGCGAACAACCGAGCTCGGTGCGATCCCAAACCCGAAGATTGGGATCCCCCAACCCGACCAACCCGTTGGAGAACCCCCTACCGGTGGAGTCGCCCACGACGAGCACGTCGATCTGTTCCGCGCACGCCTCGGTGGAGGGATCATCGAGCTCGGTCACGGTGTCCGGGTCGAAACCGCTGGTGACCCCGGAGCGCTCCTGCACGGCGCCCGCCACCACCGTCGGTATGCAGATGGTGGTCGTCGTGGTCGACCGACCCGAGCCGGAGCCGGAGGTGCCGTTGGGAGCAACACCGGGATCCGCTACCCGCTCGAGGCTGTCGGCGACCTCCTGGGTAGGAGTGGTCTGGGGAAGCGCCACCAGCAGGGACAAGCAGATCACGAAGGCCAGGGAGGCCGTTCCCAGGTAGAGCATCGAGGGCTTCCAGCGCCGCTCGATGAGGGGAACCTCGACGAGGGCATGCAGTGCAGCGGCGATAGCGATCGTCATGGGGATCACCACCAGGGCGACGAGCCACGACGGCCGACCCGGGCCCATCGCCACGATCAGGGGCCAGTGGATCAGGTAGATCCCGTAGGACCGTCGACCGATCCACACCAGCATCGGGGCCGCCAACCAGCGCGCGGTGGGCCCGGGGATCACCGCCAACCCGGTGACCCCAGCGGAAGCAACAGCGACGGTCAGGAAGCCACCACGGGCGAGCACCGCGTCGTTGGGGCTCAGGGTGAACAGACCCACCACCAGCACAACCGTGCCCAACCCGGCCCAGACCGCCACCGCCCGCCGCAACGGGCCACACCTCGGTGCAGCGAGAGGCGTTGAGGACCACCACCACGCCAGCGCAGCCCCCACGATGAGAGCGATCGCTCGTGGCACGGTTCCGAGATAGGCACGCTCGGGAGTGACCAGCAGGCCCACGGTGAGGCTGATCGCACCGAGGCCCCCCAACAGGATCCACATGGCGGTACGACCGAACCTACGCACAGCGAGCAGTCCGCCGATCATCACGAGTGGCCACACCAGGTAGAACTGCTCCTCCACCGCGAGCGACCAGAAGTGGCGCACCGGTGAGGGGGCCGCGTACTGGCCGAGGTAGCCGCCATGGCCCAACAGCCAGTAGTTCTCGATGTGGGCAACCGCAGCGAAGATGTCGCCCGCCAACAGGGCCTGGCGGTCCGCGCCCCACACGTTCCAAAGCCCCAGAAGACCGACCGCCGCCAGCACCACCCAGGCGGCGGCCCACAGGCGCCGGGCCCGCCTCTTCCAGAACTCGCGCAGCGCGATCCCCCCGGAGCGCCGATGTTCGGAGACCAACAGGGTGGTGATCAGGTACCCGGACAGCACGAAGAACACGTCCACGCCGAGGAACCCACCGGGCAGCACACGGTCGTCGATGTGGTACACGACCACAGCGGCAACAGCGATCGCCCGCAGCCCGTCGAGCGAGCCGAGACGACGCGGGGGACGCGTCACGGGTTGCATCACCTACATCGCACCCCACGATCCGGATCGGCACAACGGGGCAGATCCCCCACAGAAACGGAGTCCGCGCGGCCTATCTCCGGGGAATCCCAGTCGATCCGGTATGCGGCGACGCCGGCCGGGCCGGTGGTTGCACGGCCCGACGATTCCCACGACGACCCTCCGACCCGGCGACACCGACCGGCCGCCACGGTAAGCGACGCCGGCTTCATCGGGTCGGGTTCCCCGGTCCGACTCCCAGTCCAGTGTCCTACTCCTCGACCAGTTCGATCAGGGTCCCGAAAGCGCCCTTCGGGTGGATGAACGCCACGGTGGTGCCACGACTACCCGGTCGGGGTGCCGCGTCGATCGGGGTGGCGCCCGCAGCCACCATGTCGGCGAGTGCCTGCGCGCAATCATCGACGCGGTAGCCGACATGGTGCAGACCTTCGCCCTTGCGTTCGAGGAACTTGGCGATCGGCGAGTCGTCCCTGGTGGCCGCCGTGAGCTGGATGTAGCTGTCGGCCACCTTCACCAGAGCTTCCTCGACGCCGTCGCGCTCCACCGTCTCGCGGTGGGCAACCTCGGCTCCGAACGCCTCCTCGTAGAAGCTGACCGCGGCATCCAGGTCGCGGACCGCTATGGCCACATGATCGATCTCGGTGAGTTGCATCGGCCAAGTCTGTCCAACATCACCCACGCGGGGAAGTCGATGCCGGACGACTCAGCGTTTCAGGCCCAGCTCTTCGCGGCGGAACGCTCCGGATCGCACGACGATCACGCCGGGTGGGAGCCTGGCCATCAGACCCTTGTCGGAGGTGACGACCGTGAGCTCGGGCTCCACGAACAGCTCAGCGACCCGCTCGACGATCACGTCGTCTGCCGCGTCGCGCTTGGCAGATGGTGCGAACTCGATCGACAGGTTCCCTCCCGCGAGCACCGCGACGCCGGCTACCGGTCTGCCGTCGAAGACCACCAGCACCTGGTCCTGGTCACGGTCCCGGCTCCACAGCGCGATCTGCTGTGTGAGGCGGGCCGCAGCGCCAGCGGGGTCGTTCCACCAGCCGTCGCCGCCGGTCCCCATCACGTTGTTGCCGTCGATCACCCACTGCACAGTGCCCCCCTTTGCAACCCTGCATCGCGAACTTGAACGAGACGTGCCGCTCAGCGGTCGGTGGCGTTCAAGTTCGGTGTCGTGGGGTCAGGTCATGCGGCGGAACAGGGTGATCTTGTCCTCGCCGATGCGCGCGCGCTTTTCGGGATCGGAGATCCCGAGGCCCTCCGACGGAGCGAGGCACAGCACGCCCAGCTTGCCCTCGGCCTCGTTGCGGTGCACCGCCAGGGCGGCATCGCCGACGTGTTCGAGGTCGTAGACGTCCGACATCATCGGCTGGATCGCTCCCTGGTCGATCAGTCGGTTCATCTCCCATGCCTCCTGGTAGTTCGCGAAGTGCGACGAGATGATGCTCTTGAGCTTCATCCACAGGTGACGGTTGTCGTATTCGATCATGTAGCCCGAGGTGGCGGCGCAGGTGACGATCTTGCCGCCGCGCTTGGTGATGAACACCGATGCCCCGAACGTCGAGCGGCCGGGGTGTTCGAAGACGATGTCGGGGTCATCGCCGATCAGGCCTCGGACCTTCTTGCCGAGCCGGCGCCACTCACCCTCGTCCTGGGTGTGGTCATCCGCCCAGAACTGGTAGCCCTCCTCGCGGCGGTCGATCACGTGCTCGCAGCCCATCGCCTTGAGCAGCTCCACGCGCCTCTCGCTGGAGACGACGCCGACTGGGGTCCCACCACCGTTGAGAACCAGTTGCACCGCGTAAGCGCCTATGCCGCCGGTCGCTCCCCAGATGAACACGTTGTCGCCCTGTCGCATCCGCCCGGCATGGTCCCCTACGAGCATCCGGTATGAGGTCGACCCGCAGAGGGCGTTGACCGCGGACTCCTCCCAGCTCAGGTGCGAGGGCTTGGGCATCAGCTGGTTGGCCTTGACGATCGACAGGTCGGCGAGGCCGCCGTAGTTGGTCTCGAAACCCCAGATGCGCTGGTTGGCTGCGAGCATCGAGTCGTTGTGCGCGGATGGGTCCTGGTCGTCGACGTCGTTGCAGTGCACGGTGACGCGGTCACCGGGTTTCCAGTTGCGCACCGCGGAGCCCACCCGCAGCACCACGCCGGAGGAGTCGGAACCGACCACGTGGAAGTCCTGCGCATGACGTGCCCCCCACACCGATTCCCTGCCGAGACGGTCGAGGAACCCGAAGGTGGGTAGCGGCTCGAATATCGAGGTCCACACGGTGTTGAAGTTGATGGAGCTCGCCATGTTGGCGAGGATGACCTCATTGGGCGCTAGCTCTGGGAGGGGCACCTCGCCGACGTGCAGGCTCTTGCGGGGGTCCTTGTCCGCGGAATCGACGCCCTCCCACATCTCCTGCTCGGCCCGCAGCACATGTGCTGCCCGGTAGGTCTCCGGTAGTTCGATGTTGGCGATGTCCTCACCGGTTGCACCGGCTTCGATGGCGTCGAGAATCTCCTGCATGGCCCCGCAAGCTACCCGTGCCCGCTCGGGCCGTGCACCTCCGGCCACAACCCCTGCACCCCCACAACCCGGTTCTGTGGTGCGTCGCTAGCCTCACAGGCTCGCCTCGCACCACAGAACGTGTGGGTGGGAGGTGTCAGGGTTCGAGGATGCGGGGGTCGACCACCTCGGAGTAGAGCGCGGCGGTGATCTCGCTGTAGTCGGGACCGCGGCGCAGGTGGTGGCCGCCGTCGACGGGCAGGTTCACCCCGGTGACGAACGATGCCTCCGGGCCGGCGAGGAAGCGGATCGCCGCTGCCACGTCGTCGACCTCGCCGAAGCGAGACACCGGGGAGTTCCGCAGATAGCTCTGCCCGGTGATGGAGTCCTCCGTGACCATGGCGACGAGGTCGGTGCGGACGATGCCCGGGTTGACCCCGTTGACGCGTACGCCCACCGATCCCATCTCGTCAGCGGTGGTGCGCACCAACATGTCGACACCAGCCTTGGCCACGTTGTAGGGCCCCATGAAACGGTGGGTGACCAGACCGGCGATCGACGACACCGCGACCATCGCACCACCACCGTTTCCTGCGATCGCGGTGCCGGCGTGCTTGAAGGTGAGGAACACCCCGCGCAGGCTCACCGCCTGGATCCGGTCCCATTCGTCCGCGGAGGTGCCGACGATCGGCCCGATCGTGCCGTCCCCCGCAGAGGCGACCGCTATCGACAACCTGCCTGGCAGCTCGCTGGCCGCGGCCACCGCGGCGGCCACCTGGTCCTCGTCGGTGACATCGGTGGACAGTGCCGCGACCGCAGCTTGTGGGTGGACCAACGGCTCCAACTCGGCGAGGCCCGCGTCCAACTTGGACTGGGTGCGCCCCACGATGAGCACCGAAGCGCCGTCGGCGGCGAGGGCCTTGGCCGCCGCCAGACCGATGCCGCTACCACCCCCGGTG
>JBKEAI010000327.1:0-11703 GCA_047972145.1 Microthrixaceae bacterium
GTCACCGTCAACAGGGGTGTCACCCGCAGACGTGGCCACAGCAGCGACTCGCGAACCTGGAACACCGTGGTCGCGTAGGTGATCCAACAAGGTGCACAACGTCGCACCATCGGTCGCGTCGAGACGTGCGTCGACTCGCAGGTAGTGATGGTCATCCCACCACGAGTTGAACCACACACCACGATCAACCGGATCGCGTCCCTGGGGGTCATCAGCGCCGGGACCACCCGGTGCAGGGCCGTCATCAACCCCAACGTCACCCCCACCAGAACCCTGCCCACCAGAACCATGCTTGTTGGGAGTCGTTTCATCGAGTACTTGCGCGGTTCTACGAAACGCCGAGAAGGTACGCGCTGCTTGGGGATGGGTACACGACGTAGCCACATAGGTGATCTCAGCGTCGGTATCAGCCTCAGCCACCTTTTGTGCACTGTGAGCGAACCCGACTGAGAACCTTCCCTCATCAAAGGCTGCGAACAGATGCGGCAACCCGGCGCGTCGCTCAGCGAGATCAGCCCGCCTGGTCGCTTCTGCGCGAGTGAACCCGCACGTCAGGGTCAACCAATGTGCCAACGTGCGAACCCCGTACACACACCAACCGTCACCTGCATCCAGCCGGGCGAGCTTCGCGTTCAATTCGGCTTCAGCCGCGTGGATCGACGCTGCAAGATCACCGATCTCAGATCGCAACGCTGCCATCTCAGGATCGTGTGGCATCTCCGCGGTGGCGGTCCTTCCCATGAACCACAAACTACTATCGAACACACGTTCGAGTCAACACCAATCCCGAAAATCCAACCCTCTCCAACGAGATCGACTGGAAAGCCGAAGCACCAGACCATGTGTTCTGATTCAGCGGTGTGCCTCCCGTGGCCCCGGCCGGCGCCATCAAGCCCCCGCACTACCGCTCGACTCGTGCCGAAGTACCGCGGACTGGTTCAGCCGGGGACGACCGGATCGACGTTCCAGTCGGTGCGCGGTACATCGCCATAGAGCCGGTCGAGTCGGTAGAACGCGCGCTCGTCGGCATGGAACACATGCACGACCACGTCGCCGTAGTCGAGCAGCACCCACCGCCGCGCACCTCTGCCCTCTTCTGAGTTGGGCGACTGGCCGAGCTGGTCGCGCACCGTCTCCTCCACCCCGTCGACGATCGCCTTCACCTGGCGTTCGTTGGACGC
Organism: Microthrixaceae bacterium; assembly: GCA_047972145.1. GTDB lineage: Bacteria > Actinomycetota > Acidimicrobiia > Acidimicrobiales > Microtrichaceae > JAMLGJ01. The sequence goes on from JBKEAI010000327.1 coordinate 1,182, forward strand.
CGTCGCCAGCACGAAGTGGTCGCAGATACCTATCGCATCCGCCACGTCGAGCACCACGATGTCGCTGGCCAGCTTGTCGTCGGCCGCCCGCGCTGCGGTTATCGCCAGCAGCCGGGCTGCCGACGCTGACGAATCGGCATGGTTCACGCGGTGCGGTCCGTTCCGAGTTCGACCAGGATCACCGCACCTCCGAGGTCCTCGCCTGTGCCCGCGGGAGCCTCCGTGGCGGTCACTCCGAGCTGCGCGGCGATCGCTTCGGCGACGGGTTGTCCCTCGGAGGCCAGCCACTGCACGGTCGTGGTGGCGATGTCCAAGCTGTCGGCATTGCCGACCAGGGTGACCGCACCACCCGCCTCCACCACACCTGGAACCATCGCCGTGACGACGTTCGTGTCCGTGGTGCCGTTGAGGATCGCTGTCGCGGGCCGGATCCCGGCCGCAGGTGAGGTGGGCACCGGGACCACACGGGCGACGAACTTGTTGAGTGAGGCCGGGTCAGGCATCCATGCAACGAAGTAGGTCTGCGGAACGGGAACCTTCGCCATCGGGACAGCATCGAATCGCACCTCGCCCGAATTCAGCCGGTCGACGGCGACCCCGAACGGTGGGCTTCCCACCCCCTCGGACGCCGCTCCTTCGGGTAGTTCCTCGTGGGTATTGCCCGCTGCTTGACCGAGCAACGCCTGCCAGACCGCAGTCGCGCGGATCGCCTGGTTGGGCGCAGGGTCATCAACGCCCTCGAATCCGAGGAAGTCCACGATGCCCGCCGGTTCGATCGTCATCGGACCCGCTGGATAGCGGACCTCGGCAACACCCTCGGGGTTGCGGGCCGAGAGATCGTCGACGTTGTCGACCTCGATCGCCACCCCACCGGCGAGCTGCTCGATAGCGGAGGCCGGCACCTCACGCACCGCGCCCACATTGAACCCGAGGGCGACACCGAGTCGTTGGCGGAAGCCGTCGATGCCCTCCTCGTTGTAGATCGTGCTGAGGAACTGTGGCGGTGCACCGTCGTACTCGGGAACCATGAACGACGGCGGCAACGGCACCAGGGTCCCTCCCGCTTCGGAGGCATCGGGAACGACCAGCAACGCGCTCGCGAACGTTCCGTCAGCCTTGGTGACGACGTAGGCGTCAGCGTTCGTCGGCAACGGCTCGGCCAGGTATCCCGGCGCTGCGGGGTCGGTCACCCGATCGTCGGTCCCACCGCCGGACTTGAGGGCGGACTGGTAGCCGAACCACGACAGCGCGGCCAGCGCCACGATGAAGATCACCGTGGTGGCGGCCTGCCACCAGGTGATCCGACGTTGGCGTGACTCGACACGGCGGCGCCGCACCACCGCCTCCGCACGTGGGGGCAGCACCGGTTCGTCGAACTGGTCCGGACCCTGCGGACCCGGAACACCCCCGCCGGGCTGCGCCACCTCGACACCATCCACCTGCGACTCGAGCACCCTGGGACGCTCAACCCGCGGCGCACCGAGGTCGGACTGACCGTCGGTGGGCACGCCTGGTTCCCGGTTGGTGCGCGGTGGCTCAGTCGCCGTCATCGGTGCCAGCGTAGAGTCCGCGCCGCTCGCTCACCGAGATCGCGCCGGGTGTCACGAAGTCACCCACAGACCCTCCGGCGGCCATGAGACGCCTGAGGTCACTCGATGACACGTCCACCAGTGGCGCCTCGACCGACACGTACGGCAACCCACCGGGCAGTTCCACACCACGGAGTACGGATCCCGGGCGCTGCACCACCGCGATCTCACAGAGTCCGGGCAGGTCGCGGAACCGGTGCCAGGTGGAGATGCCCGCAGCTGCATCGGCGCCGAGGATCAGCACCAGCGAACGCTCTGGGTCCTCGCTACGCAGATGCTCGAGAGTGTCCACCGTGTAGGTAGGACCACTACGACGCACCTCGAGGTCCGACACCTCGATCGGAACATCGCCCCTCAGAGCCTCCCAACCGGCCAGGGTGGCCAGCGCACCCGAGCGGAGGTCCGCGACGCTCGCGCGCACCATGGCCAAGCGTTCCTCGGCAGGGGTGATGGCCGCGAGATCCGTCTTCTGCCAAGGATCACCCGCGACCAACAACAGGACCGGGTCCAGCCGCAGGGCTCTTCCTACCGATTCAGCCACGCACAGGTGGCCACGGTGCGGCGGGTCGAAGGTCCCCCCGAGGATCCCGATCCGCCGTCGGGAGGTATCGGCCACCCCCCAACGGTATCGGCAGGACGACCGAATCGGAACACGGCGGACTAGGTCATTGGTCCCGGAGTCCTCAACTCCGGGGTTTTCGGGCCGATACCTGTTCGTGACGGGCGAGAGACCCGCACCGCAGGAGCACTGCGGCAGCAATCGGAGGTGACACCCATGAGCGACTCGGTGGGCATGTACTTGAACGAGATCGGAGCGGTGCCGCTGCTCGATGCGGACGACGAAACAAAGCTTGCGCAGGCGATCGAGGACGGTCTCGATGCCCGCCGACGCAAGGAAGCCGGTGAGCGGGGCCGCCAGCTCGACCGCAACATCCGGGCGGGTGAGGCGGCCAAAGACCGCTTCATCCGGGCGAACCTGCGCCTGGTGGTCAGCGTCGCACGCCGCTATCCCCTGCCTCCGGGCATGGAGCTGCTGGACCTGATCCAGGAGGGCAACCTCGGCCTTGAGCACGCTGTCGACAAGTTCGACTGGCGCAAGGGCTTCAAGTTCTCCACCTACGCGACATTCTGGATCCGCCAGTCGATCGGCCGGGCACTGGACCAGAAGGCCTCACTGGTGAGGATCCCAGGGGACCGTTCCGCCAGCCTGCGTGCAGCGCTTCGCCACGTTTCGGGCGACGGTGACGAGCTCGACGAGGAACATGCGATGCTGCACCGCCTGACCACGCCGACATCGCTCGACCGCACCGTCGGTGACGACGACTCCAACGAGCTCGTCGACCTGATCGCCGACGCGAAGCCCGGTCCGGAAAGCCTGCTGTTGGAGGCCGAACACGAGGACTGGCTCCGCGGCCTGCTCGACGTGCTCGACCCGAGGGCCCGTTGCGCTGTCGAACAGCGCTTCGGCCTCGCAGATGGACGCCGCCGCAGCTACCGCGAGGTAGGCGAGGAACTGGGTGTCACCGCCGAAGCCGCGAGACGACTCGTGAAGCGCTCGGTCAACGCCGTGCGCGACAACGCGCTCGCAGCGCATTACTGATCGCCGCTCTGCCGACCCCGGCCCGCCTACGACAGTCCGCCTACGACAGTCCGCCGACACCGGTCCTCGGACCACGTGGTCGGTAACCGCCTACCGGGTCCCGCGGGGGTACTTGTAGCCTTGTATCGATGGCTACCTCGGACTCCCCCACTACCGGCAGAGCGGCTTGGACCCCTGATTCCTGGCGTTCGCGCAGCGCGCTCCAGCAACCCGAGTGGCCCGCAGACGGTTCCCTGGAATCGGTGCTCAAACAACTCGGGAGCGTGCCGCCGCTGGTGTTCGCCGGCGAGGCCCGTGCCCTGACCGCCGATCTGGCCCGGGTATCGGAGGGTCGGGCGTTTCTGCTCCAGGCCGGCGACTGCGCCGAGTCCTTCGACGCCTTCTCGGCTGATTCGATCCGCGAGCGCCTGCGGGTGATCCTCCAGATGGCCGTCGTGCTCACCTACTCCGCTGGCGTTCCGGTGGTGAAGGTCGGCCGCATCGCAGGCCAGTTCGCCAAGCCCCGCTCGTCGGACACCGAGACCGTCGACGATGTCGAGTTGCCCAGCTTCCGTGGCCACATGGTCAACGACATCGACTTCGACGCCGCAGCGCGGATACCCGATCCACAACGACTCCTCGCGGCCTACAACCAGGCCGCCTCGACGCTCAACCTCCTGCGCGCCTTCACCAAGGGTGGTTTTGCGGACCTCACACGGGTGCACCAGTGGAACCAGGAGTTCGTCACCGCGAGCCCACAGGGACGACGCTACGAACAGCTCGCCGATGAGATCGACCGGGCGATGCGCTTCATGGAGGCCTGCGGTATCGACTCGGGCTCGGTTCCCGGGATCCACGAGGTCGACTTCTACACCAGCCACGAGGCACTGGTGCTCGGCTACGAGGAGGCCCTCACCCGGGCCGACTCACTCACCGGTGACTGGTACGACTGCTCTGCTCACATGGTGTGGATCGGCGAGCGCACACGCGGACTCGAGGACGCCCATGTGGAGTTCTTCCGCGGGATCGCCAACCCGGTCGGCTGCAAGGTCGGCCCCACGATGACCCCCGAGGAGCTCGTCGAGCTCTGCGAGCTGCTCAACCCCGCCAGAGTCCCGGGGCGCCTCACCCTGATCACCCGGATGGGTGCGGAGCACATCGAGGAACGCCTGCCACCTCTGCTGCGTGCAGCGCGGGCGGCCGGCCACCCGGTGGTGTGGACGTGCGACCCGATGCACGGCAACACGTTCACCGCGCCGTCGGGACGCAAGACACGCCACTTCGACGCGATCCTCGCGGAGATCGCAGGGTTCTTCGCCGCGCACCGCGCCGAGGGCACATGGCCCGGCGGGGTGCATGTGGAGCTCACCGGCGACGACGTCACCGAGTGCCTTGGTGGTGCAGAGGACATCCTCGATGTGGACCTGGGGCTGCGCTACGAGACGATGTGCGACCCCCGCCTCAACGGGCGCCAGAGCGTCGACCTCGCGTTCCGGGTCGCCGAGCTGCTGCGCGCTGACTGAGCCCGCCCGGCGCACCCCACCCTGTCGGTTCGGTCGGGTCGGTCGGATCGACGGAACTCGCCCGCACGCCGCTCCGCTGCGGACCCTGTGATGGTTGACCCGGATTGACAGAAATGTTGACCAACCTGGTCAGGTTTCGCTAAACATGACCAAACAGGTCATATTTGTCAGATATCCAGCTTGCCAGATATCCGTTACCGCCGGGCCAAAGCCCCGGGTACTGCAACCCCCGACACGCGACGAGGTGCGATGACCACGATCGAGATCGACACAACCGGTGAGGTGGACATCGATTCCATCGATCCCGGCCTGGTCGGCGACATCCGCAAGTTCGAGCGGGTGTTGGCCCAGTTCCGTGCCGGGGAGATCGAAGAGGACGTCTTCAAGGTCTTCCGCCTCGCCAACGGCATCTATGGCCAGCGCCAGGGTGGCGACAACCAGATGCTGCGGGTCAAGGCCCCCTTCGGAGCGATCGGCCCCGAACAGCTCGACCGCCTCGCGTACATCTCCGAGCGCTACAGCCGGGGTTGGGGCCACCTCACCACCCGCCAGAACGTGCAGTTCCACTACGTGCAGCTCGACGAGGTGCCATCGGCGCTTTGGGACCTGGCGGCGGTCGGTATGACCAGCCGGGAGGCATGCTCGGACACGGTGCGCAACGTGATGGGGTGCCACCTGGCGGGTGCCTGCCCGCACGAGGTGCTCGACATTCAGCCGTGGGCCGAGGCGACGTTCCGGCACTTCCTGCGCAACCCGATCTCTGCCCGGTTGCCCCGCAAGTTCAAGATCAATTTCTCGGGCTGTGTGACCGACTGCGGGCAGGCGATGTTCAACGACGTGGGCATCATCGCGATCAATCGCAAGGTCGACGACGGCACCACCGAAGCGGGCTTCAGGGTGTTCGTGGCGGGGGGACTCGGCGCCAACCCCCATCCCGCGCTCGCACTGGAGGACTTCACCACCCGTGAGGACCTCCTGCCCACGATCGAGGCGTGTGTGCGGGTGTTCGAACAGGCAGGCAACCGCAACAACAAGCTCCGGGCCCGCATGAAGTGGCTCGTCGACGAGCTCGGCATCGACGAGCTGCGCGAGCGGATCTTCGCATCCCGGAGGTTCCTGCTCGCATCGGCCAGCTGGCCCGGGGGTATCCCGGCGCAGGTGATCGAGGCCGGCGATGCGCCCGCTGGGCGGGGCACCGGGCCGGTGTCGGCGGTCGGCCAGGGCACCCCGGTGTCGCTCACGGGCACCAGCGCGTTCGCTCGATGGGAACAGGCCAACGTCGTGCGCGGGACAGCCAACGGGTCGGTCTCCGCGGTGGCGTGGACCCGCCTGGGAGACGTCACCGCTGCGCAGTTCAGGGGCATGGCCACGCTCGTGCGCGAGACCCGGGCGACGATCCGGATCACCAACCGACAGAACTTCGTGCTGCGCGACCTCAGCGAGGAGCAGCTACCGCTGGTCCACGAACGACTCGAGGCGCTGGGCATGGCCAAACCCGGTGCCGAGCTGGCCCGCGACGTCGTGGCATGCCCCGGTGCGGACACCTGCAACCTGGCGGTCACCCAGAGCCGCGGCCTCGCCTCGGCGATCGGGGACGCGCTCGAAGCGGCCGGACTGGCCGAGGTGGACGGGGTACGCACCAACATCTCGGGCTGCACGAACTCCTGTGGGCAGCACCACGCGGCGGACATCGGCTTCTTCGGTGCCGAGCGGCGTGCCCACGGGCGCTCAGCCCCGGGCTACCAGATGCTCCTCGGTGGCTACATCGGCAACGAGCAGGCCCACTTCGGCCAGAAGGCGCTGAGGCTGCCCGCCAAGGCGGCCGCGGAAGCAGCCGTGCGGGTGATCGGCCGCTACGACGCCGAACGCGAGTACGGCGAGGCTTTCAGCGACTGGCTGACCCGGGTCGGCGGTGCCAAGGCCGTAGCTGAGGGCCTGGCGGACCTCGACGATTTCCCCTCCCCCGACGATGCTCCGGAGTTCTACATCGACTACGGCGAGACCGGACCCTATGAGGCCGAGGTCGGCGAGTCGGAGTGCGCAGCATGAGCGCCCCCAGCAGTGCACTGGCAGTGGGCACCGAACCGGTCTCCCCGTTCGAACCCACCCCCGGCTACTTCCAACCCCGGGACCTCGACGACGCCGAGCTCGCGACCCTGAACGAGCGCTTCGAGGCCGCGGCCGCCTCGCAGATCATCGCGTGGGCAGCCGAGACGTTCGGGCCGACCCTGTCGCTCGCGGCATCGATGACCGACGCCGTGCTGATCGACCTCGCCACCAAGGTGGCCCCGGCGATCGAGGTGGTGTTCATCGACACCGGATATCACTTCCCCGAGACCCTCGAGACCGTCGAGACGGTACGTCGGCGCTACGGGCTCAACCTGAGGATGATGACGGTCCCGCACCACGACGAGGCGCTGTGGGAGAAGGACCCGGAGAACTGCTGCTCGGCGGTCAAGGTCGGCCAACTCGACCGAGCGCTCGCGGGAAAAGCCGCGTGGATGTCGGGGCTTCGCCGCGACGAGGCTGACTCGCGTCGCCATGCCTCGATCCTGGGCCGCGACCTGCGGGGTCTGGTCAAGGTGAACCCTCTGGCCAACTGGACCGCGCAAGATGTGGCCGACTACATCGCGCAGCACGACGTGCCGGTCAACCCTCTCACGTTGCAGGGTTACCCCTCGATCGGGTGCCAGCCGTGCACCCAACCGGTAGCCGACGGCGAGGACCCGCGCTCGGGTCGCTGGGCAGGCCGCGAGAAGACCGAGTGCGGCCTACACCTGGCGTGAGGACCCGCGAGCTCAGCTCTGGCCGAGCTCGCGGGGCATCGTCTCGGGGGTGGCGGGGTTGCCCTCGGAGTCGACGGGATGCTCGTTGTCGTACCAGTCCGGGCCGGGTTCCAACCAGCTGACGACCTCCGCGTCGAGCTTGGCTGTCGCGAAGCCGCTCTTGTGGTGGTAGTCACGGTAGAGCTCGCCCGCACGCGGCCGACCGGGCATCCGCAGGCTCGCTCCCGAATGGCGGCCCTCCTTGGAGAACGGACCGAATTTGGGGTTGTCGGATCCGGGTTCGGCCGTCACCCAGAACTGGCCGACCTCGATCTCGGTGAACTGCTGCACCTCCCACATGCCATAGAGCAGGGTCATCAGGTTGCGCGAGGCCTCGTTGTCCTTGTGAGCGTATCCGTAGACCCAACGGAGCTGCGGAAACAGGTGGTCCGCGACCCGCCCCATCTCGTAGGCCACGGTGAACGACACCGCCTGGCGACGGAAGTCGGGATGGGTCCAGATGTCGAGGATGAACGCCTCGTCGCGCGCCAGCTTGATCGGCAGGATGCCGCGCTTGGAGTCCGCTGGTGAGGGGCTGAAGGTCAGCAGCCACATCTTGGACACCGCCTGGTCGCTCGGCAGGTGGATCGCCAGCATCGCGAACCCGCCCTTCGCGAAGAAGGGCTTCATCAGCTCGCAGCGCTGGTCACCCTCGAGTGCACGCAGGTGGCGGTCGTCGGGGTCGAACACCGCCTTGAAGTGGTAGTCCTCGCCCGGGTCGGGGTACTCGTCCGCGATGAGTGGCAGCGGTCGGGCGAACAGGACGCACTCGGTGCGCCTCGGCTTGTAGTGCTTGACCCGATCGACGATTGACATCTTCTCTGCCTCCGTGTGCGCACGCGACGGACCGCCGCCGGTGGTGAGGGTACTCACCGGGCTGCCGACGCAACGCACGAACGTGGTTCAGCGTCCGTCACGGTTTGCGTCGCGCATGCGGGAGCATGAACATACGGTCGTGACTGACACGACCGTGGACGAGGCGACCGGAGTACCCCGGGCACGCTCGCCGATCGTCGACACCACCGATGGCGGGATCACCACCCGATTGATGGTGCTCGGCCTCGCGCACGAGGACGGGACCGTGTTCGGCACCGAGTTGTACCCGGTGGCCGCCCAATGCGGCATCTCGGTGGAGACGGTGCGCTCGTGCATGCGCCGCCTGGCCACCGAGGGCCTCTTCGAGCGAGAAGGCGAGGGGCGCAGCGCCGTGTTCCACGCCACCCAAGGCGGCATGGCCGTGCTGGAAGTCGACCACCAACGGGCCCTGCTCGCGTACGCGCAGGACCTCGCAGGTCGGGGATGGGACCGTCGGTGGCACCTCCTGGCCTTCGCGATCCCCGAGTCCCAGCGCACACTGCGGGACTCCCTGCGCGACCACGTGCTGCACCTCGGAGGAGCCCAGGTTCATCCTGGAACCTACGCGTCACCCCATGGCTGGGAGGCGGACATCCGTGCCGAGGCGGAAAGGCTGGGGATCACCGAGCACGTGTCCACCTGGAGCACCGACGACCTGAGCGTCGGCGCGGTGACAGACCCGCGCCAGATCGCAGCGCAACTCTGGGATCTCTCGGCAGTCGCGTCGCTCTACGAGGGCTTCATCGAGTCGTACCGGGCGGTGCCCCAGCGCCTCGAGGCGATGCGCGACCGCCGGGAGCGGCTGACCGAGGCCGACTTCCTGCCCGGGGCGCTGCACATGGCGATCCGCTTCAACGCCTGCTTCGAACACGACCCCCTGCTGCCGCCCGAGCTCCTGCCCAGGCCTTGGCCGGGCAAGGAGGCGCGCGAGATCCTCGCCCGGTGCCGTCGGCTCGGGGTGCTGAACCGCTCCGAGAAGTCGGGCCCGGCGCTGTTCCGGGTCTTCGACGACGCCATCGCACACCTCCCCTGAGGGCCCGCAGACCGGACCGCCCGGGATACATCCCCGATTGCTTACGATATCGTAACAAGGGATCCTGACTCCCAGGTTCGCCTCCGGGGGAGTCACCCCATGACCACCGACAGGTCCAAAATCCGCCGCACCTGCCTACCCGCAGCGCTGCTCGCGATACCAGCTCTGGTCCCCACCCCATGTCCCACGGAACCCGAGGCGGTCCTCAAGCGCCGCTGAGAGGAGCGGGGGTGGCTCATCTCCACGTCGACCGTGGAGGACCACTTGTCTACGCATTCGTAACTTGCAAGACCGGCGAACGTTCATCACGCGAGGGATCAGCCTCGATGATCTGGGACACCGTCACCAACGCAATCAACGACATCGGGTGATCGGGGGCAATGGTGGCCGCGCGCCCGCCTGCAACCGATCCGGCGCGATCACCGACTCCGGCAAGGTGTGCGTGCTCACTCCCGAAGCCCTGCCGGGCTCTGACACCGACGGCGCGAAGGATGCCTACCTGGCCTGGTAGATCACACGAGATTGTCGACGAAGCGTTCGAGCTGCCGCAGGTTGCGGCACTCGAACGTACCGTCGCAGTGCACCCCGTACTCCCCCACTATCGAATCACCGGTATCCCAGTAGGCCCTCGGTTCGGGGTTCAACCAGTACACGTGGCGGGCCTTGTGCTGCATCTCCTTTATGACCCATGACTGCGACGCGTGGTAGTTGTTGCGGGCATCGCCGAGGATCATCACGGTGGTCTTTGGTCCGATGTCGCGGCCGTGGCGCTGCCAGAACACCTCGAACGCGTGGCCGTAGTCGGAGTGGCCGTCCACCCACACCACATCTGCCTCGGTGTTGACCCGATGGATCGCCTCCACGATGTCCTCGGTACCCTCGAAGTAGCTGGTCACCTCATCGATGCCGTCGATGAACACGAAGCTGCGCACCTTGGAGAACTGACCGGCGATCGCGTGCACGAGGTGGAGTGTGAAGCGGGCGAACGCGGCGACCGAGCCCGAGATGTCGGCGATCACGTAGATCTCGGGCTTGGTGGGACGCGGATAGCGGAACTTGGGCTCGGCGGGCACCCCGCCGTAGCTGAGCGAGTGCCGCACCGTGTTGCGGAAGTCGAG
>JBKEAI010000004.1:0-3196 GCA_047972145.1 Microthrixaceae bacterium
AGGACCCTCGGAGCAACACAGAGCCACCCAGATGCCGATCCGGCCTTACTCGACACCGATCCGGGGATGGCGCAATGACCGACGACGACCGCTCCGAAGTCGACGACATGATCCGCGAGGAGCTGCACACAGCGCTCCAAGGTACGGGGCGGCTCACCGCGCCCGAACTGGCAGACCGCTTGAGCTCGCTTCGTGGCACCGATGGTGCCCATCTCGAGAGTGCATCCAGGGACCCGAAGCAGTCCCGGCGCGGCCTGCTGGCGGTGGCAGCAGCAGTACTGGTCGCAATCGTGGCGGGCGCTGGGGTCTGGTTGAGTACCAACAGCAGCGACGACGCTGATGTGGACGTCGTCGCCGATGAGCCCGATGCACTCGACACAAGCCCCTTCGCCAACTACCAACCTGGCTGGCACACGATCGACACCTCGGATCTCCCCGTGGTCGGTTCCGCGTCGATGGCGTTGGTCGGCTCCCAACTGGCGGTTTCGATAGTCCCGCCGCCGGATCCCGGCGCGCCGGGGAGTCTCTTCGCGTACGACCTCGAAGAACGACTCTGGCGAGAGCTACCAGCGCCACCGATGCTGGACCCACAGATCGTCGGTGCGGGTGACCGTGTGGTGGCGGTTTCCGCCTCCACCCTGACCGACCCGGTGCGCGCGGTCGACCGATGGGCTGTGCTCGATGCTCTCGACACGGAACATCCGGTGTGGAGCGAACCGGCAAGTGTCCCCATCGCAGGTGGACTTGCCGCTGCGAACACCCTCGGACCACGCAACCCGCGCGAGCAACTGAATCTGATCTGGACCGGCGAACGCGTCATCGACATGACCCACGGCGCGGTGCTCGACCCTGTCACTGTCGGCTCTGAGGACTTGGAGATGCCCGGCGACCTCTCGAAGTACTCACACCTGCTCTACAGCAACGCTGTGTGGACAGGCAACGAGGTCGTGCTCGCCGCGATCTCCGATGGCGCAGCACTTCGCTGGAGCTCCACCGGTGAGTTGTTGGGCCTGGTCGAAGGTCTACCTACGGGCCCCGGAGCATCAGGGGACCCCGCAGTCAGTTCCTTCGTAATCGAGACAACCGCTCTTGGAGGCAACAACGTGGTCATGTTGTTCGACCAAGGCAGCGGCGACACCCTGGAGCTCGACCCCTCGACGGGCACGTGGTCGGAGCCCGCAGACCGCCCTGCTGTGGGCTGCTCACCGCTCACGGCCTGGGTTGGAGCGCCCCTGGTGCAAGCATGCGCGCAGGGCCCGATCCAAGGTGCCCCGCTCGTGCTCGACGGCAGCAAGTGGACCTCAGCCCCGGCCGCTCCGTTGTCGGGGCTTTGCTGTACCTGGTTGGGTACCGACGAGGCGTTGTTCTGGCTGGCCGACATGTCCGCAGACAACACATCGTTCCTGGCGTTCTGGATCCCCGATGGCTCCGACACGCCCTACAACACTCGACCCTATGCACCGGACCCACAGGCCGTCGAGGCCCTCAAACCCTGCACGGTGGACAATTTGATCGACCTGGGGCCGATGCTGCCCGCGACGGTCCAGGCTCCGGATTCACCCCAGCGTGGCATGGGTGGGATGGGAGACATCGAAGCGGGTGGAGCAGGAGGCCCGCCGGAGGTGTGTGCCCGCCACTGGGGTGCCGGCGAAGGCACCGGTCGGCACGTGACCCAGCGGGTCGGCACGCTTGGATACGGGCTGGCCGAACCGAGCGAGAGCGGCAACTTCCGCTGGGGGCTGATCGAAGACGGCTTCGGCCTGGAGGTCACAGGCGACGAACCCTGGTCGATATACGCCTACGGAATCACAGCCGAGGAGTTCGACGAACTCGTCCGTCAGCTCATCGCCGCTACGCCCTGAAGCAGAACTTGGAGCACAGACCACGCCCAGCGCGGTGCTGGCTCCACCTTCGGTGAGCCGGACCCGATCCGGTTGGCGGTGTGGTGGCGCTCGGCCTGGGCGGCGCTGGACAGCTCTACCGCGACAACACCGCGACGAGGAAGTCCGAGGAGTCGGTGAAGGGTCGCAGGTCCCAGGTGGACAGCAGTAGGTCCGAACCGAGCCCCGCCGCGGCGGTGTGCTCGAAGAACTCGCTGAACTCATAGCCCCGGCCGGCACCGAAGCCGATCACCAGACGCCCGCCCGGGGCCAGGTGGGCCGCGAGGCGCTCCACCACGAGGGCCCGGGTGCTGGGAGCGAGGAACGTCATCACGTTGCCGGCGTTGAGGATCACGTCGAAACCGGCTGAGATCCCGTGCTGTGACGCGAGGTCTAGCTCGGCGAGGTCACCGACGAGCCAGCGAGGCCCTGGGTGATCGGCCTCGGCCGCTTCGATCAACTTGGGGTCGACATCGACCCCGACCACCTCGTGGCCCTGTTGGAACAGGTACCCGCCCAGGCGCCCCGGACCGCAGCCCGCGTCAAGGATCCGGGAGTTGCGCCCCACCATCGCGTCGACCATCCGGGCCTCTCCCGCCAGGTCGGCACCTTCGGCCGCCATCGTGCGGAACCGCTCGATGTACCACTTGGAGTGGTCGGGGTTCTCCTCGGTGATCTTCACCCACTGGCTCTTTTCGACCATCGCGTCCTCCGGTGCTGACTGGCAGGCTCCCGAGTAGCCCGACATGGTGTCGCCCCGATGCTGCCACCGCACACAGGTGCATCCACAACTGACAACCGTGGTCACCGGGCACACAACCCACTGGTGCTGTTCCTGCACATGGCGCAGCGTCGCCGCGGCACACCTCCCCGCGACCACCGCACGTCCAGCAGGGTGCTCCAGAAGCACCGATGTCACACCAGCGCGCAGAATCCAACTCCAATGGTGGTAGGGGTACCGGGCACCGAGAGCGGTGAAGATCGGCACCAGGCGGGCCGATGATGGCAGGATCCCATGATCGATGACCGGTTCGGCGTGGGGCGGAGGCGACCGCAGTGAGCGACATCGGATTCCTGGCGGACCCAGGCTGCTTTGTGCACGGCGCGCCGCACGAGCGGATCGCCGCGCTGCGTGCGGAGACGCCTATCGCCTGGCAGGACATGGACGGTGAACCAGGGTTCTGGGCGGTCCTGCGCCACAGCGACGTGGTGACGGTGTCGCGCCAACCGAACCTGTACTCCGCCAGTGCGGGTGGGGTCGTCATGGAAGACCTCGACGCCGAGAGCCTCGAGATGATGCGCATCATGCTGCTCGC
>JBKEAI010000076.1:0-1820 GCA_047972145.1 Microthrixaceae bacterium
ACGCGACGGTGCTCGTGTTCGCCCGCGAGGCGCACCGGTTGATCGGGTTGATCCCCGAGGTCGTCGCAGGCGTCTCGGGCCCTCGGATCATCACCGTCTTCCTGACGGCCACCATCGAGGCTTTCGACGAGCACCCGATGCTCGCGAAGATGCTCCGCGACGAACCCGACGTGGTCGGGCGGTTCGCCACCGGCCAACTCGACGCGCTCCTGGAACAGACCGTCGCTCTGGTGGTTCCGCTGTTGGAAGCTGCGATGGGCGCGGGGATCATCCGGCGCCAGGATCCCAAGTTGCTCGCCGGCTGGGTCGTGCGGATCGCCGTGGGTTGCGTTCTTGTCCCCCCACCGGGCGAGTTGCTCGACGCCCTCGACGCGCTGCTCCTGCCGGTACTCGATCCCGCGTTCGATCCGACAGCCCGGTAAGGCGCCCAGTGCTTCGTGCCGATACCCACGACCTAGCAGCCAACCCGAGTCGACAGTTGAGTCATCGACAGTGAAGCAACTGGCAGTGAAGCAACTGGCATCGCGTCATCCACAACCAGCCGTCCACAACCAGCCATCCACAACCGGTGCCGAGGGGAGGGCAACACGACATGGCAGGTGAGATTCAGGCCCCGGGGGGTCCGAAGGGTCCGGCCGCGACAGGTCGGGACTCCACAGCTCCGCGCTCTCTCGACGAACGTTCGATGGTGCGGCGCCGGGCGTCGGACCCGCGGGCCGGCCTCGGTGCCGCGGGCTACGCGCTCGCTCTCCAGGTATCGCATCCGGTGATCGCCGGGGGAGTACGCGACCACAGCACCTATGCGGCCGATCCGTGGGGTCGCTTCTTCCGCACAGCCGACTTCGTCATGCAACTCGCGTACGGTGATGACGACACCGTGCGTCGGCTCGGTGAGGGTCTGCGCAACCAGCACCGCTCGATCCGCGGCACCGATCCCTCCGGTCGTCGCTACTCGGCCCTTCAGCCCGCCGCGTATGCCTGGGTCCACGCAACACTGGGGATCGGGATCGTGCGCGCACACGACAAGATGGGGACCACCTTCACCGCGCGCCAGCGGGACTCGTTCTGGGCGGACTGGTTGGTACTGGGTGACCACCTGCTGGTCAACCGCAGTCAACTCCCCACGAACTGGGCAGGGGTCGAGGACTACCTGCGGGCGATGATCGAGGACGTGCTCGAGCACAACGACCAGGTGGATGCGGTCAAGGCGCAGGCCGGCAACATCGAAGGGTCGCCTCCCACGAAGTTCATGCCCGAGTTCATGTGGCGTCCGATGGGCCGGGCGATGGCACCGTTGCTGAGCTTCCTGGGCACCGGGATGCTCCCGCCCGTGCTGAGGGAGCGGTTCAGGTTGTCCTGGAACCTCCCCGACGCGGTCGCGTTCAGGGCGTGGTGCGACTCATCAAAGGCCTGGGGCATGATCATGCCGCGCTCGATGCGACAGAGCGCGCCACGGATGATCCGCATGCGTCGCGGCGAGACCGGTCCGTTCGGTGTGTCCAACAGGGGTGCGAGGCTCGCTCGGGGCTGACCTGCCCCCAGATGTCGGGCACAGCAGACCGATCGCCGGGTCCGGGTCCTGCCGGCTCGAGCCTTCAGCCTGGATTCACCGGGGTGCCGAGGTGGTTCCGGCTCGTATCGATAGATGTCGGGTGCGTTGAGCGGTGGGTGCCGCTGTAGGTGAGGCGTGTGTCGTGTCGATCGGGTCGAGTGGTACGGGGTATTCGAAGCAGAACGACCTCTTGAAGAGCTCGTCGCGTGGAGTGGTTGAAGGCTGTGTCTCACCCCCATGTGATACTCGAATGTATGTTCGATAAGGG
>JBKEAI010000129.1:0-10463 GCA_047972145.1 Microthrixaceae bacterium
CACCGTCGACATCGAGCTCGCGCCTTGCGAAGTCGATCGCTCGCGCCGCTTCGTCGTAGTCGCCGCGCTCTACGAGCGCGCTCACGAGGACACCGGTGGACCAGGCGCGGGTGAACGGCTCGCCTGAGCGGTCCGCATGGTCCCCCGCGGCACGGGCGTGCGCGACCGCATCTCGGCGTCCAGCCATGACCGATGCCGTGCCATGACCGATGTGGTGCCAAGCCAGGAAGAACGGGTTCGGATCTCCGTCGAGGACGGCGAGTGCCTGATCGAGTCGGCCCGGGACCTCGTGGAATCGGTCTGCGTAGAGCAGCGAGAAACCGATCTTCTGGGTGATGTTGCACTTCGACCAGCTGTCGTCCGCCAACGTCGCATGCCTCAGTGCCTCCTCGAGCACCGGGATCTGACCCAGCGGGTCGGCCAGCTGACCGAAGTCGGCGATCACGTCCATCGCCCGACCGAGCGCGAGGTCGTCGCCCGAAAGGGTGGCTGAGTCGACCGCGCCTTGCGCGGCGGTGGCACCGCCCTCCCAATCGCCGTAGTAGAGGCTCAGCAGTGCCCGTCCCCACAGGAGACGACCTCGCCACATGTGGTCGTCGGGGCCGAGTCGGGCCATAGCGCGGTCGAGCCAGTCGATCCCGAGCTCGGTGTGGTCGGCTTGAAACCAGTACTGGACAAGATCGAACACCAGGCTGCTCAACCGGTCGGCCGATGCCGCTGACTCCGCGTGGACGAGAGCGGTCCGCAGGTTGTCGTGTTCAGCGCTCAGCGCCAGTCGCGCTCGTTCCTGGGCGCCTGTTTGCAGTGCCGGGGCGACCTCAGCGACGAATCCGGCGAAGTGGACGAGGTGTCGCTCGAGTACGCAGGTGACCTCGCCGCTGGCCACCAGTTGTTCGTCGGCGAACTGCTTGATCGTCTCGAGCAGGCGGTAGCGCTCGATGGGCCCTTCGTCATCGAGGATTACGAGCGAACGCTCGACCAACGAGGAAAGGTGGTCGAGGACCCCGTAGTCATCCAACGGGTCGAAGCCTGCGATCCCCTCGGCCGCGTTCAGCGTGAAGCCACCGCTGAACTGCGACAGCCGACGGAGAAGTGCGCGCTCGTCGTCGTCGAGGAGTTGGTGGCTCCACTCGACCGACGATCGAAGGGTCTGGTGTCGGGGCAGGCCGGCACGGCTCCCCCCGGTGAGCAGCCGAAACCGGTCCTGTAGCCCGTCGAGGATGCGCTCGACCGACAACGAGCGAACGCGTGCCGCCGCCAGCTCGATGGCGAGTGGGATCCCGTCGACGTGCGCACAGATGGCGGCGATCGCGGGTGCGTTCTCCTCGGTGACGACGAAGTTCGGACGGCTGCGGACGGCCCGATCGATGAAGAGGCGGACCGCGTCGAACTGCTCGAGGGTCTGCACGGCCATCGCTGCGGGGCCGGGGACCGCCAGTGAGGGCACGCGCCAGGTGACCTCACCGGGCAGGTTGAGTGGTTGGCGACTCGTCGACAGCACGCGAAGCGACGGGCTGCCACGAAGGAGCGCCTCGATCGTCGCGGCTGCGTCGT
Organism: Microthrixaceae bacterium; assembly: GCA_047972145.1. Classification (GTDB taxonomy): domain Bacteria; phylum Actinomycetota; class Acidimicrobiia; order Acidimicrobiales; family Microtrichaceae; genus JAMLGJ01. Next base: position 1,555 of record JBKEAI010000129.1, read on the forward strand.
CCAGTAGGTGTTCGCAGTTGTCGACCACGAGCAGGGCACGTCGGTCGCGGAGGCGGTCGACCACGGAGTCGAGTAGATCGACCTCCGCGGAGGCCTGCACCCTGAGGACGTCGGCGATCGATGCCAGCACGGAGCTGTTGTGGCCGAGCGGCGCCAACTCCACATACCACACGCCGTCGGCGTGGACCTCGACGAGGTCAGCGGCGACCTGGAGGGCCAGGCGCGTCTTCCCGCAACCACCGGACCCGGTGAGCGTGAGCAGCCGAGAGTCCTCGATGAGGGCGTGGATCTGCGCGAGGTCCGCCTCGCGGCCGATGAAGGGCGTGAGCTGGGTCGGCAGGTTGTTGGCCACCTGATCGATGCCACGGAGCGGACCGAAGACATCCGGGAGCTCCGGGTGGCACAGCTGGAAGATCTCCTCAGGTCGGCCGAGGTTCTTCAGCCGATACGGCCCCATGGCCCGGAAGCTGACGCCTGGGGGAACGGCATCCGCGACCACCTCGGCACACGCCCGACTGACGAGCACCTGTCCACCGTGACCCAGCTCGCGCACGCGCGCTGCACGGATGATCGCCTCGCCCACGTAGTTCTCCGGGTCGCGCAGCCGAGCCTCGCCGCTGTGGAGCGCCATTCGCACTCCGATGTCGATCCCCGCCGGCCACGTCTCCTCCAGGATGGCCCGCTGGGCGGCGACCGCGGCTTGCACCGCATCGGATCCACGCTCGAACGCCGCGACGACGCTGTCACCCTCGCCCTGTTCGACCGGCAGCGCCCCTCGATGCGCGCGCACGGCCTCGTGCAGCAGGTCGTAGTGGCGCTGCACGACCTCGGCCATCTCCTTGGCGTGGGATTCCCAGAGATGCGACGAGCCCTCAATGTCGGTCAGGAGGAAGGTCACGACGCCTCTGGGCAGGGTCGTGACCGCACCAGGGTCCGCCTTCCGCCGGGTCACCGGGTCAGCCAACCCGGCGGCCTCCGCCGAATCGCCCGAGCCGCTCATCAGTCGAGGACCGCCACCGCGTCGGCCTCGAAGAGCTGCCCGGGCATGAACAGCACGGACACACCCAACAACGTCGAGGTCGACAGCGGCGCCTCGTCTCCGAACACCGCCGCGTAGGAGGCCATGAGCACTCCGAGGTGCTCGGGGAGGTAGTCCACGACGAAGAGGTTCACCTTGACGACGTCGTGGATCGTGGCGCCCGCGGCGTCGAGGCACCGGGACAGGGATTCGAAGACCGCACGCGCTTGGGCGGCCAGATCTCCGGGCCCGATCAGCTCCCCGGCAGGGTCGAGCGGGGTCTGGCCCGAGATGTGGACTATACGGCTCCCTGTCGAGACGATGACCTGCGAAAGGCCCTCCATCTCGAGGACACCGGCTGGTTGGATCGTGGTGTTGGTCATGTCACAAGTAAACGCGACGCCGCTCTCCAGAACATCGGCCATGTGGTTGATCGTGTCTGCGGGACCAGCTCGCGACACCGTGAGGACGGCCGATCCGGATTGCTCCCGTGCGAGCAACGCTGCGGAACCCCGGGCAACGTCGGTGGACATCCGATGACGAAATCCCCTGTTCAGCGCTCATCTTCTTCGGGGTCGTCGGGCATCGCCAACGTTACGTGAGCGGCCTGATCGAGTCACCCGTTTGGTGGAGCTGGGGGAATCCAGCGTCAATCCGACTTCGCCAATCTTGACAAGGGTTTCCGGTCTGCCGGTGACCCATGGAAAGCAACCGGGAAAGCAACGGCTCGGCGATTCGGTGGTAGAGCGGCGGACGCTCCGTCCGAATATCGACACCGTACGAACGTGATGGAAGCCGCAGGTTGTCACATCGCGAGGTCGCCCCGTTTGCGAACCCAGGTTCGTCACCGCGCCGGTTTCCACACCACGAGCTAGAACACCACGGCTGCCATGGCCCCAACGATTGGTATTGCGATCTTGTTGCCGCCCTGACTGCGAAGAGGGAGCAAGACCGCCACTGTTGAGGTGCCGTCACACCAACCGCGTCATCCGCGACCTTCGGGATCCACACCGCGGGCGCATAGCAAGCCGTGCCAACGGGTGTGCAACTCGTCGTCACGGTCCAACACTCGACGGAACCGGCGGTCTGGGGCAGTGCTCAATGGTGAGCCCAGCGAGCGTTCGGGGGTAGCCGTCGGATGCGGCCGGGGTCAGCCGTTGTCGTCGACGAGCGCGTACTTCTCGCGAGCGGACTGCCGCGAAACCCCGAGGGCTGGTCCGATCAGGTTCCAGGAGCCGCCGGCTTCCCGCAGCTCGGCGACAGCCTGTGTGACGTGCTCTTCGGCCCGGCCTCGTTCGATCACGGCCGCGAGCAACTTCTGGTAGGCGCGAGTGACATCGGGGGACGCCCGGTCAAGAGTGACCTCGTCCGACTCGACTCGGTCAGCGAGTGCTTCAGCGTGACGGATGATGTCGGCAGTGGATCGTGGCATCGGCTCAATCCTCGTTCGTCTGTTCGGGGTAGAGGTATCTCGGTCGTGCGGGCATGGCGTGGTACACGACGACATTCCCGGTGTCGGAGACCTCGAACCCAACCTCCAGCACAGTGTCGTCATTCTGGCCGGCAGATCCGGTGATAATGGTCAGCGGGATGTCTCCTTGGTTCTCGAAGACCTGGAGCACGTGTACCAGGGCGTGACGGATCTGGTCCTCGGTGCAGTTGTGTCGGTAGGCGGTCGGAATGATGATGAACTCCGAGGCCACGCAGCAAGGGTACCCTGCGCGGTCCAGCACGGCAAGGTAACCTGCGACACGTGTACCGTTCTCGGTCGTGCGGATGATCGTCGTCGGACGCGCTTGGCGGTCGAGGTTTCGATCGCCCGCGGCCCTCACGCGAGAGGGCACAGTGTGACGAGATCGAACAGCCGTCTGGTCTTCTGTTGGTATCGGTCGTAGCGGCCGCATGTGTTGCTGTTCACCGGCGTCCAGAGCCTGGGATAGTCGGCCTGTTCGGGGTTGATCGGCCCTCCCCACGGCGCCGCAGCCTGGACGACCTCGGATGTCTCCGCCGCAGATGACTGCAATTCCAGGGTAACCAGTCAGGTCCCGGTTGGGGTGGGTAGCCAGGCGCCGGTGGGTGTGAAGAGGTCGCGGAGGTGATGGTGGGTGTTCTGGGCTTGTTTGCGGTTGGTGGAGATGTAGCTGCGGATGGTGGCGAAGTGGGTGGCGCCGGTGTGGCTGCGGAACTCGCCGCTGATCTTGGCTTGGAGCTTGATCATGCGCAGGTCGCGTTCGGCTTGGTTGTTGTCGAACGGGAGGGTGAGGTCGCGGGTGTAGGCGAGGAACAGGTCGCGGTGCTCGGCCAGGGCGAGCGCGAGGAGGCGGGCGTCTTTGTTCGTTCCGTACAGGTAGGTGCCCTTCGGTGGCGCAGGGGCGGCGCGGGCGGCCTGGTTGCACAGGTCGTCCCATCGTTTCCGGATGCGGCGTCGTTGGTAGCCGGACAGTTCGGTCTTGCCGACGGTCCGGGCAGCATCGACGCGGGTCTTGGTGTCGATGATGAGCTCGATGAACGCCTTGGCCCACGCCTGGTGGCGGGGGTTGCCGAGGAGTTCGTTGAGCGACCGCAGGATGTGGGCGTTGCACAGCACGTGACCGGTGCCGTAGCCGAAGTACATGGCGAGACGGTCATGGACGATCGTGCCGCCGTAGTCACCGAGAGGGCCGGCCTCGACGGTGGCCTTGTCGCGGCGTCCGACGTGCAACAGCGTCAAGAGGGCGGTGCAGGTGACGTGCACCCACAAGGCCTTGCGTCCCGAACGCACCGAGGTCTCATCGGCATGGAGCACCGTCTGGGCTTGGAGCTGCGCGGCGACCACCGCGATGAACACCTGGAGAGCCTGGGCCGCTTCGCGGATCCAGTTGTCCAACGTGCCGGTCGACACGTTCACGCCGAGCATCTCGGTCATGGCCTGGGCGCAGCGCTCCCGGGGAACGTGCTGAGCACACATCAGGTAGACGGCATGGGCTTTGACCTGGGGCCCGTAGGCCGCGGGTGCGGTAGCCCCGGCCGGGAACTCGGCGGTCGTCTCACACCCGCAGCCGCAGCGTCGCTTCTCGGCCCGGTGTTCAGTGACGACCACTTTCGTGTCCGGCACGTCGAACACCTGACGTCGCACCGTCGCGACCACCGCAGCGCCTTCGAGGGACCGCTCACAGCGACGACACCAGCCCGGCCGGTGAACAACCACGACATCAGGGTCAGCGACCTGGGCGAGCGTGTGCCCCGGGACGCCGGGCTGCTTGCCCTGCTTGCGGCCCTTGGCCCGCCGCGCGGCACGGTTGGCGTTCTCAGGGCGCCCGGCCTTTGCCGCACCCGAGTCAGACGACGGCGGCTTCGAAGAGTTCGACGAGTTCCGCCCCAACAACTTCTCCAGCTCCGCCACCTTGCCCAACACCAACGCCAACTGCGTCTCGAGCTCACGGACCCGCGCCTTCAACACCGCGTTCTCCGCCTCCAACTCGGCGATACGAGCCCGGTCATCCACGACCCCCGTTCTACCCACCCACGCGCGAACAGTGGTGGATGCGCGCGCTCCGCGCGAATCACACCTGACTGGTTACATTCCAGGTCTCTGTAGATATCGCTCGTGGAGCTGGGGGGAATCCCGCGTCAATCCGACTTCGCCAATGTTGACAAGGGTTTCCGGTCTGCCGGTGACCCAAGGAAAGCAACCGAGAAGGCAACGTGACGACCGATCTCGACGTCTTGCCGGTGGCCGAGGAGAGCAACCTGGCCCGGCTGGGCGCGGCGATGACCGAACTCGGGGCCAGGCTCAGAGTGAGCGGGTTGAGCGACGAGGAAGCCAAGGCCTTGCCGGTGCAACTCGCCGATGGCGGCGTGTTCCACTCGGCGCAGATCACGAACTGGCGAACCGATGCCGGTGACCTCGACGTGATGTTGAGCATGCCCGACCATGACGGCGTGCGCCGTACCTACGAGGAAGTAGACGGCCCGACGACCCGGCGGGCCACCGGTACCGTTGGGTACCGAGATGTCGAACGATCCTGTGGCCGTCGAGCATGTCGAGCACCTCGAACTTCCGGTCGAGGAGCTGCTCCGGCGCGGCCGTCCGTTCCCTCCACGTGAGGAGAAGGTGATCGACGACCTCAACCCCGAGGAGGGTGAAGCCTTCCTCGAAGCCGTTCCCTCGTGACGTCCCCCGGCCAGCGTGGCCCGGTGGTGGTGGACACCGATGTCTACAGCGCGGAGCTGGTGCCCGGGTCGCTGTTGGCTGATCGCTACGCGCCGCTGCTCGAGCGGGTGGCCGGCGAACGCGACATCCTGGCAAGAGCGGCTCTCCCTGCAACGCCTTCGAGCCCATGTTCGAAGGCCGACTCCACCCCACTACCGACCAGACCAACAACCGGTAGTTACACCGCCATGGCCAGTGATGGTCCCTCACCCGGCGAGAGCTGCCACCGAGTCGAACGTCGTTGCCTCCGCGACGGGGATCATGGACCGGTCCGAGATCGCGACGACCGTACCGTCATCGACCTCGGCGACCAACCCGTTATCGCTCAATAGAGTCGCACCCAGACTGCCGAAATTCACTGTTCCCCCCTCGGTGGATCCGGCGACCAGGACGCGAGTTCCCGTCACTGGAGCAAGTGACACCAGATCCTTCAAGACATCGGGTGGCACGTTGGCGCCGAGCAGCCAACAAACAGCGTGCTCCTCACCACCGTCCGACTTGAGTCGCATAGTAAGAACGGCGAGCTCCGGATCGCTGCCCTCGCCTTTCGCGCCGGACTCATCCGAACCCGAGAAGGTCACCCCGATCTCGGACGCCCGGACGCTCTCGATCTCGGCACCGATTACGGAGCCCAGCGTGATCGACCCAGCGGTGGAGACGCGAGCCAGAAGTGTCTCCGAGCTGCGATCTACAGAGGGGATGAACGGCTGGAGTGTCTGAGTCCAGCGGGTCGCAATTTCTGCGGCGTAAGGACTATTATTTACAGCGCTCATAGGGGTCGTCTTGTCTGATACCTGACTCCTGACATCGCTCTCTCCGACGGCTCCACACGCCGCCGATTCGATGCAGAGGACCGACAGAATCAAGGTCACTACGAAGCGCCTCGAGGTGGCCATTATCGCTCCTAGTAGGGGTAGAAGGCGTTGATGTCTGAGATCACGTGCGCCGAGTAGAGCGCCCAGACCAAGTTCGTCGGGACCCAACCCGACACGGTGCAGCCCATAAGAGACGTCGGGATCGTATAGATGTTCCAGATGTCGTGGTTGGTGCCCACGGTGTGACCGACCTCATGTCGAATCGTCTTGATGACGTTGATCTCGTAGTTCTGACCATTGCCGCCATTGTTCAACGTATCGGTGAATATGTTCGGGGTGGACACCCACACCCAGGACTGCTGGCAGATTCCGAATGGCTGATAAACCCACGAGATACACTGCGCTGCGCCCCGAGCGGTCGGATATGTCGGGTTGTTGCCGTAGATGAAGACGATGTCGGTCGCTGAGCCGCAGGAGGACCCCGACGATGACGACTGCGTGTCCCACAGGTCGGTGACCGAGTCGAGGTACTCCATCGAATCTCGGAACCTCTGGCGCTCGCCGGACGGCACCGAGGAGTTAAAGCAGTACCACTGATCGAGATCGTCGGCCACCTAGGTAGCAGGGAATGTGTCGAGCCCGGATGCCGTAACCGATGTCGCTGGTATCAGCATAAACACGGTTGCTAGAGCAGTTGTTATTGCGAAAAAGTCTCGCTTCGCAGAGCACCTCCGCTTCGCAGAGCGCCTCATGGATTCGAACGCTATACTCAGAGCAGTGAGTTGTCAACAGAATGGATCTTGTCGGCATCCTCGACTATCTTCTGCCCCCGCCGAGGGCTGCGACTACATCCTCGAGCGGTTGGGACGGCCAGTTCTATCGGTCATTGCACCGGTCATTGCACGGTGAGGGCATCGTAGCGGTGGGCGGGTGACTTGTAGCCGAAGGAGCGGCGGCGCTGGTTGTTGATGATGTCGGCGGCGGCCTGTGCCTGGGCGGGGGTGACGAGGCTGAGGTCGGACCCGCGAGGAAACCAGAACCTCCACTGCCGGTTGAGGTTCGCTATCTGTCCGCGTTGCCATGGCGAGTGCGGATCGCAGAACCAGCAGTCAATCCCGTATGTGGCGGCGATGGTCGGTCACTCGGAGCACTCGCTTCCTTGATCGAACGTGATCGAGCGGAGCAGGTGCTGTGGGATCTGGTCGAGTCCCTCGATCAGCCCGGCGAGCATCTGCTCGCCGTTGTAGCCCTCTGGCATGGTGACAGGGATCGAGAAGCGGGTGAGCCGTTCGGACAACCACAGCATCGAACTGCGGTTCCGGGCGCCGATGATCTGGTCGGCTTCCAAATGGCCCGCCTCGGTGCGGTCGTTCGCACCGTCGGGGCGCAGCAGAATGTTCGACAACGCCGGGCGTTTCGACTGCTGTCGGGCTTGGCGGGAGCGGCGCCGCGGTCGCCGGGTACGCAAACACTCGCTGGGTTCGAGGTCGAGTGCTCCGGCGTACACCGCGGTGTAGATTGTCTCCACACACGGTCGATCCTCAACACCGTCCGCGACCAGGTCTGCCCAGATCGCTTCGGGCGACCGGCCGCACTTGAGTTCGGCTCGGATCCGGTCGCGGACCGTGTCCGACAGCGCGGCGAGTCGTGGTCGCCGTCGAGACCTCGCAGCGATCGCGGCCTTGTCCGCGATCGCCAGCCGGTAGCGGCAACGGCCTCCACGACCCGAGACTTCGCGGGCGATCGTGGTCGGGTGTCGTTCGATGCTGCGGCCGATCTCGGCCCAGCTGATCTTGGGGTTGAGGGTCAACAGACGCGACATCTCCTCGCGGCAGAACCTGCTCAGTCCTCGGGATCGAGGAGCGCCCAGACTCGGCGGGCGACCTCGGCGGGTCTGTCGCCCAGGTGCTGGACGTCCCCGCGGGTGGTCTCGGTCGAGCAGGTTGCGTGGCGAGCAGACCGGCCGTACAGTGGCCGGACAGGAGGTCGTCATGTCGACAACACGTCTGCGCAGCGAGCGGCTCGAGGTTCGCACCACGAAGGACGAGCGATCGCTGATCGATCGCGCCGTCGCCGAGCAGGGAACGGATCTGACTGAGTTCGTGATCTCCAACCTGACGGTGGCGGCCCGGCGAGTCCTCGCGGATCGAACCGAGTTCCGGCTCGACCAAGAGGCCACAGAGGTGTGGGATGCGGTCAACCGGCGCCGCGGTCGGGACCTTCCCGGCCTGCGCCGCCTGATGGAGCGCCCGTCGCCGTTCACCGACGAGTGAGCGTCCGCTACCGGGCACCGGCACTGCTCGAATCCGACCACGAGGTGGACGAGTTCGAGTGTCGGTCCGACGAACAGACGGAGTGGCTGCGCCGGCATGCCCGCCAGTCGAGCAGTGCTGGGACGGCGCGCGTGTTGGTCGTAACCTCGGCCGACTCGACGCAGGTAGTCGCCTACTACGCCTGGTGCATGGCCAGCGTGGCGTTGGTCGACGCACCCGAGCGACTGCGCAAAGGGGCTGGGCGCTACCCGCAGCCCGTTGCGTTGCTGGCCCGGTTGGGGGTCGCCTTCGACCACGAGGGCCATGGTCTTGGAGCGGGGCTGTTGCAAGACGTGATCGCTCGGGCGCACGCGCTCGGGTCCGAGATCGGCTGTCGAGGACTGCTCGTGCATGCCGAGACGGCTGAGGCGAAATCGTTCTACGAGCATCTGGTGCCGGAGTTCGAGGCCTCGCCCACCGACCCGCTGCACCTCTTCCTGCTCATGAAGGACATCCGGCGCACACTGTCGTGAACTCTCCGGGGTCGATGCCCGACCGTCGATTGGGGAGAGGGCGAACGGACGTCATCGACCGGCACATACGCCATGGTCGTCACGACACGGAGCGTTATG
>JBKEAI010000133.1:0-24999 GCA_047972145.1 Microthrixaceae bacterium
CCGGTGGAAACCGGTTGGAGGCCAGGAGTCCCAGCACTCCGACAAGCACCGCGATCGTCACCAGTTCGTCGCCCGTCACGCGCCCACCGTTCCCCTGCGGCCACAGCTCCGGAGCCACAGCGTCTTTCCTACTAATCCAGTGGACAAAGTATGAAAGAGGTGGAACCGCCCCGTCAAGTTCGGCCCGTGAACCAACACGGCCTGCCCGATAGGCAGAGGATCGTCGTGCGCTACCAACACCCAGCCGCAATCGCCTCCCTTCGCCTATACCGGCTCACGCGGAGGCCAGAGCTGACGACGACGCCGTTCGGTCAGCCGTCGATCGTGAAGGTGATAGTTCGGCTCACGCTGTCACCCCCTCGTCGATACCTCCGCAGACGGAACGCTCGTCCTGCTGAGGAGCACCGCGACCAACCTGGTGCCCGATGACACCAACGCGCAACCTGACCGCTGAGGGTGAGGTATGCGTCCGTACCGAGCGGGCACTTGCTGCCGACGACGACAACGACGCCTTCGATGCCTACCTGAAGTAGCCAACCCTCGGAGGTAGGTCAACCGCGGGTGCCAAGGGTTCCGGACCGGGCTGTGTTCTGGAACGACAGAGGGTGGGATGGATCGTGCACGCGATCCATCCCACCCTCTCGCCATCTCAGGGGGTCTTGGTCTCTTGATCCCACGATCCGATCGGGGGCGCCGACCCTCGGGCCGTGACGACCGAGGTGCTGCGCACTCAGACGGTTTCGACGTCGAGTGCCGGCTGGTCGGCACTGCGACGCACAGCAACCTGGCGAGGCTTGGCGCTCTCCCGCAACGGAATCCGCAGGGTCAGAACACCGTCGGTGTACTCCGCGTCGACGTGGTCGACATCGAGAGTCTCACCCAGCATCACCCGTCGGCTCACCTTGGTGTCGCGGCGTTCCTGCACGAGGTACGACGCTCCTTCGGGTGTGCTGCGTCGACGCTGCGCGGTGAGTCGTAGTTCGCCTCGCTCCACCTGCACGTCGAGGGAGTCCTCGTCGACCCCGGGGAGGTCGAACTCGACAGTCACGACATCGCCCACGCGGTAGGCATCCATCGCGGCGCTCGAACCCGAGCTCGCCGTCGCTTCGAACATCCTGTCCCAGTTCCTGAACGGATCGGTCCTCATCAACATCTCTGTGCCACCTTCCTGTGCCACCGGAGCCCGACCGGCTTGAGGAGCTTGGGCCCCTCCAGGTCGGGCTGTCTGGTTATCAACAGACTTGACTGTACCGCACTCAAGTTTGATCAGTCGAGCAGTCATCAGAAAATTCAGGTTTCCGGAAGTAGCTTCTCAGGTGGCGATGGGACTTGGAACGAACTCCTCCAGATGGTCGTCGTCTTTGATGTCGTCGCGGTCCTCGCTGCCATCGCTGCGGTGTCGACCCACCACCGCGAGCCCCCATCCGCCGGCGAGCAACGTCCCCACGGCTCCGACCAGGAGACCCGCGCGCGCCCCGTACTCCTCGCTCAGCCAACCGATGATCGGACCGCCGATGGGTGTTGAACCGAGGAACAACATCGCCTGGATGGCGAGCACCCGCCCGCGCATCTCGGGGGCGGAACGCAACTGGACGATCGCTGTGGATGCGGTGAGGAAGGCCACGCTCGTCGCACCGAGTACCACCGACACGACTCCGGCGCTGGCCACCCCCGGCATCGCTGCGAGCACCAGCATCGAGGTGCCGAACGCGACCGCCGACCAGCCCACCGTCGCCACCGACACCGACTCGCGTCGCGCCGCGATCAACGAACCGACCAACGCCCCGACGCTCAGCACCGAGTACAGCAGCGTGTAGGTGGAGTCGGTGCCGCCCAGATCACGGGTCGCGAACAGCGGGAGCACCGTGGTGAAGTTGAAGGCGAGGGTTCCGACGATCCCCATCACGACCATCGGGACGAACAGGGAGGGTTCGCTGCGGATGTAGCGCAGACCCGCACGCACCTGACCCTTTCCCCGGGGAGTCACAGGTGCCTTGTGCAGCTCCGCGCTGCGGATCATCGCGAGGGATGCCAACACGGCTATGTAGGACAGCCCGTCGATGAGGAAGACCACGCCGAACCCGGTGGTCGCCACCAGCAGCCCGCCGAGTGCAGGTCCGACGATCCTCGACGAGGTCATCATCGTGGTGTTCAACGCCACAGCGTTGGTGACCTGTCTCGGTTCGACCATCTCCACCACGAGGGCGCGCCTCGCAGGGTTGTCGAACGCCACGGTGAGCCCACCCACCGAAGCGAGCGCGTAGACCGACCACACGGGAGGTGAACCCGAGAACACCAGTGCGGCCAGGGCGAGTGACTGCACCATCGCGACCGACTGCACCACCATCAACAGCTTGCGCTTGTCGGCACGGTCCGCCACCAGACCTGCCCACGGACCCAGCAGCAGGACCGGTCCGAACTGTGCCGCAGCGAGAAGTCCCAATGCGACACCCGAGTTGGTGAGTGACAGAACCAGCAACGTCTGGGTGATCAGGGTCATCCAGTTGCCGACCTGGGAGATCCCCTGGCCGATGAAGAAGAGTCTGAAGTTGCGTTGGGTCAGCGACGCGAACGTGCTGCGACCGAAGGAGACCAGCCGGGTCATCGCAGACCTGCCAGGGCTTCGATCGCTTCGAGTGCCGCTACCGCCCGGCGGCGCTGGGTCGCCGGGAGATCATCCATGCGTTCTGTCAGCCACGTCGCCTTGGCCTGTCGGGCACCTGCGACCATCTCCTCGGCCTGGTCTGTAACAACCACACGACAGACCCGGGCGTCGTCCTCGCAGCGGATGCGCTCCACGTAACCGTCGTCTTCGAGGCGCGACACCATGCGGGTGATGCTGGGGGGAGCCACGCGCTCGAGCTCGGCAAGCTCGCCGAGCGTGACCGGACCGTGGCGCCGAATGGAGGAGAGCACCGACAACTGGCTAGGGGTGAGCTCGGTGGGAACCTCCTGGCGCAACAGCCTCGCTAGGCGGGTCACCGCCACCTGGAGCCGGTAGGCATCGTCGGTCCACTCGACAGGGCCTTCGCCCTGACGTTCTCCATCCACACCATCGGTCGCGTCGAGGGCTCGAGTGGTCGCTGCCGATGACATACCGACACCCTATCAGTTAGTTTGCATAACTAACTAATATGTCTAAACCGATGCAACCACCTACCGCGGCACCCCACGGCGGTCTCAGTCTCCGCTGTCACCCTCGGGCGAGCCGTCGGGGGGTGGCCCGAAGCCACCGTGGCCCTCACCTCGATGGCCACCGAGTGGGCCGATGGGGGTGGAGTCGTTGACCATCTCGGTAGCCCTTTCGGTGAGCTCGGCGAGCTTCTGGTCGGCCTCCTCCTGGGTCAGGTCACCCTCGGCGACCCTGTCGGCCAGACGTTGCCTGGCGTCGGCCACGAGGGCATCGATCACCACCTGGGGATCCACTCCAGCGTCGGTCGCCACCTCCGCGATGGTCGAACCCTGCGCCACGGCGTCGACCAACTCCTGGACCGAGATGCCGATCGCGTCTGCGGCCGCCTTCACGTTCAAGGGCCCGCGACCGAGGCCACGACCTCCCCTGGGCCCTTCGGGCATCGCGTCTGCGATCGCCGCGATCACCGCGTCGGCCTGCGCCTGGTCGATCGTTCCGTTGTCGACCAACGGTGCCAACGTCTCGGCCAGTCGTTCAGCGGCGCGCTGTGACCAATCGGGGGCTTGCGCCGGTGTTTCCGGTGCAGCCGCCGGATCCTCGGTCGTGGTGGGATCGTCCTGCACGACCGCCGCGCCCGTCGCGCCGCTGAGCGGTGAGTTGCCCAGCAGCAGACCGGCAGCTCCACCGCCGAGCAGACCAGCGGCCAACCCCGCCGCAACCATCTTCCTCTGTGCCAGCATTCCTGCTCCTTTCGCTTGGGACCTCGCTCCACGGCTCGGTGCCCTGGCGCCTGTCGGTCCGGATTCGGTGCGACCGAACGGCCGCGCTCTGTTCGACACGAAGGATCGCGATGCCAGGTGAGGCGAAGGTGGGACGAAGGTAAGAGTCGGGTATGAACGCGAAGGGGACCGGACCGCTCACACCCCGGGCATTCCCGGTGGGGTCAAGGACCGCGACGGGGTCAAGGAGGGGTCACGGAGCCCGATGGGGTCAAGGGGTCGGAGCCGGGGGTGCACCCATCGGGGCGGTCGATTCGGAGCGGTCGGCCACGCCGCGGCCCGGACCATTCGGTACTGCGACCGGGATCCACAAGCCGACACCCGACCCTCTCGGAGCATCGACCTGCGGTGCCGCCAAAGCGACCGGGTCATCAGGATCGGCCAGATCGGAGGCGTCCAATTGGGAGGTGTCCGTATCGGAGGTGTCGGCCAGATCGCGTGCCCACACCCGACCTCGGTGCACCTCTGCCACATCCGAGACGATCGACAGGCCCAGGCCGCTGCCCGGTAGCGCCCGCGCAGCGTCGGCACGGTGGAACCTCTCGAAGATCAGACCCAGGTCCTCCGCTGCGATCCCCGGCCCCCGATCGCGAACCTCCAACGCCACGCCAGCGGGAGCATCGGGACCGTCCGGGGTGGCCCACAGGGCCACCTCCACCGGCGAACCATCCGGTGAGAACTTGCATGCGTTGTCGACGAGGTTCCGCACCGCACGGGCCAACTGGGCACGGCGACACTCCGCATCGATCCGATGATCCGGCACGGTCACCACAGAGCGCCCCCACCGCTTTACCACACGTGCGGATTCAGAGCGTGCGAGCGCGACCACGTCCACCACCTGGGTGACCTCGTCAACCTCGTCGCCACCTGCGACGACCAGGACATCTTCGATGAGGCCTGTCAGCTCGGCGGCCTCGGCCTCCAGGTCGGCTACCACCCGGCTCCGCTCCTCGGGGCCCAGCGCATCGATGTCGCGCAGCGAGTACAGGTTGGTGCGCAGAGAGGTCATCGGGGTGCGCAGCTCGTGGCCCGCGTCCTGCACCAACCTCTGCTGGCGTCGGGAGCTCTGCGAGAGCGCGTCGAGCATGTCGTCGAACGCTCGACCGAGGCGCGCCGTCTCGTCTGCGCCCTCGCGGGGGATGTCCACCTTCAGCTCCCCTGATTCGGCCACGTGTTCGGCAGCCTCGGTGAGCCGGGTGAGCCGGCCGGTAATCGACCGTGCGAGAAAGACCCCGACCAATCCGGCCGCGGCCGCCACCGCTACCGACACGATCAGGATCCGCGCACGCAGCGCATCCAGCACCCGCTTTACCTCTTCGGTGCTGCGCGCCCCCATGACCGCTCCACGACCCTCGCCCAGTGAACTCGTGGCGACCCGTGCCGGCTCGCCGGCCACCTCGTCGTCGCGCATCACGGTCTGTCCCGGGGTGCGCGCACCGGCCAGCTCGAGATCGGACCCTTCGACAGGGATCTCGGTGCCGGTCGACCCGAAGCCGACCCGCCCGGCGGTGGTCACCAGTTGCAGGTCGACCTCTCGGGGTGCGACCAGCCGTGCGGGTGGTCCGCCCCTGCGGAACCGCCCCGGACCGGTCGCGGCATCGCGCACGGCATCGACCACCGAGGTGTCGATCTCGTCGTACAGGGCCCGGGCGGTTGCGCGGTAGCTGAGCAGGCCGACGGCAGCGGAGACCAACCAGGTGCAGACGATAAGAGCGAGGACCAGCTTGGTCCGCAGGCTCATCGGTGCCCCCATGCCGACAAGCGCACCCCCGCACCGTCGAGCCGGGCGGCGCAATCGCAGGTCACGACTCGCCGGCCCGCAGCACGTAGCCGACCCCGCGGACGGTGTGGATGAGGTTCTGGTCGGCCTCGGCATCGACCTTGCGACGCAGGTACCCGATATAGACCGCCAGGTTCTTGGAGTCCGGACCGAAGTCGTATCCCCAGATGGCGTCATAGATGTCCGAGCGTTCCAGAACGATCCCTGCATTGAGCGCAAGATGCGACAGCAGGTCGAACTCGGTGCGGGTCAGCTCCAGCTCACGTCCGCCACGCCACGCGCGCCGCGACGCTGTCTCGATGCGCAGGTCGGCCACCGTGACAACACCGTGCGCACCTGAGGAATCGTCAAGGGGAGCGAACCTGCGCAGCAGGGCGCGCACCCGGGCGAGGAGCTCCTCGGGGTCGAACGGCTTCGCCAGGTAGTCGTCCGCTCCGGCATCGAGGCCGGCCACGCGGTCACTGGTCTCGGTGCGAGCCGTGAGCATGAGGATCGGCACCCGGTCACCCTCGGAGCGCAACACCCGGCACACCGACAGTCCGTCCACTCCGGGCATCATCAGATCCAGCAGCATCAGGTCGGCCCGACCATCGCGATGCGCCTCGAGCGCCTCGGCACCGTTGGAGGCGACCCTCACGGAGTGGCCCTGTGCCTCCAGCAGGCGTTGCAGAGACTCGCGGATCGCCCGGTCGTCATCCGCGACGACGACCTGGGTCCCACCCGTCGTTGCATCGCGGAACGGATCAGCCACGACTCCAACCTAGGGTCAACCCGACCGGACCAGTCCGCGCAGGAGGCACCGTGGCTGAAAAACGTAGAAGCCACCGTGGCGAAGCCCCACGGGTGCTGCGCGGAGGAAGCCCCGTCCCGGCCCCCCTGATCCTCCTCGGCCTGGTTCTCGTCGCCCTGGCGCTGGTCAACCTCGCGTGGACCTTGAGCGCTTCGAACGGACGGTCGGCTTGGGTGGAGACGGCCGCCTTCGGCACAGCCGGCGTCGCGTTCCTGGCAGCGGCTCGCGGATGCCGCCTGGTCGTGCGCTCCGGAGAGGTCATCGACCAGGT
Organism: Microthrixaceae bacterium; assembly: GCA_047972145.1. GTDB lineage: Bacteria > Actinomycetota > Acidimicrobiia > Acidimicrobiales > Microtrichaceae > JAMLGJ01. The sequence goes on from JBKEAI010000133.1 coordinate 6,754, forward strand.
TGCCTTCATGACCATCTACCGCGTTGACCAGGCCGACGTCGTCACAGTCCGCACGAGAGCGGGCATCTGGCGCACCTTCGAGGTGGAGACCACCGATGGGCGACTGCGTGTGCTGTTGGGCTGCGGCCCGTTGCAGTTCCCCGCGAACCTCGTAGCCGACGCGGGCGAGCACGACCTGGCGCGTATCGACACGATCACCGGTTCCGTGCGATCCTGAGGCAGTGAAGGAACCCCCACCCCCAGGTTCTCCCAAGCCATCGGCCAACCCCAGCCCATCGACGCAGGACGACCGCGTACGGGTCGCCAGGGCCGATGCGGCGGCGCGCAGGCGGGTCCGTCGGGAGATCCCCACTGCGAAACAGCTCGCCCTGAAGCCGAGCCGGATCCTGATGCGGGGACTCTTCGGTCGCTGTCCCGCCTGTGGCGGAGGCCACGTGTTCCACCGCTGGTTCCACATGGCCGAGCGGTGCCCCACCTGCACCTTCCTGTTCGAACGGGTCGAGGGTCACTGGATCGGATCGCTCGGAACCAACACCGTCGGGGTGTTCGGGCTGATGTTCCTGGTGCTCTTCGGCAGCTACATGGCCTCGTATCCCGACCCGCCCGGATCGTGGCTGCTGGTCACCCTCATCTGTATGGCGCTGCTGTTGCCGATCCTGTTGTTCCCGCCGTCGCGGACGCTGTGGACCGCGATCGACATGCTGATGCGACCGCTCAAGCCCGGTGAGATCGACCCCCGCTACGTCGTCAACGACCCCTACCGGGATCGTCCGGTCGGCCCCTGAGAGCAACTACGGGACGGTCAGCTCCACGCCGCGCGCAAACCACAGAGGTAGCGACGTACCGGGCAACCGACCCAACCTCGCGGGTCACCCGTAGGCAATAGTCCCCTTCGGCGAGAAGGCGCCTTGCCGCTCCACATGGGACTCCGTAGCCTCTTGTGGGTTCGGTGGCACCGAACAGACCCGGAGGGCCCGATGATCCGCATGCGCACGCTGGTGCTAGCCACCGCCTCGGTGCTCAGCGTCGCGCTCGTCTCGATGGCCTGTGCCACCTCCTCGGACACCGGAGCCGTGTCGGGCGAGGTCCCCGAGTTCGGTGCCCGGCTCGAGACCAGCACGACCCTCGTCGAGGGTTCCGGAACCCGCCGAGCGCCTGGGCGCTCCACCGACGCTGCATCCACCGGCGACGCTACGGGCCCACTGAGCGACCTCACCGAGGAGCAGCTCTCGGAGCTGACCGGCCTCAGCCCCGAACAACTCTCCGAGCTCGGCATCACACCCGCGAGCGTCGGCGCGCTCGCGGGGGTCATCGATCAACTCGGTGGCAGCAGCGACATCGACCCCTCCATGGTGCAGGCACTCCTCACAGGTGGCGGCAGCCTGCTGACGAGCACCGGTCAGCTCACCGGCGAGGCCGCCGACCTGCTCGCTGCGATGAACATCGACCCGTCGACCTTTGCCGCGATCGCCGGCGCAGCGGCGACCGTGCCCCCGGAGGTCACCGAACAGCTCGGCAAGATCCTCGCGGTCATCGACCCCAACGGGCTGGGCCGTTTCAACGGGAACGCATCGATGCTGTCGGTCATCGCGATCGTGGTCGGAGCCGCCCTCGGCGCAGATCCTGTCGCCCTGGGTGAGCTCGCTGCCGAAGGTGGGATCGATCCGCGCTTCACCGACATCGTGACCTTCTTCACCGGATTGGTCAGCTCTCTCGAACCCGAACTGATCGAACGGATAAACCGGATCACCGACGTACTCGGGCCCTACACGATCCAGGCGCTCGGTGGAGCGCTCGCTCTCATCGAGGACCCCGAGGTTGCACAGGTGATCGCCGACGCGTTCGCGAACCCGGCGGTGGTAGCGACCGCATTCGGCGCCCTGTTCACGTTCATACCCGGGCTTCCCGAGCTGCTGGCGCCCAACGCGTTCAGCGACCCCGCAGCGATCTACGGCGTGGTCGCTGCCATCGCGGCCGTGGCGCTGCTCAACGCGGACGCCCCCGGATTCCGGGACTTCCTGCGCGCCCTCGGGATCGTCCTCCCACCCGAGTTCAACTGATACCTGGCACAACTCAGGCGTAGATCTCTTCGATCCCGCACACTCAGGCGTAGATCTCTTCGATCTCCGCTGCAAAACGGGAGTTGACCCCGCGACGCTTGAGCTTCGAGGTGGGTGTGAGCAGGTCGGTGTCGGGCATCCACTCCTCGGTGAGGATCTTGACCTTCTTGACGCTCTCCGCGCTGTTGAAGCCCTCCATCGACTCTCGGACCATCGCGTCGACCGCTTCGCGCACCTCGGGCAGCTCGGCGAACTCCTCGAGGGTCGTGAACTCGATGCCCTGTTGTGCAGCCCACCCCGGTGCGATCTCTCCGTCGAGGACCACCAACGCCGACACGAAGGGACGGTTGTCGCCGATCACCGCGGCCTGACCGATCAGGGGAGCGGACTTGAGGCTCGCCTCGAGGTTGGCCGGCGAGACGTTCTTGCCACCGGCGGTGATGATCAGCTCCTTCTTGCGATCGACGATCGTCAGGTAGCCCTCCTCGTCGAGCACACCGATATCACCCGAGTGCAACCAACCGTCCTCGTCGAGGGCGTCTGCGGTCTTGTCGGGGTCGTTCAGGTACCCCTTGAACACGTGGCCGCCCCGACAACAGACCTCCCCGTCGGGGAAGATCTCCACCTCGCTGCCCGGTACCGCACGCCCCACCGTGCCGGGCTTGGGCTTGAAGCGCTCGAAGGTCATCCCACCGGTGTTCTCACTCATCCCGTAGACCTCGGCGAGCGGGATCCCAATCGCGCGGAACCAGCTCAACATCGCAGCGGGGATGGGCGCGGCTCCGGTGAGCGCCATCTCGCATTCGTCCATCCCGACGAGCGCTCGCACCAGCGCGAAGTTCTCCGCGTCGAGCTCCTCGTAGCGGGCCTTCTCCTGCGCCGTGGCGGTGTCCCAGGTGATCTTCTCCTCCAGCGGGATCGCCTCCTCGAGCGCTGCATTGAACTTCGCCGCACCTTCGGGATCCGCGCCGATCATCGCGTTCAGTCGGCCGTACACCTTCTCGAAGACCCGGGGCACCCCGAAGAAGAACTGGGGTTTCACCGCACCGAGGTACTGCGCGATCGCCGTCGTGTCGGGACACGTCGTCACCTCCAGGCCCACCATCACCGCGCTGTAGTGCGACACGATCCGCTCCGCGATGTGCGCCATGGGCAGGTAGGACACGACCCGCTTGCCGGTCATGTCCTCGCGCTTCCATCCGTAGGATCGGAGCCCCGACTCGCACACCCAGGTGACGTTGCGGTTGGTGATCATCACACCCTTGGGATTGCCCGTGGTCCCAGAGGTGTAGATGATCGTCGCGAGGTCATCGGGTGTGGTGTTGGAGGACTCGGCCTGAAGGTCGATCGGGTCCCCTTCGAGCGCATCGGGGCCGAGCACGTCACCACCTGCATCGGCCGCGTCGAGCACGACAACCGACTCGAGTGACTCGATGTTGGCCCGCACCGGGTTGACCCGGTCGAGGAAGCTCTTGTTCTCCAGCACAGCGACCTTGGCCCCACAGTGCGATGCCAGGTACTCGACCTGGTCAGACGACGACGAGTTGTAGATCGATACGGGGGTCGCCCCGAGGAACAACGTCGCCAGGTCCACCCATGTGAACGCCGGGATGTTGCGCATCATCATGACGACCCTGTCTCCAGGGCCGACCCCGAGCGCCCGCAGACCACCCGCGGTGGCGGCAACCTTGGCGGCGATGTCGTCGAAGGTGTACTCACGCCACTCGGCCTCGCCGACCATCTCCCGAAGTGCGACCCTCGGGCCGTGGGCCCGGACGCACTCCAGGAACTCCGACGCCACGGTCTTGCCTGCAACAGCGGCGTCGATCTCCGCGGTGGTCGCTTCAATCCTCTTTCCGGACATCGTGTCCCCTCTGGTTGGACGGCGGTCCATGCACCGGTGCAACCCCTCCGGCACCGGTTGGACCCCACGTCAGGTGGTGTGTGAGAGGTCACACTACCGGGGTCTGCCGAAAGCCGCTGACCGGTGTTAACGCGCCGCCGGGTCATGTCACATTGACCTGCGTGCACACCGCGGCACAGACTCTTGACCGATCGGTCAGTTTCACCGATCCAACGGGAACAGCTCGTACCGACAACCGGTTGTGCCCGGAGGAACCATCACCAAGGAGTGGGCATGCCAGAAGCAGTGATCGTCGACATAGTCCGAACAGCAGGCGGAAGGCGCAACGGTGCCCTCTCGGGGTGGCACCCCGTCGACCTGGCCGCCGAACCTCTCAAGGCGCTCGCCGAGCGCAACAACCTCGACCCTGCTCTGGTCGACGACGTGATCATGGGCTGCGTCATGCAGGCCGGGGCCCAGGCGCTCAACATCGGCCGCAACGCCGTGCTCGCCGCGGGCTGGCCCGAGTCGGTGCCCGCGACCACCGTCGACCGCCAGTGCGGCTCCTCACAGCAGGCAGCGCACTTCGCGGCCCAGGGTGTGATGGCAGGCGCCTACGACATCGTGGTCGCGGCCGGCGTCGAGGTGATGAGCCTCGTGCCGATGGGTGCATCGATCGGTAGCAACGTAGGCTTCCCCTTCGGAGCAGCCTACGACCGCTACGCGGACGTGGAGCTCTACCCGGGCCAAAAGGGCCTGGTCGGACAGGGCGTGTCCGCGGAGATCATCGCGAACGAGGCGGGGCTGAGCCGTGAGGACCTCGACACCTTCGGCGTGCGATCCCAGGAGCTCGCCGAGAAGGCCACCGCCGAGGGCCGCTTCGACCACGAGATCATCCCGGTCGTGTCCAAGATCAAGGACAAGGAGACCGGCGAGGTCAAGGTGATCGACGGTGAGATGGTCACCCGCGACGAAGGCATCCGCCCGGGCACGAGCCTGGAGAGCCTCGCCAAGCTGAAGCCGGCCTTCGTGCCCGACGGCAAGGTCACCGCGGGCAACAGCTCACAGATCACCGACGGCGCATCCGCAGCTCTCATCATGAGCGAGGACAAGGCCAGGGAGCTCGGCCTCACCCCGAGGGCCCGCTTCCACACGTTCGCCCTCGCGGGCGTCGACCCGGTGCGCATGCTGACCGGACCGATCCCCTCCACGGCGAAGGCCCTCGAAAAGAGCGGCCTGGGTGTCGACGACATCGACCACTTCGAGATCAACGAGGCCTTCGCCTCGGTCGTGTTGGCATGGGAGAAGGCTCACAACCCCGACATGGCCAAGGTCAACCCCAACGGCGGCGCGATCGCACTCGGCCACCCACTGGGCTGCTCGGGCACCAAGCTCATGGCCACGATGCTCAACGAACTCGAGCGCACCGGGGGCCGCTACGGCCTACAGACCATGTGTGAAGGCGGGGGCCTGGCGAACGCCACGATTATCGAGCGCCTGGGCTGACCCACACACACAACGACACCTGAGTGAGCCCTCGCCCGACAGGGCGAGCAATGTGATCGCGAACGCCACGATCATCGAGCGCCTGGGCTGACCCACACACACGCCAACCCCAATTCACAACCGAACGACGACCCCTGGCCGACTCAGGTTCACCGACTGAGTCACCGGGGGTCGTTGTGTGTCCCGGTGACTATCTCGAACAACTTCAGTCACCCACGCGAGCGGCTACTCCTCGGAGGCGACGAGCTCCATCTCGTCCATGCAGTGGCGCGGAGGTTCGGGATCCTGTGACGCGGCCGACGTCATGCGCACCTCCGCCCCACAGGTCTCACACCGGTAGGTGAGCTTCACCTTCCGCAGCATTCCAGGCTCGGGGGGTGGAGGAGGCGGGGTCGCGAACTGCTGGAGGAAGAACAAGCCCACCCGGAGGATCACCAGGCCCAACACCACCGCGGCGATCGCAGCGGCACCGGACGCATCGGTGAAGACCAGCACCACAGCGACGCATGCGGCCCCGCCCAGCAGCCACCAGATCCACCCACCGCGCGTTCGACCCGAACGGGACGGTCCCTGTTCGCTGCGGGGCGCACCACCCGACCGATCCGTTCCCATTCGCTCAGGGCTCGCTCCCCTGCGGTCAGAGCCTGTTCCCATGCGCTCAGGACTGAGGTGCTCATCGCTCATGTGAGGTCAGGCTACCCACACCGTCTGTGGGCCGCAGAGCAGCGCCCCCACCCTGTGCCCCCTTGCCGTGCATCCCAGCCGTACACGCTGTGCGTTTATGAAGAGACTCTGGGTGGTTCCCCACAATCTGTCGATAAACCTGACAGTTGTTACTGTTTCGTCACCAGATGGTTGCGTAGCCGATACGTCAGCGCAACCATCGTCTCTCTACGTGAGGCATTCCCCACTGTTCCAGGTGCTTGACTGCTCCCGGTTGCGGCCACCTGTGACGACTCCGGTTAGCGACGACGGGCTCTCTATCGGTACTGGGCTTGGCTTGGCTATCGGTACTCGGCTTGGCTATCGGTACTGGGTAGCAGTGATGATGCCGCCGAGGATCAAACCGAGACCCCCGACCAGGTACCACCCGTTCCCGCCGTCGGCCGACCCCGGTAGAACCTCCATGTAGTTCAGGATGATCATCGCCAGGCCGACACCCCAGAAGGCGAACATGAGCACCGGCACCCAGCGGGGACTCGGCCCCTTCTTGGCCGCAGGGATCGGCGCCGTGTAACGGCCACCGGTTCCACCCGCCTTCTCGACGCGCTCGGCATTAACCCTCTTGCGCTTCGCGGACGGAGGCAGCGGTTTGTCAGCCGGCCGGTCGGACTCGGTCGCGTCGGAATCGCTCGTCGCCATGGGCACCACGATACCGTCGGGCCTCTCGGCCACCCGACCTGTACTACGACGCGCCGCCCGACCGCACGCCCGACCCGCAAGCCGACAGCGAAACGGCGGGCGCGATATCGGCTCCCCTGATCACCGTGACGGGTCCTAGCCTGTCGATCGTGGCCCTGAGGATCCTCGTCATCGACAACTACGACTCGTTCGTCTACAACCTCGTTCAGTACGTCGGTCAGACAGGGGCGGAGCCGGTGGTCAGGCGCCACGACGAACTGACCCTCGAAGACGTCGAACCGCTCGCTCCGGACGGGATCCTCATCAGCCCGGGACCCGGTACCCCCGACGATGCCGGCCTGTCGAACGCGGTCATCGAGCGCTACGGCCCGGAGATCCCCACCTTCGGGGTGTGCCTGGGGCTCCAGTGCATCGCACAGGTCTTCGGGGGTGACGTCGTACGGGCCCCGGAGGTGGTGCATGGCAAGACCTCGATGATCCGTCACAGCGGTGACGGGGTGTTCGCATCGCTACCCGATCCGCTCGAAGCCACCCGCTACCACTCGCTCATGGCTGACCCGGCGACCATACCGGCGGCCATCGAGGTGAACGCCCGCACCGACGACGGCATCGTGATGGGCATCCGCCACCGCGAACATCCGATCCACGGCGTGCAGTTCCACCCCGAATCCGTCCTGTCGGTCGGCGGTCACGAGATGGTCGGGAACTTCCTCGCGATGTGCGCCTGAGCAATCCACGGGCCCCGAGACGGGCCTCTCTCGGCTGAGCCCATTCAGGCTCAGTCAGGCGTCGTAGTCGAAGTCGGTCCTACCGCAGTGGTCGTAGTGGTCGTGGTGGTGGGTGGGGGTGGGGCACGACCGACGAGGATCTCCACGACCGTTCCAGCCGGGACATCCGCCCCCGCCTCGACACCCTGGCGGATCACACGACCGCTGCGCGAGTCACCAGGGGCCAAGGCCACCACCCGGAACACCGGCTCCACCGCTGAATCGGCCAGAGCCTCCTGCGCGGTGGCCTGCAACAAACCCAGCACCGACGGCATCGCCACCAGCGCCCGGGTCCCTGCGACCACCAGGTCGACCGTGGAGCCACGCGGCACCGAGGTGCCGGGCGCAGGTGCGATCGAGATGACCTGGCCGTCGGGCAAACCGGTCCCCGATTCGAAATCGATGCTGCCAGGACGCAGCCGTAGACGCCCGAGCTCGGCCAACACGTCGAGGTCCTCTCGGCCCTGCACCTCGGGCACCACCCGTGGCTCCGGTCCCTGGGAGACCTCCAGGGTCACCACACCGTTGCCCGGGGCCCGCTGCCCCGCGTCGGGTTCGGTACCCAGCACCTCACCGGGTCGGACATCCTCGTCGTAGACGTTCGCCACCTCGCCTGAGAGTCCGGATGCGACGAGCAGCGCCTGGGCCTCTGCCGCCTGTTGTCCCACCACCTGCGGTACGACCGCACCCGCCGGTCCTGTGGATACCCGAGCGGTCACCGACGAGCCGATCTCGAGTCGTGCACCATCGAGGGGAACCTGTTCGAAGACCACGCCGGCTCCGACCAATTCGTTGGTCGACTCGGCGACCTCCATCAGCAGGCCCACCTCCTCGAGGGTTGCCCTGGCGGAATCCTCCGAAGCACCCACGACCGACGGAACGAGCACGTCGGGCACGTCCACCCGCCTGTCCCCGTAGTCCACGGCCGCGCCGAGGGCCACCAGCCCGATGACGAACGCAGCGATCAACCCGATCAGTGCGACCGCCGCAGCAAAGGGGTGGTTCGCCCGGTCTATCCGCTCCCAACCCCCGATCTCGGTGATCCGTTCACCGGGCAGCGCGCCGTGCGTGGTCTGCGGGTCCTCTCCAGCGCCATCAGCCACCGCTGAGCACCACCTCGACCAGATCGCCCGCACGTAGCTCCGTACCGGGCTCGGGTACCTGTGATGCGACAGCTCCGCCCGTGGCGCCGCCTCCCGAGAGGTTTGCGACGAGCCCGAGCGAGGTGAGCTGGGCGACCGCAGCGTCCTGGGACAGACCCTTGAGGTCGGGCAGTGCAACCGGTGGTGGCCCGGCCGAGACCACGATGGTCACAAGTGAGTCCCGGGGCAGCACCGTCATCGCGGCAGGGTCGGTACCGATCACCGCGCCGACCATGACCGAGTTGTCGTCACGCAGGTCGGCGCCGACCTCGAACCCCGCAGCGCCCAGAGCGAATGCAGCACCCTGTGAAGAGAGCCCGGTCACATCGAGCACCGCCCGCGGATCGGGTCCGGTGGAGACCACGAAGTAGACCTCGTCGGCTGGTGTGACCCGTTGACCTGGATCCGGATACTGGTCGATCACCACTCCATCGGGCACGGTCTCGCTGGCCTCGGGCCGGATCTCGAAGTCCACGCCGGCCACTTCGAGGGAGTCGGCCACCCCCTCCAACGGCACGCCGATCGCCTCGGGCATCTCGACGCGGGCTATGCCCTCGCTCACCACCACCGTGACCGAACTGTCGATGTCGACCTTGGTCCCAGCCTCAGGGTCCTGTGACACCACCGCACCCCGTGGCGAGGTGAGGCTCGGCGCGAACTCGACGTCCGCCCGCAGCTTCGCCGAATCGAGGTCGGCCTCGGCACGTGGCTGGGCGAGTCCGGCCAGGTCCGGCACCTCTACCTGAGCGGGCCGTCCGAGCACCGCGCCGAGTGGATCGAGGTTGTCGGACCAGCCGAACAACCACATCACGAACACCGTCAGTGCCAACGCCAGGACCACCACGGTGGTGCCCCTCGCCCATCCGAGCACGATCCTGGGAGTACCGGCACCCTCGTCGTCGTGGGATTCGTCGGTCACCTCAGGGGGTCGACGTCGAGGACGTGGAAGGGGGTGGGGAGCTGGAGCTCGGGCTGGGCGTCGACGAAGACGTCGTGCTCGCCTGTACGCCGACGGTGATGTCCACCGTGGATTTCTTGGGCGCGCTCGTCCCGCCGCCGGGGTCCTGATCGATCACACGACCAGCTGTTTGACCCGACCCAACCGTGGCGGTGAGCACCCGGACCTCGAACCCCGCCCCGCGCAGGGTCGCACTCGCATCCTGTTCGGTCTGGCCGATGACGCCGGGCACGTTCACGGACTCGGGACCCGTCGAGACGTAGATCGTCACGCTCGAGTTGCGGTCGGCTGTCTCTCCGGCCGCAGGGTCGGTGCGCACCACCTGACCCTTCGTGACGGTGTCGCTCGATTCCTGACGTGTGTTGCCGATCCGGAATCCGGCAGCCCGCAACTCGTCCTCGGCGGAATCGGGGCTCTGTCCCGTCACATCAGGGACGCGTTCCTCGCCGGGGCCGATCGACACCTGGATCAACACCGTGGTGCCCTTGGCGGCCTCTTCTCTGGCCGCGGGGTTCTGGGTGGCCACCGTGCCCGAGGGCGCATCGGCGTTCTCCACCGACTCCACCGTGACCTCGAGGTCTGTCGCGGCAAGGATGAACCGGGCCTCCTGTTCGGTCCTGCCCACCACATCGGGCACCTCGACGGTCTCCCGACCGGTACTGACCGTCAAGCGCACCGAGTCTCCTTCGGAGAGCTTCTCGCCTGCCTCGGGGTTCTGCGCAGCGACCCGACCGGCGTCGACCTCTGCGTTGGGTTCCTCGGCGATGTCGGCCACCAATCCACGGGATTCCAGTTGGCGGACCGCATCGTCGCGGGTCTCACCGACCAGCGGAGGTACCTCCACGTCGCCGCTGAGCCCGTTCGCCCACCAGAACAGCCCCCCGGCAACCAACGCCAACAACACCACCATCGCGGCGAGGAACCACCCGGTGCGCGACCGGCGCTGGTCGGGCTGTGGCTCCATCACCGGCATGGATCCGGGTGTGGCCGGTTGCATCGCGGTGGCGGCCACCGCACCCGCACCCGCCCCAGCCATAGCGGCGGCTCCGTATAGTGCGCGTTCGGCGTTGGTGGTCTCACCTTGGAGGAACCGACGCAGATCCGCGCGCAGATCCTCCGCGGACGCGTAGCGGTCGTCGGGACGCTTCGACAGGAGCTTCAACACGATCGCATCGATGCCCGGCGACAGATCAGGGACGATGCTGCTCGGGCGTTCGGGCTGGTCCTGCACGTGCTTGTAGGCGATCGCCAGCGGGGTATCACCGGTGAACGGCGGACGCCCGCTCACCATCTCGTAGAGCACGACACCGAGTGAGTACAGGTCCGAGCGGGGATCGACGGGCTGGCCCTGGGCCTGTTCGGGAGAGAAGTACGTGGCGGTCCCCATCACCGACCCTGCCTGGGTGAGGTCCTCGTCGGGCGACGACAGCGCACGGGCTATGCCGAAGTCGGTCACCTTCGATTGGCCGCTACCGGTGAGCAGCACGTTGCCCGGCTTCACGTCGCGGTGCACGACACCCCTGGAGTGGGCGAACCCGAGCGCACCTGCCACCTCGCTCGTGAGCTCGATCGCGCGGCGGGGGTGTATGGGGCCGTCGCGGCGGATCACCTGCGACAGCGACGGGCCGTCGATGTACTCCATCACGATGAAGTAGGTACCGTCCTGGGTGCCCCAGTCGTACACACCGACGATGTTCGGGTGGGCCAGGTTCGCCGCGGCCTGGGCCTCTCTGCGGAACCTCTCCACGAAGGAGGGATCGGTGGCAAACTCGGGAACGAGCTCCTTTATCGCGACCGGGCGGTCGAGGCTGCGGTCGCGCGCCAGGTAGACCTGCGCCATCCCACCGCGCGCCAGGCGCTGGTGGATCTCGTAGCGGTCCCCTAGGACCCGCAGTTCCTGGTCGCTCATTTGCGCACCACAGTAGATGGCGGACCTGTTGGCGAAGCTGACACCAACCTCGCCGAGCGGTCGTTTCGAGGTTCGTTCACTGCACGACTCCGAGCGCCGCTTCGAGCACAGCGCGGGCCACCGGACCGGCGACACGACCACCGGTCTGGTTGTTCGCCCCACCGACGTTGGTGACGACCACACCAACCGCGACCTTCGGGGGTTCTCCGGGTGGCCCCGCGAACGCGATGATCCACGCATGTGACGTGGCCGGTTCGGTTCCGAGCTGGGCGGTGCCGGTCTTCGCTCCTACCTCCTGGCCGGCGATCCGAAGCGACGTCGCGGTGCCGTCGTTCACCACACCGACCATCGCCTCGCGCATCGTCGCCGCATATGACGCTTCGGAGGCCATGCGCCACACCGACGGTTCGTAGTTCCGGACCACCTCGCCGTCGCGCGCCCGCACGCTGCGCAGGACGTGTGGGGTCATGATCTCCCCACCGTTGGCCACCCCCGCAGCGACCAGGGTCATCTGCAACGGTGTGGCGGCGACGTCGTTCTGACCGATCGAGCTCTGGGCCAGGCGCGGAGCGTCCTCGTTGACCGGCGCCCTCCCCTCGGGGTTGCTGACGACCGCACCGAAGTCGGTCGGAAACACCGAATCGGCGGGATTGGGCAGGTCGATGGGGGGTTCGGAGTTGAACCCGTAAGCCTCAGCACCCTCGATCATGTCGTCGGCCCCGACCTGTTCAACACCCATCTGGGCGAACGAGGAGTTGCAGGACTGGGCGAGGATGGTGAACAGGGTCCCCCCGCAGGCACTGCCACCGAAGTTCGATATCGCACGTGTTGTCAGCGGTGGTGTGTAGGAGGTGGCCACCGGGTAGTCCGGGGCTTGCGGAGTGACCGAACCAGAGCTGAGGCCGGCAGTCGCGGTGACCACCTTGAACGTGGATCCGGGGAAGTAGCGCTCCCGGTAGGTGTGCGCCAGCAGCGGAGCACCCTCCGCCGCGGTGTACAGGCCGTGCGCCGCACTGGCACGTTCGGTGTCGTTGTCGCTCACCACGTTCGGGTCGTAGGTGGGGTTCGAGTAGAGGGCGAGGATCGACCCGTCACGCGGATCGAGGGCGACAACCGAACCCTCCTGGCCGGCGAGGGCATCGCGGGCGACGGTCTGGATGTCCTTGCGAACCGTGAGCAACACGTCACCCTCGGATGACTCCGAGGTGAGGAAGCTGCTCAGCTGGTTCAGCTCGAGCGCGGGGGTGCGCCCCGCGAGGTCGTCGTTGTACTGGCGCTCCACACCCTGGGCGCCGAGGGAGAACGAGTAGTAGCCGGTGACATGTGCGAACAGCTCACCGTCGGGGTACACACGCTGGTACCGCAGGGCCGCCCGGCGTTCCTCGGAGGTCGCGAGCACCGCGCCGTCGGCCGACACTATGTCGCCTCGCGGTTCGTTGAAGTCGCGCTGGAGCACCCGGGTGTTCTCCGGGCGGTCCGTGAGCTTCTGCGCATCGAAAACCTGCAACTGGTTGAGCTTCACGAACAACGCTGCGTAGAGCACGACGAACACGATCCCGAGTCGCGCTATCTGGCGCTTCACGGTGCCACCGCCGGCTTCGCCACCCGTCTCGACGCCTGATCCGCGATCCGCATGAGCAGCGCCAGAAGTATGTAGTTGGCCAGCAGGGAGGAACCGCCGTAGGACACGAATGGCAGCGTGATCCCCGTCAAGGGCAGCACCCTGGTCACCCCGGCGATGATGATGAAGGCCTGCACCGCGATGAGGGTTGTGAGACCGACCGACAACAACGACATGAAGCCATCGGTGCAGCGCTGCGCGATGCGCAGTCCGCTGCCCGCCATCAACAGGTAGGCCACGAGGATCGCCGTCGAACCGACCAGGCCGAGCTCCTCACCGATGATCGCGAAGATGAAGTCGGTCTCCTGGAAGGGGATCCGCCCGGCGATCCCGAGCCCCGGGCCGGTGCCCGTCGTTCCTCCCCATGCGAACGCGTACGCGGCCTGCACGATCTGGTAACCCGAGCCCGCAGGGTCGGCCCACGGATCCAACCAGATGTCCACACGGGTGCGCACATGATCGAAGCGCGACCAGCTGAACCACGCTCCGAGTGCGAACAGGCCTCCGCCGGCGACCAGATAGGCACCACGGCCGGTACCGACCCACAACATCACCACGAACAGCACGAAGAACAACAGGGCGGAGCCGAGGTCACGTTCGAAGATCATCACCACGAGCGCTACTCCCCATGCCGCGAGCACCGGCAGGAAGTGCCTCGGGTCGGGGATGTTGAACGGACCGAGCTTGAAGGTGGCGACACCCAGGAGCTCACGGTTCTCCATCAGGTATCCCGCGAAGAAGATCGCGAGCGCGATCTTGGCGAACTCGCCCGGCTGGAAGCTGACGGGGCCGATCTCCACCCAGATCCGGGCTCCGTTGATGTTGCGTCCGATCACCGGAAACAACGGCAGCATCAACAGCCCCAGTCCCACGAGCCCGAAGGTGTACCGGTATCTCTGGAGGACCTTGATGTCGCGCACGAACAGCAGCGTGAGTACGAACGCAGTGATCCCCACAGCGCTCCAGGTCGCCTGCAAGGCAGCCAGGTCGTCGTCGAGGCGTGCGATGAACACGTAACCGATCCCGTTCAACAGCGCCGCTATCGGCAACAGAAGTGCATCGGTTGCGGGAGCGACGCGTCGGGTGACCATGTGTGCGACGACCAGCAGGGCGAGCACCCCACCCAGGAACGGGCCGACGTCTGCGGGAAGCGACGCGTTGCGACCGAGGCTGGCGAGCGCATAGAGGCCACCGACGACGATGAACGCCAACAACAGGAGGCCGAACTCGGTGGTCCGACGTCGCTTGGCGAGCGCGTCGACGAGGTCGGTGGGAGCTGTGGTGGTGGCCGCGGTCACTAGCCGGGTGCGGTAGTCGGTGCGGCGGCGGTCGGTGCGGCCGGGGCCGCCGCCGTGGTGGTCGTGGCCGGCGCAGTTGTAGTGGTCGTGGTGGTCGTGGTTGTCGTCGTGGTCGTAGTCGTGGCGTTGCCGATGGTCAGCTCCATGAAGGACACGGCGTCGGACTCACTCGAGAAGCTCCGGCCCCGCTCGATCGCCCTGCGGTCCGCGGGCGCCAGGTCCGACACCTCGGTGTCCGACCTGGACACGAGGTCGGGCGAGATCCACAGCACAGGTGTGCCCCGAAACAAGGCGACCTCGCCGTTGGGACCTTCGGCGACGTACCAGCCCCGCCCGGCGGTGAAGAAGATCGCACCCACAGCGAGGCCGATCACCCCTGCGATGGCCACCACGAACGCCGCGGTGCGCCACCGGGCCGCCCTTGCATCGGCGGCGAACGCTGCGGCCTTGGCCTCAGCGAGATCCTCCCTCGCCGGGCTACCCGCTAGCTCGGCGATGTCCTCGTCGCCGGTCATCGGTTCGGGTTGGTCCGGCGTCGGCCCAGACGGCTCGGAGTCCGCTTCGGAGGTGGAGATCACCGCCATCACGCGTTCGGTGTGGGGACCGTCGCCCTCTTGGGACAGGTCCACCGACGGGGTGGTCACCTTGCGGAACCGCTCAGGGAACGACCCATCGATGAGGTCGGCCTCGAGCACGTCGACCACCACGGCGGTGGCGTTGTCGCGACCCCCGTGCGCATCCGCTTCGGTGGTGAGGCGCTGCGCGGTCAGCTCTGCCGGATCACCCTCGGCGAGCACCTCGCCGATGCGGAGATCATCGAGCTCATCGGTGAGGCCGTCGCTGCACAACAGCAGCCTGTCGCCGGCCATCGGGTCGAGGAGCCAGGCATCCACCGCGACAACGGGCTCCACCCCGAGCGCCCTGGTCACCACGTTGCGCTGTGGATGTACACGCGCCTCGTCCTCGGTGATCTTGCCGTCGCGCACGAGTGCCTCCACGAGCGAATGGTCCTGGCTGAGCTGGTGCAGCCCATCGCCGGTGGACAGGTACACCCGTGAGTCACCCACGTTCACCACGGCGAGCAGGTCCTGGCCGTCGCGTCGAACCCGCGACACGGCGCACAGGGTTGTGCCCATGCCCCGCAGCTCCGGATCGGCGGCTGCCCGCTCGGAGATGCGCCGGTTGGCCAGGTGCACGGTGCGCACGAGGTCGTCGAGGGAGCGGTTCCCCTCCAGTGAGCTCAGCGCGTCGATGGCGTCTGCGGAGGCGACCTCACCGGCGTTGTGCCCCCCCATACCGTCGGCAACCGCTGCGATCCCGTCTGCGGTTAGCAGCGAGTCCTCGTTGGCGGACCGAACCTGGCCGACGAGTGTCGCACCTCCGACCTCGAGACGGATCACCGCAGCTCCAGGATCACGTTGCCGATCTGCACCCGGTCACCCGCGCGCACCGGCATCTGACCGACGGCGCGAACCCCGTTGATCCAGGTGCCGTTGGTGGAGCCCAGATCCTCGACGAAGACCTGATCCTCTCGTGTGAACACCCGGGTGTGCACCGACGATATGTACTGCTCGTCGAACACGATGCTGCACCCGGCGGAGCGGCCGATGGTGACCTCGGGCCCTATCGGGAACTCGGCGTTTGCACGCTCGGGTGGTTCGACCACGAACAGCTTCGTCGGCAGCGCCGAACGTTTCGAGGCACGGGATCCTCTCGGCCTCCCCTTGGTCGGGGCGGGGGCGACCACGGCCTGCTGCTGCTCGCCGGCGAGAGCCGGGCCACGCACCTCGGCCCACACGGCGCGCAGCACCCGGAGGAAGAACAGGTAGAGCAGCACCAACAGGCAGATCTTGAGGACGGTGAGTAGTTGCTCAGGCATGGTCGACTATGAGGCCTCGAAGGTCATCACGGTGTTGCCGAAGCGGACCTCGTCGCCGTCGGCGAGCTGGCGCGATCCAGTGATCTTGATGCCGTTGACCGAGGTGCCGTTGGTGGATCCGAGATCGGTCACCGCGAACCCCGACCCCGCCGGCACGACCTCCCCGTGCACGCGGCTCACGTTGGGGTCTGCGAGCACGATCGTGCAGTCGTGCTGGCGACCGATGCTCACCGTGTACTCGCCGAGGGGCACGCGGTCGCCCGTGGGCAGCAGAAGTGAACCAGGCGATCTGGCACCGTCGCTCTCGACGAACCGTCCCTCCACCGACACGATGCCGGCGCGCACCCCGGGATCGGGCCCGATGATCATCTCCACGGGCCCGACGAACGTGTAGTGCTCGTCTCGGGCATGACGGCGGGCCGTGTCGGCAAGTTCGCGGCTGAGCGTCTGCGCTATGTCGGCGAGCTGGTCGAAGTCGGATTCCGAGATCCAGAACGAGTACTGGTTGGGAACGATCGTGCGACCATCGACACCCACCGAGCGGTGGCCGTCCATCTCGCGTTGGAGCTTGCGGGCGAACTCCACCGGCTTCACCGAGCCGCGGAAGAGCCGGGACACGGTGCCCTCGACGGCACGCTCCAAGCGGTTCTCGAACCCACGGATACCCACGGCGCAAGGCTACTAGCGACACATGGGCTGCCAGATGGAGACCCCGACCCGGTCGCACGTGCCCAAGGTCCTCGCTGGGGGGCACGCCCGCGACTCGGCTAAGTTCAACCTCGCTCGCGCGAGTGGCGGAATTGGCAGACGCGCAGGATTCAGGTTCCTGTGTCCGCAAGGACGTGAGGGTTCAAGTCCCTCCTCGCGCACCAGAAGTGTCTCACTTGAACTCGATCCGCCAACAGGCGCCAGCTCCCCATCGCGGGGACGGCGCCTGTTCTTCGTCTTGGGGTCACTCCGGCAACGGCGTCGTGGTTCCGCTTCCGCTATGAGGCGCTGCGGCGTCTCGGGATCCAGCAGGATCGTGAACAACTCCACGGTCTCTACCGATTCCACTCCGTCGTCGTAGCCGATGAAGACCTTCTCGAAGAACGCCTGGTTGATGATCCGTCTCACTGACGGCGGTGCTTCTCGGTAGGCCCGAGCGCAGTCGACTGCCAAGGCCAATGCGTTGTCGAGCGCTCGATCGATGTCTGCGAACTCTGTTTCGGTCGCGGCCAAACGGCGCTCGGCGGTACCCCGCTCGTGTTCCATGCGGTCCATCTCGCTGCGCAGGAGGTCGACCGGTACCGCTCCGGCGTAGTGGGCCTGCAGCAGCTTGTGTCGCTCGTCGTCCAAGCGAGCCAGCGCTCGTTCCTGTCGGTCTCGGTCTTCGGCCGCTGCTGTTCGGCGTTCTTCGAAGAGTTCCATGACGACCTGGCGCAGCTCGTCGGCTTGAGCCTTGGTAAGGCGGTAGCGCTCGTAGCAGCGCTCCACCGCCTCGTCTGCCCGATCGATCGGTAGCGCCCGCTGGGTGCACGACGATGGATCGCGCTGACGGCCCAGACAGATGAAGTAGGGGTAGATCGTGCCCATCTTCCCGCGATTGTTGGCCACACAGAGTCGTGCACCGCACGTCGCACACCAGATCGTGCCTTTGAGGTAGTGCTCGTGCTTGCGGGACTTCTCACCTGAGCGGTCGTGAGCTGCCAGAACGTCCTGCACCCGAGTCCAGGTAGCCAGGTCGATGAGCGGTTCGTGGTTCCCGGGGTACCACACGCCCTGGTAACTGACCTCTCCGAGGTAGTAGCGACTCCGCAGCAGGCGGTTGAGATGCGATACCGCAACGGGCTTCTCCGGTGTTCGAGCAGTCCTCGGTGTGTTCAGACCCCGCCCGGTCAACTCCGCCTGCAAGCCACGGA
>JBKEAI010000186.1:0-5436 GCA_047972145.1 Microthrixaceae bacterium
GGCGATCCGAATCCCCGACGGCCTCAAGCCCCCCGCCGTCCGCGAGACCCGCTCCTACTGAAGCCGGGGCGCGGGTACGGTCACGGACGTCACGTCCGTGTCGCCCGGTCGAACCGGGGACACGTCGCCGTCCGTCGCAGGGGTGCACCACATGTCCGATCCAGCAGATCTCGTCCAGGAACGCGTCGAGAAGCTCCTCGCCGAGCACGAGCCGACGCAGGAGGACCAGGAGACGTTCCGGGGCCACCAGTTCGACGCCGGCCTGGCGTGGGTCCACTTCCCCGAGGGCTGGGGAGGGCTCGACGTCGCCCCCAAGCTCCAGAAGGTCGTCGACGACGCGATCCGTGACGCGGGGGCGAAGCCGGCCGACGCCCGCCACTTCTTCGGCCTGGCCATGGCCGGGCCCACCGTCGTCACCCACGGCGACGACGAGGCCCGCAAGCGCCTGCTGCGGCCGATGTTCACCGGCGAGGACTCGTGGTGCCAGCTCTTCAGCGAGCCCGGCGCCGGCTCCGACCTGGCCGGCCTGGCGTGCAAGGCGGTGCGCGACGGCGACGAGTGGGTCATCACCGGCCAGACGGTGTGGAACACGCTGGCCCACCAGGCCGACCGGGGGATGCTGGTCACCCGCACGGATCCCGATGCACCCAAGCACAAGGGCCTCACCTACTTCGCGCTCGACATGCACGCCCCGGGCGTGGACGTGCGTCCGCTGCGCCAGATCACCGGCGAGGCCGAGTTCAACGAGGTGTACCTCACCGACGCGAAGGTTCCCGACGCGGATCGAATCGGCGCCGAGGGTGAAGGCTGGCGGGTGGCGCTCACCACGCTCGGCAACGAGCGTTCTGCAATCGGTGGCGCCACCTCGGAGCCGAAGCGGGGATCGGGGCCGATCGCCAACCTCGTGGAGCTGTGGAAGTCGCTACCGACAGAGGATCGTTCCCCGATCATGCGGGACCGCATCGCCGGGTTGTGGATCCGAGCCGAGGTGGGCAGGCTCACCAACATCCGCGCGTCCGCGTCCCGTCGGTCGGGCAACCCAGGGCCCGAGGGTTCGATCTCCAAGCTCGCGTTCACCCAGCTCAACAAGGACATCACCGAAACAGAGGTGGACCTGCTCGGCGCAGAGGCGCTGGCGGGGTTCGACTACTCGTTCCGCCGACCCGAGACCCTGTCGGTCACCGGTGAAAACCAGGGGCCGCGCTATGCGTTCATGCGGGCACGTGCGAATTCGATCGAGGGGGGAACCTCAGAGGTGATGCGCAACATCCTCGGCGAACAGGTGCTCGGCCTGCCCGGCGAACCGCGCGCCGACAAGGGCATCCCCTGGAAGGACATCCCGCGCAGCTGAACTGCAGCTCACCCACCACGCCGCGTTCCTCAGCGCATTGCGGCGAACGCCCGACGAACCTCCTCGACGAACATCTCCGGTTGTTCGAAGGCGGCGAAGTGACCACCCGCATCGAGGTCCTCGAAGTGCCGAAGGTCAGTGAAGCGCTTCTCGGCCCAACGTCGCGAGGTGCGGAAGATCTCCTTTGGGAACACCGAGATACCGCTGGGAACCTCTATCGGTCGCATGTCGATGTCGGTGAAGGACTCCCAGTACAGCCGCGCCGAGCTCGCTGCGGAGTTGGTGAGCCAGTAGGTCATCACGTTGTCGAGCTGACGATCGACGGCGATCGCGGATCGTGGATCACCGTCGTGGTCACACCACGCCCAGAACTTCTCCGCGATCCACGCCATCTGGCCGACCGCTGAGTCCGCGAGGCCGTAGCCGAGGGTCTGGGGTCGGGTCGACTGCTGGGTCGAGTAGCCGTTCTCCTTCTTCATGTAGTTGTCAAGGCCACCGAGCGCTGCGATCTCGAGGTCGGTCATGTCGTCCATGAGCTCTGGATCGGGCGGGGCGATCGGCATGTTGACGTGTATCCCGTCCAGGTGGTCGGTGTGGCCGATACCCAGTGCGGTGGTGACCATCGATCCCCAGTCACCACCCTGGGCGACGAACCGGTCGTAGCCGAGCCGCACCATCAGCTGCTCCCAGGCGGCCGCGATGCGTGGAATCCCCCAACCCGGGGTGGAGGGTTTGTCGGACCACCCGAAGCCCGGCAGCGACGGCACCACGAGATGGAACGCGTCGGCCTCGCCGGCACCGTGGGCCACCGGGTCGGTCAGAGGCCCGATCACGTCGAGGAACTCGACTACCGACCCCGGCCATCCATGGGTCATGATCAGCGGGCGGGCCCCCTCATGCGGTGAGCGGATGTGCAGGAAGTGGATCGCGAGTCCGTCGATGACCGTGCGGAAGTTCGGCCATGCGTTTAGCTCGGTCTCACAGCGCCGCCAGTCATAGGACTCGAGCCAATGTGCCGCGAGCTCCCGGGTGTAGGCGAGCGGCATTCCCTGGGACCAGGGTTCGTCGGTACCGACGACCGTCTCGGCCTCGGGCCAGCGGACGTTGCGGATCCGCTCGCGCAGGTCGTCGAGTTGCTCGTCGGGATGATGGATGGTGAAGGGAAGGATCTCGTCGCTCACGACCCGACCCTACGTGAGCGGCAGACAACCGGTCCTACGAACCCGACGTTCGCCTTCAGCCGGCGTGGTGCTCCAGCGACGCGCTGTTCATGCAGTAGCGCAGGCCGGTCGGCGCGGGCCCGTCGGGGAACAGGTGGCCGAGGTGTGCATCGCAGTTGGCACACCGCACCTCGGTGCGCACCATGCCATGGGTCCGGTCCTCGATCGTACGAACGGCCGCGTTGTCCTTCGGTTCGAAGAAGCTTGGCCAGCCACTACCGGATTCGAACTTGGTGTCGCTGTCGAAGAGCTCCGCGTCGCACACGACGCAGTGGTAGGTACCGTCTTCGTGGTGATCCCAGTACCTGCCTGTGAACGCCGGTTCGGTCCCGGACTCCTGAGTGACGGACCACTGGAGCGGATCGAGACGGGCGCGTAGCTCTTCGGAGTCGGGACGTCCTGGAAACGAGCCCTCGGAGTCGGTGCCACCGGTGATGGTGCCCTGATCGTTGTTGGCCATGACCTGACCGTACCGTGCGTGGCAAGTCGCGCGGCACCCTTCGGCCGGCAACGCTCCTGCGTGGTGTTGGCAGTACTACAGGAACGGGTTGGGGGAGCTGCCCGAGCCTTCTTCGAGCGGCGTCGGGGAATCGTCAGCGGCATCACCCTGCGGCTGGCCTCCGACCCCCGCCGGGGTCTGTGCGGCGACTGGAGTACGTCCACTCGAGGCATCCCGGGCCCCATCCCCGGATTCGGGGACGCGTGGCACCGTTGGCATCAGGTCGCTCTGCGGCCAACCGCCCAGGGGGTCGACCGGGGTCATCAGCAACCAATCCGCCGCCACCTCCCCTACGAGGTGCTCCGCCAGGTTGCTGCGGTGAACCACGCGCGAATCGTGGGGGGTCAGCGGAGCCGCCAGCACGATGGGAGGCACCGGATCGTCGGGGTCGGACCGACCGGCAGAGTCGCCGGGTCCGCGAGGCGGAGCCTGGCCGCCGGAGACGGCTGGATCGGTCGTGGAAGCCGCCGCCCCGAGCGGTCCCTCGTCGCCCCGATGGCCCTGCTCACCGAGTGGGGGCAACTCCCATGGCTCGGGGGTGGTCGCGGATGGCGCGGAGGCCGAGGTCGCCATCGCCCCCGAGTGCGGGATCAGTGGCGGTTCGGACACCGGGTCCGCCGACTCCGGTAGCGACCCGAAGGAGAAGGAACCAACTTGTGTTGCCGACTCATCTTCAGCCGCAGGCTCAATCGGCGCACGAGATCCATCCGGTTCGGTCGGTGCATCCGGATTGGTCGGTGCATCCGGTTCGGTCGCGAATGGGCCGTCCAGAGGCGCGGACGGATCCGGTGGGGCAGTCGGTCCGAGTGGAGGTGCCTGACCGACCGACGGTTCGGGTCCCACCAGTCCTTCGGGTTCAACCAGCGGTTCGGGTTCAACCAGCGGTTCGGGTCCAACCGGGGTCGCGGGCTCGACCGGGAACTCTGGATTCGCCGCGGCTCGGCCTTCGGGCGCTCGTCGTTGTGGAGTCGGATTCGGGGGTGCCGGGTCCGCAGGAGAGACGGGCTGCGCCGAACCGGCCGAACCGCTCGGCGCTTCATCGTCACCTGTGGGCAACAACTCCCATGGTTGAACCGAATCCCCGTCCGACACGACGTCGCCGAGAGAGGACAACTCCCAGGGACGTGAGGATTTCCCGTTCGGAGGAAGCTGCTGCGGTGATGGTTCTCCGTCCGGACCTGGATGCTGTGCGTGGGAATGCTGGCCGGGTACTCCCTGAGTAGGCGGTGTGCCTTGCGGATGCGCCTGACCGGGAACGCCTCCCTGGCCTTCTGGAGCCTGCCCGCGTTCCGATGGTGCCTGCCAGGATGACGGGGACTTGACGTCGTCACCAGAAGGCCCTGCGACCGGAGGTGGATCGGACTGCGACTGGTCCGGACGGTGCTTTCCCGCCAGCAGATGACCCACGCTCGTGATGTTCGACCCGATGGTCGTGCGCGGACCCGCCGGGGGCTTCGGTCGTGACGAACCCACCGGTGGCGTCTGTGGGGATGAGCCCGTGCCGGTCGTCGCAGGCTTCGCCGGGCCGGTTCCGAAGGTCCCGCGCGCAAGGTGTTCGCCGATCAGTCCCTCGGGTTCGGGCATCGGTGGAGGATCCGCGGAGGGAGACGTACCGGCCGCGCCGACACCGCCAATGCCCTGCCGCGGTGACGAAGGTGCGTCGGGATCACTTGTGGAGCGTCCAGCCGCCGCGTCACCCGTGGGTGCACCTGCTGCGGTGGACCCTGGGAACATCGCACCCGACCCGGCATCGGAAGTCGACGATGCAGCCGGTGTGGAGGTCTCAGGTGTGGAGGTCTCAGGCGCAGCGGTCCCTGAAGTGGGGGTCCCCGGACCGGAGATCCCTGGGCCGGGTCCACCTGGCTTGGTCGTGCCCGAGGAGGTAGCCGCGCTCGTTCCATCCGACGAGGTCCCCCCGGGGGTGACCTCGTCGGGAGACAGAGCATCCGAGCCGGACCCAGAAGGTGTCGGTGTCGCCGCTGCCGACGTGTCCGGAGGCGAAGACCCGAGCGGATGTCCCTGGAGGTCCGCTGATCCTGAACCGGGAGCCTGCGACGCCGTGCCGCCGGTTCGCGTACCCCAGATGCCCGAGGCGGTGTGCCGACCAGCACCTGGTTCTCCGGAGCCGGGCCGGGCCCTGGCGGCATTCGGTGCGGGCCCATCGGGCTGTTCAGCGACTGGCTTCGACTTGTCTGGTTTGGATGGGTCCGGCTGGGTTGCAGTCTTGGAGGAATCCGCGTTGGCAGCGTCTGCTTCGAACCTGTGCGCCTTGCGCATCCGCCAGCGGCCGCGACGCTTCTTCGCCTTGCCAGGATCACCCGGTTTCGCACCGGCAGGTTCGCCCGGACCCTTCGGAGAAGATCCGG
>JBKEAI010000217.1:0-41935 GCA_047972145.1 Microthrixaceae bacterium
ACGATCACAGACCACACGAGACCAACCTGCCAGATCGGTGGATCCAGGCTGGGTTGTCGATTGCTGGGTCGTCGACCCCTCAGACGGTGGCGACCGGCGTGAGCGGTGAGCCGACGACGCCGGGCAGGCGCAGCGGTGGTGCTGTGAGCAGGAAACGGCTGCGTCGGTGTTCGCGGAGCCAGCGGGCGAGTTCGTCGAGGTACCACATCTCCCCGAGCGGTACGCCGAGGCGGAACAGGCACAGGTGGTGGATCGGTAGGAAAGAATGCCGTGACGGGTCCCTGTCCTTGCCGACCAGGCCCTCCACCGCGTAGTTGTCGGCCACCAGAGCCGCGAGCTGCGAGTCGGCGATCCACCCCAGGAGCGCTTCGTCGCTACCGTCTAGGTAGCAACACGTCGTGTGGATCTCGACCGGATCAGGGTTGCGGTCCCACTCGAGGATGCGGGTGGCGAAGCCTGTGTGCAGGAGCACCATGTCGCCGGGTTGGACGACCACGTCGTCTGCATCCATGACCCCGAGCAACGTGTCGAGGTCGACCCCCCGCCACTCGTGGCCCAGATGGTGTGCCAGGTCGATCAGCACGCCACGGCCCTGCACCCCGTGGGTGGCCATGTGCTCCAGGCCGAGGTGCCTCGCGAAGCACCGGTGTCCGGTCCCGTCGCCCGCGGCGTCCTCTGCTGGGCCCACCAGGTCGGTACCCGCGCGGTAGCCGTTGTAGAACACGGCTTCCTCCGTGCCGTCACCGTCCGCGTCGAACTCCGAGCCGACGTGCGCGAGCGAGTCCCACTGGGTGGAGTACTGCAACGCCAGGGTGACCACGTCGTCGGTCCACACGTCGGTGTACCTGGGGTCGCCGTAGTCGGCCATCTCACTCATGTGGATGTTGTAGAAGGTGGCGGCGTTGCCCTCCATGTCCTCGGTGGGTGCCAGCACGGGCGGCGGTCGCCGCTGGTTCAACGCGGTGCCGCCGGGGAAGTCGAGCGGAAGGCTCAGGCAGAAGCTGCGTCCCTCGAGGACCTCCCGGACACCCTCGAGCACCTTGTCAGGGGTGACCAGGTTGATACGCCCCAGCTCATCGTCGTCACCCCAGTCACCCCAGGTGGATCCCTCGGGTCGGTTCGTCCAGCGCTTGGCCATCGAGTCCCCCCGGTAGCTGTCCCGTCACGGGTCCAAGGCACACTACCGACCGGCGGTCACATCTTGGCGCCGTCGGCCCAGCCTTCGGTGAGCCCGCGCAGGCGGGTGGTGAGGTCGCGGTCGAGCAGGTGGCGTGTGATCGACAGCGCGTTCGCGTCGAGGCGGCCTGCGAGTTCCACCGCGGTCGCCACCGCGTCTTCGATCACGTCACCGTCGGCGAGGCGGTCGAGGAAGCCGACCTCCACCGCGCCAGCGGGGTCGTGCACCTCGGCCAGCGCCACCGCCGAATGGAAGCGCCGGGGATCGATGCGCCCGCGGTGCAACTCGATCGCGAACTCCGGCAGCGGTAGGCCGATCGCCACCTCGTTGAAACCGATCTTGAACTCACCGGGTGTGCCGACGCGCACGTCCGCACAGGCGAGCAGGACCGCACCCATCGCCAGGGCGTGACCGGTGACCGCGAACACACGGGGCTTGTTGTACTCGTGGAGACGCAACGCGATCTGCGCGCCTTTGCTCATCAGGGCGGATGCCTCGGCGGGGCCCTGTTGCACCACCGACAGGTCGAAACCGGCGCAGAACTTGCCGGGTCGGCCTGCCAGCACGAGTGCATCGGCGCCATCGGCTCGGTCGAGCGCCGCGTCGAGGGCCTCGAGCATCGTGTAGGACAGCGCGTTGGCCTTGCCGTCGTCCATGACCACCACGGCCACACCGTCGCGTTCGGACACACTTATCAACTCGTCGTGGTTCTGTTCGCTCACGTCGGCGAATCTACCGTGCCCGGCCAACTACGGTGCCTTCCACGACCAAGCGCCTGGCGTAGGCCGGGCCCGCGCTGAAAAGAGGTACAGCCAATGGGATTCCTCGACAAGGCCAAGGCCATGGCCGATCAGGCGATGAACTCGGCTGAGTCCGCGATGGCGGGCGGAGCAAACCCGAAGCAGGCCGATCCGATGCTGCGCGATCTCGGGGTGCTCGCCTACCTGGAGGCCACCGGTCGCCCGGCTCCCGATGCCGACGCGCAGCGCCAGCGCTGCATAGAGGGCATCCAGGCGATCGAGGGCCAGACGCAGCTGAACCTACAGATGTCCTCGGCACCTCCGCCTGCGCCGGGCACCAACACCGGGGCTGCCCCGGCCGCTCCCGCCGCGGCGCCTCCCCCACCCGCGGCAGCGCCACCCCCGCCGCCGGGAGCTGCGCAGGCTCCGCCACCTCCCGCGGCACCCGCGGCAGAGAATCCACCGGCACAGAACCCTCCGGCAGCGAACCCTCCGACTGCGGCGGCACCACCGCCACCGCCACCTCCGCCGCCACCGCCATCGGGTAGCTGAACCGCCCGGCCCACCCCCGGGCACGCACGCCCCGAATTGGGTGGGACCGTCGCAGGCCGTAGCTTGTGGCCACGATCTGAGGGGGATCGAGCTCGGGCGGCGGGATCCGGAGGAAGACCATGGGTACCTCGATTGGTGTGCGCGGACGGCTGGCTGGGCGCGTAGGCGTATCGGTTGTGGCCGCGGTGGCACTGCTGGGCACAGGGTGTGCCCAGTTGCTCAACCAACTGCCCGACATCGTGGAGGCACCCGAACCCCCGGCTCTGCCTTGTGCGACGCTGGCGGTGAAGTCCTGTGCGCTGCCGTACCCCAACGACGAGTTCACCGTGCCCGACCCATCGACGCGCACCGGCGTGAGGCTAGCGGTGCCCGAGGGTCTCGTACCCGAGAGCCTCACCGATGCGCTGGGACCGGGTGCGTCGCTGAACGACGCCTTCGATGGCGCCGATGGGTTCTCAGCCCTCTCGCCGGTGATATTCGAGCTCGATCGTGCGGTCGATCCAGCGTCGCTTCCAGACGACGGCGGCGACGTGTTCGTAGTGGTCGATCGCGCCACCGGCGACAGGGTCGACATCCGCGCCGAGGTGTGGACCCAGGCGGCCTTCCAGGGCGGGCTCGGCACGATCGTGATGGCCTGGCCGGTCACGCGCTGGGAGTACGGCCACAGCTACGTGGCTGCGATCGGGGGCCTCGACGGGCTCATGGGCACCCCACCCGCACGACATCGCGCCGTGGTCGACCCCGATGCCGCCACCCGGGCACTCATCGAGGAGCTCGACGGGCAGGGACCGGCGGCCCCGGAGCTCCAGTCGATCACCGCGTTCACCGTCGGTTCGGTCGAGGCAGCGACCCACAACCTGCGCACCATGGCTGCGGCAGCGCGCGCCGAGGACCACCCGGTGCGAAACCTGCGCTCCGAAGCACCGCTGCTGTTCTCCGATGGTGCGGCGACGATCACCGGTGAGGTCCGCCTCAGCGATTTCCGTGACGACGACGGCGTGATCCGGGCCGACATTCCCCCGCGCGAGGAGTGGGCGCCGTTCGTGCTCACCGTCCCGCTGACCGACTCGGCGCAGGGAGCACCTGTGGTCGTCTACGGCCACGGTCTGACGATCAACAAGGAATCGATGCTGATCGTCGCGTCGACCAACGCCCGCCACGGTGTGGCCACCATAGGAATCGACGCGCCGAACCACGGGGCACGCCAGGCGAACCAGGGCGGCTACCTGCTGGACCTCACCACCCCAGGCAAGCTCGGCCGCCTGGTCGGGCTGCCCCAGCAGGCGATCGTGGACCACGTGTCGCTGGTGCGAGCGGTGATCGACCACCTCGGCTCGATCGACCTGGCACCGTGGAACCCACAGGGTGACCCCGGCGACGGCCGTGCGGATCTCGACACCTCCCTGCTGTTGTACCAGGGCACCTCGATGGGCGGGGTACTCGGCATCGGCGAGTTCGCGCTCGCCCCCGAGTTCGACGCGGCGTTCCTCCAGGTGCCCGGTGCGGGGATCCTCGACATCTTGAGCAATTCGATGCTGTGGCCGCTGTTCGCATCGGTCCTCCCGCAGGGCGCGTCCGCCGGCGATGCCGCTGCGATGTTCGGCGCCGCGTCGATGCTGCTCGACCCGGGTGATCCCACGCACCTGCTCGGCGATGTCCGCGACGGGGCCCGACCCGTGGTCGCACAGGTCGGTGTGGGTGACCAGATCGTGCCGGAGTTCACCTCGGACCGGCTCATCCGCCTGCTCGGGCTTCCCCGCCTGGGTCGACCGCTCACTGGAATCGAGGCCACCGGGCAGATCGGATCGTTGGGCACCGACGGCCGGGCGTTCCAGGAGATCTGGCCATTGAACTCGTCGCCGCTCACCATGGGATTCATGGGACACGTCAGCTTCAGTGAGGACGCTGCCCAGCCACTGCTCAACGAATGGCTGGCGCAGAGGACTGCGTTGGCGCGGGACGCCTCGGGATGATCCTGCTCGATGCCCAGGGTCTGTCGGCCGCCCGTCCGGGGCGCACGCTGTTCGAGGACCTGGACATCACGGTGACCGATGGTGACCGCATAGCTCTGGTGGGGATCAACGGCACCGGGAAGTCGACCCTGCTCGGTGCGCTCGCCGGAACAGTCGAAGCCGAATCCGGAACCGTTCGGCGCGGCTCGGGCGTGGAGGTCGCCGTGTTGGAGCAGTCCGGGACGCTCGCCGGAGACACGCTGCGCGAGGCACTGCACAGCGGCGGGGGCTCAGCCGACGCTGCTGGTGGACGCTGGGAGGTGGAGGCGATCGCCGACCGGCTCGGGCTGGGTTCCGACCTCGACACACCGGTCAGCTCACTGTCGGGCGGCCAGGTCAAGAGGGCACAACTGGCGCGGACCCTCGTGAGCGACGCGCGCGTGCTGGTGCTCGACGAGCCGACCAACCACCTCGACCTCGACGCGATCGACTGGTTGGAGGAACACCTGGCCTCCCGCGCGGGGGCACTGCTGTTGGTGACCCACGACCGTCACTTCCTCGACCGCGTTTGCACCCGCATCGTCGAGCTCGACCGTGGCCGCAGCTTCGTGCACGAGGGTGGCTACACCTCCTACCTGGAATCGCGTGCGCGCCGGGCGGTCGAGGCCGAAGCGACAGCGGCCCGACGCGCCAACCTCGCCCGCCGGGAGTTGGCATGGTTGCGCCGGGGCGCCCCGGCACGCACTTCCAAACCCAAGGCGCGCATCGACGCTGCACACGCGATCATCGAGCCCACCGTCGGCACCGAGGTGCGCTCCGGGGACCTGCCGTTGTACTCCGATGTCCCCCGCCTCGGCGACCGTGTGATCGAGGCCCACGGGCTCACCCACCGATTCGGTGAGCTGACGCTTTTCGAGGACGTGGAGCTGGCCCTCGACCGGCGTGAGCGCCTCGGAATCGTCGGGCCCAACGGCTCGGGCAAGTCGACCCTGCTCGACATCCTCGCCGGGCGGATCGATCCCACCGCAGGCTCCGTGGAGCGGGGGCCGACGGTGCGCATCGGGGTGTACGACCAGCTCGGGCGTGCGCTTCCCGACGACCAGCGGGTGCGAGATGTGGTCGCCGGCGACGGTGAACCCGACTGGCGCACCGACGCCCTGCTCGGCGAGTTCTGGTTCGACGCCGATGCCCAGCGTGCACCCGTGGGGACCCTCTCGGGCGGTGAGCGCCGCCGCCTGCAACTCCTGTGCACGCTCGCAGAGAACCCCAACGTGTTGTTGATGGACGAGCCGACCAACGACTTGGACACCGAGACCTTGCGCCAGTTGGAGGACCATCTCGAGGGGTTTCCCGGTGCGGTCGTGGTGGTGAGCCACGACCGTGCCTTCCTCGAGCGCGTCGTGGCCGACGTCGTGGTCCTCGGAGACGGTGCGGCCCGACGCCTGCCGGGGGGTTACGCGGCGTACGAGGCCGAGCGCCGCGGGGGCCGGGCCGCCGGCAGGGCGCATGCCCGCCGCGAGGTTCGCGGCGCAGCCGTGCCGGCTGGTGTCTCGGGCGCTTCGGGGGCTGGTCGTTCAGGTGCCGGTCGTTCAGGCACCCGCGAACCCGCTGCGCAGGCCGCCGCGGCACCCGGAGGCCAGCCGAGCCCCTCGACGTTGCGACACCGCCTCCGCGAGGCCCAGCGCGCACTCGATGCTGCGCGCACCGAGTGCGAGGAGCTTCGAGCGACCCTCACGCAGACCGCGGCGCACGACGTGCTGGCGGACACCGGTCGCAGGCTCGCGGACGCCGAGTCCCGTCTGGCTGTCGCGGAGGAGGCCTGGCTCGAGCTCGCCGACCAGATCGAGGCCAGAGGGCTCCAACTCGACTAGCAGGCGTCGGCTGCCGAGCGGATGTGCAGGGTTAATTTCTCCTACTACCATGTTGTTTATTCCTGCACCGGGTATTTCCTGACGGGGTGCCCGCACCGGCAGGCCCACAACACCGACAGCACCTACAGCACCGACAGCACCTACAACACCGACAGGACCGGCGATGAGCATCGACACCGAGGCATCCGAGTCAACCCCCGACCTCGACCTGGAACCACTGGCGATCACCACGACCGCCCTGGAGACCGTGCTCGGGATCCGCGCCGAGGAGGACGACGCCGAGTCGCTCTCGCTGCGCATCGAGATCACAGGTTCGCAGGGACGCGAATACACCTATGACCTCTCGTTCGCCACCGAGGATGAGGTCTCCGAAGGCCACCTGCGATACGTCGTGGGCGACCTCAAGGTGGCGATAGAGGCCGAGTCGGTCGAACGTCTCCGCGGAGCCGAGCTCGACGTGCCCCGCAACGCCGCACAGGGCGGTCTGGTCATCCGCAACCCGAACGTGCCCGACCCACTGGCGGGGATCGACATCGAGTTGACCGGCGAGCTGTCCGAGAAGGTCGTGCAGCTGCTCGACGCCCAGGTGAACCCGATGCTCGCCAGCCACGGGGGGTTCGCCCAGTTCGTCGGTGTCGACGACGACGACAACGTGTACGTCACGATGGGTGGTGGCTGCCAGGGTTGCGCCGCGTCCGCTGCGACCCTGCGCGACGGGATCCGCCGGGCGATCCTGGAGGCGATCCCCGAAGCCAACGAGGTGATCGACACCACCGACCACGACGCGGGGGAGAACCCCTTCTACTGAACTCGGCTGGTCGCCAACTGAGCTCAGCTCTTGGCGTCGGAGGAGCTCGACAGGTAGGAGCGTACCTCGTCGGCCACCCCTTCGGCGTCGAGGCCCAAGCGGGCGAGGATCACATCGGGCTTACCGTGGGACAGGTACACCGAGGGCACGCCGAGCACCCGCACCTCCGGGCCGCCCACCGGAGCGAGCTTCGACAGGGCATCGGTGATCGCGGAACCCGCACCGCCGTCGCGCAGGCCGTCCTCGATCGTCACCACCAGGCGGTGCCCAGCCGCATCGGTGAGCATGTCCGAATCGAGTGGCTTGATCACCCGGGGATCCCACACGGTGACCTCGTGGCCCTCGGCGGCCAACAGGTCCGCGGCCCCCTGGGCGGCCCCCAGCATCTTGCCGACCCCGATGATGCAGATGTCGTCACCCGCTCGCACCCGGCGTGCCGAGAGGCCCGAACCCGTCGTCGTCTCACCCTCGGGGGGCATCGTCTTGGGGAAGCGGATCGCCGCGGGTCCCTCGGTGCACAACTCGAGGGCATCGTCGAGCATCTGGGCGACCTCGGCGTAGTTCGACGGTGCGAACACGGTCATGTCGGGCACCTTGGACAGCAGCACCATGTCCAACAGCCCATGGTGCGACGGGCCGTCGTCGCCGGTGATGCCGGCGCGGTCGAGCACGAAGACCACCGGTTGGCCATGCAGGCCGACGTCGAGGTTGACCTGGTCGAACGCGCGGGTCAGGAACGTGGAGTACAGAGCGACGACCGGTCGCAACCCACCCATTGCCATCCCCGCCGCCGATGTGACCGCGTGGGCCTCGGCGATGCCTGCGTCGAAGACGCGATCGGGGAACTCTTCCTCGACGGGCAACAGCCCGGTGGAATCGGGCATGGCCGCGGTGATCGCGACGAGCTCGGGGCGCCGGCGGGCCTCGGCCAGCAGTGCCCGGGAAAAGGCATCGGTGTAGGAGCCGACCTTCAGCGGTGACGTGTCGTGCATCTTCTTCACGTCGTCGGCCTCAGCCGGCGGGTAGCCGCGACCCTTGCGGGTGCGGCAGTGCACCACCACCGGACCGTCCAGCTCGGCTGCTGCCGCGAAGGCTGCCTCCAGCGACGCGATGTCGTGGCCGTCGTAGGGGCCGAGGTAGTTGACGCCGAGTTGTTCGAAGAACACCGGCGGCTCGAACACCTCGCGGATGGCGGCCTTGGCCCCATCCACGCCGCGCTCGAGGTACGGGCCGACCACCGGCAGGTCGTTGATCACCTTCTCCATGCGCTCGCGGTTGCGCTGGTAGGTCGACGATGCCCGGAACCGCGACAGCGACTCGCCCAGGCGCGAAGCCGTCGGGGCGTAGGAGCGGCCGTTGTCGTTGAGCACGATGATCGCCTTGGTGCCCGAGTTGCCGAGGTTGTTCAGCCCCTCGTAAGCCATGCCCCCGGTGAGCGCACCGTCGCCGAGTACGGCCACCACCTGGCGGTTGGACCGCCCGGTGCGCTCGTTGGCCACGGCGAGGCCGTGTGCGTATGACACGATCGTCGACGCGTGGCTGTTCTCCACGAAGTCGTGCTCGCTCTCGGCACGCGACGGGTAGCCCGAGAGGCCGCCCTCCTCGCGGAGCCGCTCGAAGCCCTCGCGGCGACCGGTGACGAGCTTGTGGACGTACGCCTGATGGCCGGTGTCCCACAGGATCACGTCGTCGGGGGAGTCGAACACCCGGTGCAGGGCGAGGGTGATCTCGATCACGCCGAGGTTGGACCCGAGGTGGCCGCCGTGTTCGGTGACCGAGTCGACTATGAACTCGCGGATCTCCGCTACGAGCGCATCCAGTTGTTCGTAGTCCAGTCGAGCCAGGTCCGATGGTTGCGAGATGGTCTCAAGAAGCATGTGCCCACACGCTACCGCGATGGCGCAGGCTTGCTGATGCCCGGCTCACCGGTGGCGGGACGTCCCGAGAAACCACCCCGGGCAAACCCCGGTGCCCCCGCGAGGCTCGATACCACGAAGACCACGTACACCAACAGGCCCAGGGCGATGCCGTCCGCGTTCGATACGCCGATCGCGGAGAAGAAGTACACGAACGCGGCCTCGCGCACCCCCAGCCCGCCGAGCGCGAAGGGCAGGTTCTGGACCACCGCCGTGGGTGGGAAGAACGCGAGGACCGCCAGGATCCCGATCTGGTCGATTCCGAGTGCCCTCGCGCAGGCGAGCACGGAGAGGCACTGGAGGAACTGGAAGCCGACACCTGCCGCGAGGACCTTGAGCGCCTGGGTGGGTCGGCGCCGGAACGCGAGTATCCCCAGGTGGACCGCGCCCAGGTAGCGGCGCCAACCGCTGCGCCCGACCAGACGCCCCGCTCCGCGTTCGAGCCCTGCGAGCAGGAGGATCGCGACCAGTGCGCCGAGGGTCACGAGGTCCACCGTCACCGCCACGGCGGTCACGTCGCCCAACGACCGGTAACCCGCGCTGGCGGTCAGACCCACGAACGACAGGCTGGGTAGGACCAGCCAACCTGTGAGCCGTTCGAGGGAGGTCGCGGCGAACGCGTCCGCATAGTCACCGGCGTCGTTGCCCTGGCGGATCACCCGCACGATGTCTCCGCCGAACGATGTCGGCAGTGCGTTGGACACGAACTCGCCGGTCAGCAGGTGCGAGAACAACCGCCGGAACCTCCCGTGGATCCCGAGGGTGTCGGACACCTCGGCCCAGCGCAGGGTCTGGAGCACGTAGGCGACCACGTGGACCGCTATCGCAAGCGCCACCCACCCGAACGCCGCCCACGACGGTTCCGGCACCAACTCGGCCGGGGAGACCCCCGGGAGTTGCCAGATGAGCAGGGCCAGGAAGCCGAAGCTGAACGCAACCCGCAGCACGAGCTTCCACGCGTTGTTGCGGGGCATCTCGTGGGGCAGCGTGTCCGGGTCGATCTCCGCGATCGCCTCGTCGCGCCCGGAGTCGGACCCCGTCGGGGTTTCCGCGTCGCCGGCGACCATCGGAGGTGATGGTACCGGGGCGCCCCACCGGCGGGGCGTGTGGGTGGGTTGCCCAGCGGGACTCAGCGGGCCTTGGCCATGAACCCGTCGCGGTCCACCACCACGCGGGTCACCTTGCCCGCGGCGACGAGTCCGTGGTCGTCGTGTGCGCTGACGGTGAACACGAGTCGGCGACCCTCGACCTTCTCCACGCACACCTCGGCGCGTACGTGCCGGCCGACCGCGGTGGGTGAGATGTGCTCCATGCGCACCCCGACCCCGACGGTGGTCTGGCCGGCTGCAAGCTCGTCCGCGACCGCCGCGAACGCGGCCTGCTCCACAAGTGCGATGATGCGGGGAGTGCTCAACACGGCCACGTCACCGCTACCGATCGCCAAAGCGGTGTCGGCGTCGGTGACGTCGAGTTCTATCGAGGAGCTCAACCCGGTCTGCACAGCCATCGTCGGTACCCTAAGCCGACCCGTACCCACCACACACAAACGCGCAGCCCCTCGAGCGGGGCTCACCGAGGCGGAGGAACCTTGACCGACCAACCCATCATCGAGCGGGCAACCCTCGAGCGGGTGCTCTCGAGTGCCGCCGGACAGGGCGCGGACTTCGCCGAGGTGTTCGCCGAGGACCGAAGCTCGACCTCCGCCATGCTCGACGACGGCCGGGTGGAGGAGCTGAGCTCGGGCCGTGACCGCGGGGCGGGGATCCGAGTGGTAGTGGGCCAGAGCACCGGGTTCGCACACACCGCGGATCTGTCCGAGGAGTCCCTGGTCACAGCCGCGGCGACAGCGGCCGCCGGTGCCCGGGCCGGGGGCGGGGCGACCACGATGACACCACTCGGATCGCAGCGGTCCGGGGCCAACACCGTGGTGGTGATGCCAGAGAACGTCGACAAGGCCACCAAGGTCGGACTTCTGCGTACAGCGCAGGACGCTGCTCGATCTTTCGATCCTGCGATCTCCCAGGTGACAGCACGGTACGCGGACTCCCGTCGCCGCATCCAGGTGGCCAACACCGATGGCGTGTTCGCCGGAGACGACCAGGTGCGCACCCTGTTCTCGGTGTCGACCGTCGCTACAGGCGACACCGGCATGCAGACGGGTCGGGAGTCGATCGGCCACACGGTCGGCTTCGAATTGTTCGACACCACCGACGTGGCAGACCTGGCAGCCCGTGCGGCCGGCCGGGCGGTCACCAAGCTCGCGGCACGCCCCGCTCCGTCGGGCGAGATGACCGTGGTGATCGGCCCCGGCGGTGGGGGTGTGATGTTCCACGAGGCATGCGGGCACGGCCTGGAGGCCGACCTCGTCGCCAAGGGTGCGTCGGTCTTCGCCGGTCGCAAGGGTGAGCTGGTGGCGTCCCCGCTGGTGACCCTCGTCGACGACGGCACGATGAGCGGTGAGTGGGGTACCGGGGCGATAGACGACGAGGGGCGCCCCCGCGGTCGCAACGTTCTCATCGAGGACGGCGTGCTCATCGACTACATGTGGGACGAGTTGCGCGCCCGCGAGGAGGGCCGGCCATCGTCGGGCAACGGGCGCCGACAGTCCTACGCGCACCTGCCGATGGTGCGCATGACCAACACCTACCTGCTCGCAGGCGATTCGGATCCCGACGACATCGTGGCGGGCACCGAATCCGGCGTGTACGTGGCGCACCTCGGCGGGGGTCAGGTGAACACCGCCACCGGGGACTTCGTGTTCGGGATGACCGAGGCCTATCTGATCGAGGGTGGTCGGATCACAGAGCCGATCCGAGAGGGCAACCTGATCGGCAACGGCCCGGCGGTGCTCACGAACATCGACGCGGTTGGCAACGACTTCGCCATGGGTTCACCCGGAACGTGCGGCAAGGACGGCCAGGGCGTGGCGGTGGGTGACGGTGTACCGACGTTGCGGGCACACGGCCTCACGATCGGGGGCACCGCAGCATGAGCGGGTCGGTGACAGCTCCAGCACACAGCGATGACGCACTGGCTCCGCCGGTGGGTGACATCGAGCGCCTGGTGGACCTCGGCGAGTCCCTCCTGGGCGACCTCGGCGCGGGTGAGCAGATCGAGGTCGTGCTCTCGCGGGGTGCGTCGACCTCGGTCGAGGTGCACGCCGCGGAGGTGGAGTCGTTCACCTCGGCGGGGTCCGCGGCCGCGGGTGTACGGGTGCTGGTCGATGGCCGTCTCGGGTTCGCGAGCTGCGGCACGCTCGCCCCCGATGTCCTCGCGGAGACCCTGCGCGAGGCGCGCGACAACTGCCGGTTCTCCGAGCCGGACGAGGCCAACGCTCTCGGTGCGCCCGACGGCTTGGAGCCGGTCCGCCAGGAGACCTGGTTCGCTGAGGTGCTCGACCTCGGTGCCCGCGAGAAGGTCGAACGTGCGCTGAGTCTCGAAGCGAAGGTGATCGGCACCGATGCGCGGGTCACCTCGGCACGCTCGACCTCCTTCGACGACGGTTGGGCAGAGTCGGTCGTGCTGACGAGCACTGGTGTGAAGGCTGTGTCGCGGGGGACCACGTGTTCGGTGTCCACCCAGCCGTTGGCAACCGAGGGGGATCAGACCCAGATCGGTTGGGGATACGACGTCGCGCGCCGCCCCGACGAGCTCGCCACCGATCGCGTCGTGAGCGAGTCGGTCGATCGCGCTACCAAGCTGCTCGGCGCCGGCAAGCCCCCGAGTGCACGCATGGCGATCGTCCTGGAGCCCCGCCTGGCGATGACCCTCCTGGGATTGGTGGCGGGGATGCTCTCCGCGGAGTCTGTGCAAAAGGGCCGGTCGCCCTTTGCTGACCGCGTCGGTGAACAGATCGCCTCGCCGTTGCTCGACCTGGTGGACGACCCGACGCGAACCGAATCCCTCGCCGCGGATGAGTTCGACGGTGAGGGCCTCGCCTGTCGGCCCAACCGGCTCATCACCGGTGGGGTGCTCGACGGGTTCCTCTACGACTCGACGTCGGCCCGCCGCGAAGGCGTGGCCTCCACCGCATCGGCGGTTCGCTCGACCCGGAGTCTGCCCGGACCCGGAGCGCAACTCCTCGTGATGGCTCCCGGATCATCGGGGGACCTGCTCTCGGGGATCGGCCTCGGCCTGGCGGTCGAGTCCTTCGCGGGCCTGCACTCGGGTGTGAACCCCACGTCAGGCGACTTCTCGGTCGGCGCCAACGGTTTGATGATCCGCGACGGATCACTGGCCGAGCCGGTCCAGGAGCTCACTATCGCTTCGAGCATCCAGAGGCTCCTCACGGACATCGCAGCGATCGGTTCGGACTTCGAGTGGCTGCCCTCCGGGCAGGGCGCGGCGTCGGTGGTGATCGAAGGTGTGTCGGTCTCCGGTACGTGAGGTTTCAACCTCCGCGCAGCACTACGACCACACCCGAACCGAGCGCCGCGGCGGCCGTCGCGGGCACGTCGTGCCGGGCTACTGCCGCGGTCAGCGAGGTGTCCTCACCGCTGGGGGCGACCAGCACCACGGCCGCGGTGGCCACCACCACCGCTCCCGGAGCACTCGCCTGCGCGTCGGTGCCGTCGCCTACCCGGGGGTCGGCCCTATCTGATCCGGTCTCTGCTGATCCGGTCTCTGCTGCCTCGGTCTCTGCTGATCCGGTCTCTGCCGGCCAGACCGTATCGACGCCGCTCCAGGCGAGGACGTCGACGAGGTCTCCCACTTCGAGCGAGGGTGCGGGAACGGCAGGCTCGAGGCGGACCGACGAGGTGCCGGGGGGTACTACCGGTGCAGTGGCGGGCCCGACCCGTGCTGCGACGAGCATCTCCCCGTTGGCGATGTCCGCGAGGGCGACCGCCCCATCGGGGAGCGAACCGAGCGCGCCGCTCGGGGTGAGCGCATCGGGGGGATGACGAACCGACAGGTCGGACCGTTTGATCGACGCACCGGCTTGGATGTGGCGTGTGGCGACCAGAACTGCCGCACCTGTGTCCCACCGGGCCGCCAGGTGGGTGGCCTCGGAGTAGCGGGACGCGGTCGTGGCTGCCAGCGCCACCGTGATCACCCCGGCGATCACCCGCCGCGCGAGCGCGCGCCGTGCGCCCGGGAACCGGATCGCGGTGTGCAGCCCGACTCGGGCTCGGTCGACGAGATCCCCCGCGCGCGCTGTGTGCCCGGTCCGGTCAGGTCCGGCTCGATTGTGTTCGGCTCGATTCTGTTCGGGTTGATTGTGTTCCGGTGGAGTGTGTCCGGTCCGGCTGGTTCTGGTCGACATCGCTCTCCCCGCGGGGTTCGGTGGGGGGAAGCGGATCGGTGGTCCCGGTGCTGCGGTGACCGCTCAGCACGCCTGTTTCGGCCGGTTCACCCTCCGCGGGCACGGTGAGCAACTCGTGGCCGGTGTCGGTGACGAGGATCGTGTGCTCGAACTGTGCCGAGCGCTTGCCGTCGCGGGTCACCACGGTCCAGTCGTCATCCCACATCTGGAGGCGCCGGGTGCCGAGGTTGATCATCGGCTCGATCGTGAAGGTCATCCCCGGGCGTAGCTCGGTGGAGTTGCGTGGGTCGTAGTAGTGGGGGATCTGAAGGCTCGTGTGGAACTGGTCCCCGATGCCGTGGCCGATGAACTCCTGGACCACCGCCATGCCCCTGGGCTTCGCGACGGCTTCGATCGCCCGGCCGATGTCGGAGATCACCGATCCGGGCCTGACCGTTGCGATGCCCGCGTGCATGGCGTCGCGGGCGGTCTCGACCAGGCGCAGCGAGTCCTCGTCGACGTCGCCCACGAGGAACGTGGCGGATGTGTCGCCGTGGACCCCACCTATGAAGGCCGTGACGTCGATGTTGACGATGTCGCCGTCGGCCAGGGAGCGGGAGTCGGGGATTCCATGGCAGATCACCTCGTTGACCGAACTGCACAGCGACTTGGGATAGCCGCGGTAGTTGAGCGTGGACGGGTAGGCCCCCCGCTCGACCATCGCCCGGTGGCCGATACGGTCGAGCTCGTCGGTGGTGACGCCCGGCGCGATGTGATGCCCGACATCGATCAGTGCCTCGGCCGCCACTCGCCCGGCAACGCGCATGGCCTCGATCTCCTCGGGTGTGCGAACCGCCCTGCTCGCTCTGTCGGCCGGTCGACCGCTCGCCGCGTAGTCGGGCCGCGGTATCGCATCGGGCACCGAGAGGCGTGCGCTGACCATGCCCGGGCGGACCGCTGCGGCGGGTGGTGCGGTGCTACGACGTCGGCGTGCTCTGCTGCGTTTGGCCATCGACTTGATGCTAGGTCGTGCCGGATCGGTGCATCGCTGCGCGCCCAGGGGTCGCGCGACCCTCAGAGCTTCGGTTGAACCGCTCCGAGTCGTTCAGGCGGATCCCGCGGTGGAGCCGGACTTGGAGGACTTGGACCCGGAGGAGGACTTCGACCCGGAGGAGGACTTGGAGTCCGATGACGACTTGGAGTTCGAGTCACCCCCCGAGCCGGACGTGGATGATCCCGAATCCGAGGATCCGTTGCTGGAGCTCGAGCTGCTGGAGCCCGAGCTGCTGGAGCCCGAGTCACTGGTGCTCGAGTCACTGGAGGAGGAACCGCCCGAGGACGAACCCTTCGAGGATCGTGTGTCGTTGGCGTAGAAGCCCGACCCCTTGAATGCGATCCCCACCGGTGAGAACAACTTGCGCAGGTCCCCTGTGCACTCGGGGCATTCGGTGAGGGCGTCGTCGTTGATCGACTGCTGTATCTCGAACTGGTGACCGCAGGAACGGCACTTGTACTCGTATGTCGGCATCGGTTGTTCTCCGAGATCGGGTCGGCTCCGGGATCTTGCGCCGGTTCCGGAAGCTGGCTGGAGTGCCGGCCAACGGTCACCCACCAGCTGATTGGCACTCGCTGAGGTCGAGTGCCAATCGTACCGAGATGGGCAGTTCGGATCACATCGCCCCGTTGGCGGCCAGCAGGGTGCTCTAAACGCTGTTGATGCCGGGGCGGGAAGACGCCGTCCGCGCAAGGACAACGATTCCGCCACTACTTGTGAGCGTGATGGGGAAAGGGGTGGGCACAGCGTGGGCGGATGGATCCTCGGCCTGGCGCGTCATTGGCTTTTCAGCACCCTGCTAGATGCGGGCGTGTGCCCTGCAACTGGCGAGGTAGCGATCCACGATCTCCTCGGCGAGTGCGGGTAGGCGCGCGAGGTCCTGGTTGACCGTGGCGATGAACAGGGGCCCCACGAGGAGGTGCAAGGTCGTGTCGCAGTCGGTGCCTGGGTCGATCAGGCCCTCTGCCACGCCCTGGTCGAGAACCTCCTGAAGGCGTGCCCGACGTTCGGAGCGGTCCTCCTCGGTCAGCTCGTCGACGTCGGAGATCGTCTGCTTCAGCGACATGAGAGCCGGCAGGATCCTGGCCCAGTGCGGGTCGGACATCGACTTGGCCACGCCGCCCACCAGAGCGCGCAGCGACTCCTCGAAGCTCCCCTGGGACATCTCGAAGTCGACCTCGGGCATGTTGTGTCGCAGGACCGCCACGATCAGGGCGGTGCGTGAGGGGAAGTGGCGGTACATCGTCGACTTCGCCACCCCCGAGCGTTCCGCGATGGCGTCGACGGTCACCGCCCGGGCACCACCTTCGATCAGCAGTTCGGTGGCAGCGTCCAGCAGGCGTGCCACGCTGCGGGCGACCCGTGGGTCCTGTGTGACCTGAGTCTCATTCGAATCGCTTTCACTCACCACTCCGCTACGATACAGTCTCGTTTCGTAGTTGTCCATGACCTGGCTCGTGCCCCGAGCGGAAACCCCCCGGCGGAACCCTCCGAGCCCACGGTCATAGCCTCGAAAGGAACTTCAGGTGAAAGAGTCGTACCTGGGAACAGAGTCGTCCCCAGCAGGAGAGTCGTACCCGGCAGGAGAGTCGTACCCGGCAGGAGAGTCGTCCCCGGCAGGAGAGTCGTACCCGGCGCAGGTCACGGCACTTAGCGCACGGCAGAAGCGCAACATCCTCATCGCGATGTGCACCGCTCTGATCGCAGTCGTCGCGTCGGTGTCCGGTCTGAACGTCGCCCAGCGCGAGATCGCCGAGAGCCTCGGTGCATCCGCCGGCGACGTGCTGTGGATCATCAACGCCTACACGCTTGCGCTGGCCGCGCTGCTCATGCCGATCGGCGCGATCGGCGACCGCTGGGGCCGACGCCCGGTGCTGCTCGGCGGACTCGCGGTGTTCGCCGTCGCCAGCGTCGGTGCCGCCCTCGCACCGTCGGTGGGTGTGATGATCGCCGCACGGACCCTCGCCGGAGTTGGTGCTGCGATGGTCATGCCGGTGACCCTGTCGGTGATCACCACGTCGTTCCCGCCCGAGGAGCGTCCCCGGGCGATCGGTATCTGGGCAGGGTTTTCCGGAGCGGGCGGCATCCTCGGCCTGTGGATGGCCTCGATCATGGTCGACCTCGTCGACTGGAGGTGGTTGTTCACCCTGCCGATCCTGATGATCGTGGTGTCCGCCGTGATGGCGTGGCGTTCGGTGCCGAACTCCCGGGAGTCACACGGCAGCTTCGACAAGGTCGGGTCCGTCCTCTCAGCCTTGGCGATCGGTGGGCTCGTCTTCGGTGTGCACGAGGGCCCCGAGAAGGGCTGGGGTCACGCGCTCGCCACCTACCCGATCCTGATCGGTGCGGTGGCCCTGGTGGCGTTCGTCGTGTGGGAGCTGCGTACCGAGCGTCCATTGCTGGATGTCAGGGCGTTCGCTAACCGCGGACTCGCCTCGGGCACCCTCACCATCACGTTGTTGTTCTCCACGATGTTCGGGATCTTCCTGGTGCTGTTCCCGTTCCTTCAGACGGTGCTGGGCTGGTCGGCTATCCACTCCGCGTTCGCGATGATGCCTATGGCGGTGGTGATGATGCCGATGTCGGCCAGTGCGCCGCGGATCGCCCAGCGGATCGGGCACCGCACCACGATGCTCACCGGGCTGGGGATCGGGATCGTCGGCCTTTCGATGCTCGCTCTCATGGCATCGGTGGAGGGCGGCTACATGTCGATCCTGCCCGGGCTCCTGATCCTCGGTTTCGGAGTCGGCATGACCATGACCCCGGCCACCGAGGCGATCACCGCCACCCTGCCCGCCGAGCAACAGGGCGTGGCTTCCGCGCTCAACGACACGAGCCGTGAGCTGGGCGGGGCAGTCGGGGTGGCACTGCTCGGCTCGATCCTCACCGCCGGCTACTCGAGTCGGGTAGCGGACTTCGTGTCGGGCCTGCCCGGGCAGCTCTCGATGCTCGGCAGCGACTACTTCACCGACCTCGGAGCCGCACAGCAGATCGGCGCGAGCGACCCATCCCTGGCCGCGCGCATCGTCGATGCCGCGCAACACGCGTATGTGGCGAGTTGGTCCTCCACCATGTGGGTCGGAGTCGCGGTCCTCGCGGTGGCGTTCGTGTACGTGGCGGTTGCCGGGCCACGCACCGCGATCGTCGAGGCTCCGCTGCCCGGCGCCGAACCCGAACCCGAGATGGTCACGGCGTAGGCCGGGGCCTCTCACACGGCGGAATCGGGGGATCTCCGGGGTAGTCTCGTCGTGATGAAGAAGGTTACAAAGGCAGTCATCCCCGCGGCTGGTCTGGGCACCCGGTTCCTGCCGGCCACCAAGGCCCAGCCCAAGGAGATGCTGCCGGTGGTCGACCGACCGGCGATCCAGTACGTGGTCGAGGAGGCCGTGCGAGCGGGTCTCGACGACATCCTGATCATCACCGGCCGCTCCAAGCGGAGCCTCGAGGACCACTTCGACCGCAACTTCGAGCTCGAGTACCACCTGCGCTCGAAAGGCAAAGACGAGCAGCTCACCGACGTGGTCGAGCTCGCCGGTCTGGCCGACATCCACTATGTGCGCCAGGGTGAACCGCTCGGGCTCGGCCATGCCGTGTCGGTCGCTCGCAAGCACGTCGGCGACGATCCGTTCGTGG
Organism: Microthrixaceae bacterium; assembly: GCA_047972145.1. Lineage (GTDB taxonomy): Bacteria > Actinomycetota > Acidimicrobiia > Acidimicrobiales > Microtrichaceae > JAMLGJ01. The sequence goes on from JBKEAI010000217.1 coordinate 18,946, forward strand.
TGATGCTCGGCGACGACATCATGGTGGACGACTCCACGGTGCTGCGCGGGATGATCGACTCCTACGACGACACAGGCTCCTCGGTCGTGGCGCTCCAGCAGGTTCCCCACACCGAGATAGGCGCCTACGGCTGCGCCGCCGTCGAGGGTGTCGACGGTGCCGGTGTGGATGTGGGTGACGGCCTGCGCAGGATCACCGACATCGTGGAGAAGCCGGCTCCCGTCGACGCCCCGTCGGACCTGGCGGTGATGGGGCGCTATCTGTTCACACCGTCGATCTTCGACAAGATCGAAAAGCTGGAGCCCGGCGTCGGTGGTGAGATCCAGTTGACCGACGCGATCTCGGACCTTCTCTCCGACGAGGCGGTCTACGGCTACGTGTTCTCCCGGGGCCGCTTCGACATCGGAAAGAAGATCGACTACCTGCGCGCCACGGTGGAGCTTGCGCTCCAGCGCGACGACCTGCGTGACGACTTCGTCGAGGTGCTGCGCGACGTCGCCCGTCGGGAGGGATTCTCCTGATCCCCTATGCCGAGGCTCTGGACCGGGTGTTGACCCGGGTAGGACGGCTCGGGGTGACACAGGTCCGGATCGGCGATTCGGTGGGGCTGGTCACCTCCGGGAAGGTGACCGCACCCGGTGATGTTCCACCTTTCGACAACTCGGCGGTAGACGGGTTCGCGGTGCGTTCGGCGGATGTGACCGCACCGGTCACCGAGTTGCGGGTGCTCGGCACGATCGCGGCCGGCACCGCACCCGAGCATCGACTGTCGGCCGGCGAGTGCGTGCGGATCATGACCGGCGCGGTCTGCCCACCGGATGCCGATTCGGTGGTGATGGTGGAGCACACGACCATGGTCGACGGGTCGACTGTGCGCGTGGAGGGTGCCGCGGAGCCGGGCCGGCACGTGCGTCGCCGAGGCGACGACTTGCGAGCCGGGGACGTCGCGGTGCGTGCGGGTACCGTGCTGCGTCCCGCACACGTGGGCCTCCTCGCCACGGTGGGCCGCTCGCACGTGGAGGTGTTCCGCCGGCCCCTCGTAGGGGTGCTCTCCACGGGAGACGAGCTCGTGGGTCCCGACGAGCACCTGGCCCCCGGCCAGATCCGCGACTCCAACCGCCAGATGCTGCTGGCCGCTTGCGAGGCGGCGGGCTTCGAAACCGTCGACCTGGGGCTCATCGCGGATGACGAGGAACTGATCGAGGCAGCTCTGCGCGCCGGGGTGCAGCGCTGCGACGCGATCCTCACCAGTGGCGGGGTGTCGATGGGGGACTTCGACTACGTCAAGGCGGTGCTGTCGCGCATCGGGGACATGGATTGGATGCAGGTGGCGATCAAACCCGCGAAGCCCTTCGCGTTCGGTGCGATCGCCGAGATACCCGTGTTCGGACTTCCGGGAAACCCGGTGTCGTCACTGGTCAGCTTCGAGTTGCTCGCCAAGCCCGGGCTGCGCGCGATGGCCGGGTATCCCGATCCGAATCCACCCAGTGTCGTCGCCACCGCCGCCGATGGCATCAAGCGTCGCAGTGATGGCAAGACCCACTACGTCCGGGTCGCCCTGCGCCCGGGCGCCGGGGGTCTGACCGCGCACGTCACCGGGGCGCAGGGTTCGCACCAGCTCGCCGCGTCGGCCGACGCGGACGGCCTCGCAGTCCTCGCCGACGGTGAAGGCGTCGCTGCGGGTGAGGTGGTCGAGGTGATCCCGATCTGAGCACCCCACCCGGCAGCCCGGGTCCGCTGATCCCGCCCGATCGGACCCCGGATGCCCGCCGCCGTAGCATCGGGATGTGGCCGAGCTGATCGACACCTTCGGGCGGGTTCACCGTGACCTGCGGATCTCGGTGACCGACCGCTGCAACTTCCGCTGCACCTACTGCATGCCCGAGGACGGGCTCGAGTGGCTCCCGCGCACCGAGGTGCTGAGCTTCGAGGAGATCGATCGGATCGCATCGGTGATGGTGCAGCACCTGGGTATCCGCTCGATTCGGATCACCGGCGGTGAACCGACGGTGCGGGCAAGGATCGCGGCCCTCGTCGCCAAGCTCGCGCGGCTGCGCGGCGCCGATGGTCCTGTCGAGGTGTCGATGACCACCAACGGCGCCACCCTGCCGGCGTTGGCGGCGGACCTGCGCGCAGCGGGTCTCGCGAGGGTCAACATCTCACTCGATTCCCTGCGCCGTGAGCGCTTCGCGGAGCTGACCAGGCGCGACGAGCTGCACCGCACGCTCGCGGGGATAGACGCCGCGATCGATGCCGGGTTCGAGCGGGTGAAGGTGAACGTCGTGGTGATCCGCGGCGTGAACTCCGACGAGGTCCTCGACTTCGCCGAGTTCGGTCGCAGGCGCGGGGTGACGGTCCGCTTCATCGAGTTCATGCCGCTCGATGCGGATGCCCTTTGGAGCGACGACGCGGTGGTGTCCCAGAGAGAGATCGTCGAGGTGATCTCCGCTGTGCATCCGCTCGCCGAGGTTCGGCGCGGAAGCGATCCCGCGCAGAGCTTCGAGTACCTCGACGGCGGGGGCACCGTAGGTGTGATCCCGAGTGTCACCCAACCGTTCTGCGGGTCCTGTGACCGGGTGCGGCTCACCTCCGAGGGGGGCCTGCGCAACTGCCTGTTCGCCCAGGGTGAGGTCGACCTCCGAGCGATCCTGCGCGGTGGGGGGAGCGACGACGACCTCGTCGGGGCGATCCGGGCGGAGGTGGCGGCGAAGGCGGCGGGGCACGCGATAGGCCAGGTCGCGTTCATCAGACCCCGCAAGTCGATGAGCCAGATCGGCGGCTGAACCGGCCCTGCCGGTCTAGATTGGGGCGCCATGAGCGAGAGCGGCCTAACCCACCTCGATCCACTGGGCCGGGCCCGCATGGTGGACGTCACACCCAAGGAGCAGACGCACCGCCGTGCGATCGCCCGCGGCAGGGTCTACATGACCACCGAGACCACCTCGCTGGTGGCGCGCGGGGCGATCAACAAGGGGGACGTGCTCTCGGTGGCCCGCGTGGCGGGGATCCAGGCAGCGAAGCGGGCTTCGGAGTTGATCCCCCTGTGCCATCCGGTGATGGTCGGAGCGGTCCTGGTCAACTTCCGGATCGAGGACACCTTCATCGACGTGGAGGCCCAGGTGGAGACGGTCGACCGCACCGGAGTGGAGATGGAGGCGCTCACCGCGGTGTCGGTGGCGTGTCTGACCATCTACGACATGTGCAAGTCGGTGGACCGGTCGATGGAGATCGGCGGCGTCGCGCTGTGGGAGAAGTCCGGTGGCCGTTCCGGGGTCTACCGCCGCGACGATTCGGCGGCGAGCGGTTCGTTCGACGAACGACTCGAGTCCCTCGATGGCCTCGATGTCTTCGGCGACACCTGAACCGGTTCCGTGGGGAGCTCCCGGGTTCGTCAGCTCCGGCGGGAAACGCTGTCCGGAGTGCTGGACCCGGCGATCCTGTGAACTACAATGGTGTAGTTCCGTCAACTACTTGTAACACAACGAACACGATTGTTAGCTTGTTGTCGCTCGGAGGGCACCACGGCCCAGTCCTGTGGAAGCCAAACCGGGTGGAATCACCCCCGAAGCAGCCGGCGACAGCCTGAAACGACCGGCGGAGGAAAATTGATCTCGAAGCTCCTGATAGTCGGACTGGTCCTGTTGTGGGCCGCTGTGCTGGTTCCCGACTTCGTCCGCCGCCTCTCCACCGGTCGGCGTTCCGACACGATCCGCTCCTTCAACACCCAGTTGTCGTCGTTGGGTCGATCCGCTCCGGTGCAGCGGATCGACAACGTCATCGATCTCCGGAGCCACAGGAAGCCCGCCGGCGGGGGTCATTCCCGCCAGGCGACACAGCAGCGCCTGGCGACACGGCAGCGCCAGGCGACACAGCAACCGCTGGGAGCGCCGCGACCGGCGTCGATGGCGGTCCGCAAGCGGCGTCAGGACGTCCTGGTGGCCCTCGGGGCAGCCGCCCTGGTCACGCTGCTCGCCACCGTCGCATTCGGCGGTGTGTTCCTCTACCTCCAGCTGCTGTGCGACGTCGCACTGGCGGCGTACCTGGTCGCCCTGCAACAGGTGGGAGCGTCCCGGCCGGTCCACTCCCCGGCACGCAACACCGGCGGGATCCACCCGATCGGCGCGATGTCGGTCACCCAGGCGGTGCAGCCCCGGGCGGTCGAGCCCCGCCGTATCGCCAACTGACGCTGCTTGGTTCTAAGATCATCACTCCGTTGGGGGCGTAGCTCAGCTGGCTAGAGCGCCTCGGTCGCATCGAGGAGGTCGTGGGTTCGACTCCCATCGCCTCCACCAACGCAAGAAGGCCCACCCTCTGTGGTGGGCCTTCGTAGTTGTGGGCAGCGAGAGTTGCGGTCCTCAGGCGACGGTGGCCCCGGAGCGGTTGATCGTCGCTGCGTCGGTGCCGAGATAGGCGGCCACCACCGCGGGGTGGTCCAACACCTCGTCGGGGCGACCCTCCACGATCACCTGGCCGAGCTCCATGGCGATGAGGCGGTCGCACAAACCGGCGAGAAGCGGCATGTCGTGCTCGATGATCAACATCGCCGCCCCGGTGTGCTCGCAGATGCTGCGCAGCAGCGGCCCGAGCGCCTCGGTCTCGCGCTGGGCCACACCGGCGCTCGGCTCGTCGAGGCACATCAGCACGGGTTCCTCGGCCAGCAGGCTGGCCAGCTCGACGATGCGGCGCGTACCGGTCGACAGCGCCGCCACGGCGGTGTTGGAGTACGGCTCGAGGCCGAGCAGGTCGATCAGGCCACGGACCTTCTCCGCGGTCTGCTCCTCTGCCACGTAGGACGCGGGCTGACGGGTGGCGTCGGCAACCAGGGAGCGGTTGGCGACCGTGCGTTCGCAGGCCACGGCGATCACCTCGGTGACCGTCAGGGACGGGAAGAGGCGTGCCTCCTGGAACGAGCGGCCGAGGCGACCCCTCGCCCGCTCGCTCGGTGTCCATGAGGTGACGTCGACGTCGCGGAAGGTGATCCGGCCCGAGTCCACGGTGTGGAAACCCGAGATGCAGTCCATGAGCGTGGTCTTGCCGGCCCCGTTCTGGCCGATCAGCCCCACGATCTCGCCGGGACGCACCTCCAGGTCGACGTGGCTCAGAGCCTGGACGCCTCCGAAGTGCTTGGTGACGTCCGAGCACACCAGCACCGGCTCGCGCTCGTCGATCGGCGTGTCGTCGTGCGGCGCGGGTTCGAGACGTGCGAGGTCGATCGCGTTGATCGTCTCCACACCGGGATCGCCCTCGGCGTCGTCGCCCGCGCCCGCGCCCTCGATGAACACCGACCGCAGCAGATCGGGCCGCTCCAGCAGCTCCCGGGTGGGCCCCTCGAAGCGGACCGTGCCCTTCTCCATGAACACGGCGCGTTCGGCGAGTGTCAGCGCCACGTTGATCGACTGCTCGACCACCACGATCGTGATGCCGTTGCGCTGGAGCATCCGCACCACGTCGCAAAGCGCCGCGACGATCATCGGCGAGAGCCCCAGGGACAGCTCGTCGATCAGGAGCACCTTCGGGCGCAGCATCAGGGTCATCGCCATCGCGAGCTGCTGTTGCTCACCACCGGAGAGGTCCCCCGCGAGCTGCGAACCACGTTCCTCGAGCACCGGGAAGATCCCCTTGACGTCCTCGATCGAATCGCGGACGCGCTCGGAGTCCTTGCGGAAGGTCCAGGTGGACAGACGCAGGTGGTCCTCCACCGACATGGTCGGGAAGATCGCCTTGCCGCCGGGCATGAGGGCGATCCCCTCGCGGACGATCTGCTCGGGGGAGCGACCCGAGACGTCCACGCCGTCGAGCATCACCTTGCCCGACGACGGCGCGAGCCCGACGATCGCGCGCAGCAGCGTGGACTTGCCGGCGCCGTTGGTGCCCAGGAGGGCTACGACCTCGTTGCGCTGCACCGCGAGGTCGACCCCGAAGAGGATCTGGAGCTGGCCGTAGGACACGTCGATGTCCGACGCGGACAGCACCGCGTCGCCCGCGGTGGGGTCGGCCACCCCGGCTTGGGTCCCGTTCGTCGAACTGCGGCTCGCCGAAGCGCCGTTTGCCGTATGGTCGATCGTGGACGCTGTGCCGTTCGCGGTCCCCGTGCCGCTCGCCGGATCGGTGAACGGGTTCGGGCTGTCGGTGCCCAGGGTGACCGTCGCCGGTGGTTGCCCGCTCGCAGAGAGTCCGTTGGTGGAGTGCTCGTCGCCAGGCACTGCGTCGGTTGGCGCCGGCCCGAGGGGTCTGCCCTCGAGGTCGATGCCCTGTCGGGCCGCCAATCGTGAGAGCACTGCGTTGCGAATCCGAGCCGCGATGCCCGCGAGTCCCGAGGGCACCAGCCACAGCACCAGCAGCACACCCAGGCCCGATGCGGTGAGCCGCAGGATGTCGCTCGCGTCCTGGAGCCCCCGCCCGGCGCCCGCGCCGATCAACCCACCGGGGACCGACCCGAGCCCACCGATGGTGGTGAGCGAGAACACGTCGATCGACATCGCCGGGGTGTAAGAGCCACCGCGCGCGCCGTTGTTCACGAGCATGTGGAGCCCGCCGGCGAGCCCGGCGATCGAACCCGCGAAGATGAAGGCGCTCAGGCGTACCCACACCGACGGCACAGATGCGGCCTCCGCCGCCTTGAGGTTGTCGCGGCTGGCCAACAGCAACCGTCCGGAGCGTGAGCGTCGCACCCCGAGGGTGAACACGACCACGAGAGCGAGCGCTGCGATGCAGAAGTAGAGCATCGTGCGTTCCAGCGACAGGTCGAAGCGCCCCCACAGCATGGGGCGGCCGACGGTGTCGGGGATCAGGTCGGGGAACACGGTGGGGTTGAGCACGAACTCGTCGAGCACCACCGCGAAGGACAGCGTCACCACCGCGAGGAACGGCCCTGAGATGCGCAGCGCCGGGATGCCCAACAGCAGGGCGACGAGCGCACCGGCGGCCATGGCGGCTGCGAGCATCACGAACAGGTCGACGTTCCAGTGCGAGATCAGGTTGCCGCTGATGATCGATGCCGCGCCGACGATCCCGAACTGACCGAGGCTGATCTGGCCGCTCCAACCGGTGAGCACGACCAGCGATACCCCGACCATCGCCCAGATCACCATGATCGAGGCAGTGAACGCTGCACCCGGTTCGAGCACCAGCGGCACCAGAACCGCAGCAGCGAGGACGAGGACCCCGATAACGACCTTGGACACCTTCACCGTTCGCAGGGCCGCGATCTTCGGATGCAACTTGGCTATCAGCTCGGCTTCCTTCCAGCCGCCGTCGGAGTCGTACGCGCGCGACGCTCCACGGCGTTGGGCGAGCAGGGCGAGCAGGATCAACACGAGGGTCATCACGCTGATCAACGACGGTGTGTCTGTGTTCCAGCGCAGGGTCTGTTCGATCACGCCGATCACCATCGCGGCGCCGAAGGCGACGGGCATCGACTCCATACGGGCCACGATCGCAGCGGCCAGGGCCGGCAGCAGGAGCGCCGGCCCCAGCGACACCGACGGGGCGAGTCCGAGCGAAGGGGCACGCAGCACAAGCGTGAGCGCCGCGAGCATCCCGGCGAGGGCCCAAACCAGGGTGGTCAACCGGCGCACCGGGATCCCCAGCAGGCGTGCGCGATCGGTGTTCTCGGCCGCTGCGCGCACGCCCTGGCCGGCTAGCGAGCGCTGCATGAACCAGGCCAGCAGGCCCACCACCACCGGTACGACCAGCAGTGGCAGCAGCTGGTTGCCGTCGAGGATCACCGGACCGATCTCCCAGGTGATGCTCGAAAGCGGGGTCTCGAAGGGGGCCAGGATCAGGGGGACGTCCTTGAAGATCTGCTCTGAGACCAGCAGCTCGATCCCTCCGAGGAGTTGGGCGAGGCCGATCGTCGCGACGGTCAGCACCAACTTGGGGGCGTTCGCGAAGCGCCGGATGATGGTGACCTCCACCAGTGCTCCGACGGCGAGGCCGAGCACCGGTGCCATCAGCAGGCAGAGCCAGTAGGGCAGGTCGAACTGCCCGAAGCTGCGCACGGCGGCCGCACCCGCGACGCCCGCGATCGCGAGGTTGGCGAAGTTGATGACGCGGTTGGCCCGCCAGATGAGAATTAGTCCGACCGAGGTGAGTCCGGTCGTGGCTCCGAACACCACACCGAGCAGGACGACCCCGATCGGCAGGCCCTTGGGCAGTACGAGCGCGGCGAGGGGCCATGCCGCCAGGAGAGCGACGACGACCATCGCGGTGCGTGCAACGCGGGAACGGATCCACCGATTGGGCTCGGCCGACTCACCCGGTTCTGCCGGCGGGTTTTCCGGGTTGTCCGGGTGCTCCGGGGGATCGAGGGTGTCGAGCCCGGTGCTCACCGGCCGACCGCTCGGGGTTGTCCCCCGGGCCACTTGCCGATCGGAAACCGCCTACCGCCGTTGGGGTCCTGGTACGCGCCGGGTGAACCCGTGAGGGGTGAGATCGCCTGGGGGTTCCAGAAGATCTCGCGTGCGTCATCCGACGTGCTGTAGTCGTTGGGCCCGAAGCCCCAGGTGCCGTATGGCCCGGAGCGGCGTGGGTAGTCGAACATGCCCTTTTCGAAGCTCGCGGGATTGAGGTTCGGGCCCGCCATCTGGATGCCGATCGCGAGCATGTAGAGCTGGCTGTAGATGATGTCGACCATGATCGACGGCTCGTCGGGCCGCACCGACTTGTAGGCCCGATACGCGATGCTCGTGCCCTCGCGCTGGCTCGGTCCCGCATAGGAGATGCCGAACGCGTTCGACCACACCGACTGCTCCATGAGCTGGCCGACCAGGTCGGTGTCCACCAGCGCCACCCCGGCGACGATCATCTCGGGGAAGTAGCCCTGACCGTTCATGGCGGTGGTCAGGAAGTTGAGGAACACCGGATCGCAGCCGCACAGCACGGTGGTGATCTGGTCGTTGCGCAGCTTCGGGAGTATGTCGTTGACCGCGGCTCCGGGGTTGGTGCTGATCTGGTACTTGTGGCGCGCTGCGAGGTCGCCACCGCCACCCATCGAGTTCAACAGGTTGATGCCGTCGTTCACACAACCCTGGTACTCGGCGTTGTCGGGGGCGATCACAGCCACCCGGCGAGGTTGGTCCTTCAGCGCCCCACCCGCGTTCTTGGCGGGTTGCTTGGCCATCTTGATCGCGTAGTACGACGCCGTGCTCTCCACCACGGTGGAGCAGTCGGTGAGCGGCGTCCACGAGAATGGTCGGCGCGCTGCGAGCCACTGCCGGGGAACGTACGGCGCACCGATGTTGATCACGCCCTCGCTGGCCAACGACGCCGCGTACGGTGCGGTGACCGCGGAGATGTCGGCGAACGCGTTGTACTCCTTGGCCACCTTGAGGGCGTCTGCCTTGGCGCCCTCCTGGCCCTGGCCGATGATCTCCGAGAGCGGGTCGCCCTTGCCGTCGTACACGACGAGTTGGATTTGCCGACCGTAGAACTGGAACCGCTTGTTGAAGTACTCGACGAGGCCCTGGATGGTGCGTTCGACCTGTTCGCGGGTCTGCGCGGGGATCTTGCCGGCCGCACCGAGGCTCTTGGTGACGGCGTCCACCAGGCCGCTGTCGAAGCCGTCTATGCGCACGGTGACGGTGATCTTGTCGGGGGTCACGCCGCCCGACGTCGCACCCCCGTTCGAGCCGCTGAACTGGATGCACGGCGGGGCATAGGGATCTCCGGGGACCTGCTGGTTTCCGCAGCCGGCCACCTTGGTCGGCCCGGAGTTCGCACCGCCCGCGGCCCCTGCGCCTCCGGCTTGTCCGGCGCGACCGCCGTTGGCACTCCCGCGTCCGGCCGAAGCGCCCGCTACCGATGCATCGCCGGATGTGCCGTCGGCACCTTCGGCGCCGATCGGCAGACCCGTCTCGGGGTCGATGAGCTGGCCGTCCTCGGCGCCGATCTCGGCGTCCTCGCCGATCTCGTCGCCAAGCAGGTCTGACACGCCGCTCGCGTCACCTGCCTCACCGCCGCCGTTGTCGGGAACCCTGCTGGGCACGAGCAGCACGACGGCCAGGAAGATGGCCGAGAATCCGATCAACGGGCCGTAGCCCCTGAACAGCCTGTCCTTCATCGCGCTCCCGCCTTCATCACACTTCCCGCCTTCATCACACTTTTCGTTCTCATTGCACTGACCGCTCCCGCCAGTTCCCCCGAGGCTTCCCACCGGAACATCACGGAATCCTCCTGCCAGCACGCAGCCCCATCACCCGGTCGCCCAGCGAGAGCCCCACCGCTCCGAGCAGGGCGAGCACTCCGACCGCGATCGCGGCCGCATTCCCCGCCTTGGAATCGGAATCTCCCGCTGCGATCTCACGCCCGTCGGTGAGGTCGTCGTCGGAGGCCTCGACCGCCGCACCCCGCACCGAGGCGGTCTCTGCGGGCAAGCCGCCGTCCAGTCCGGCGTCCTCGAAGCCGAGGCCCATGTCGTCGCCGAGGCTGAAGTCCTCGAAGCCCAGGTCGAAGTCCGAGCCGAAGTCCGAGCTGAAGTCGTCGAACGGTACCGAGGTGTCGAGCGGGGCCTGGGCAACGGTGGTGGTGGTCTCCTCGGCACCACCTGCGGATGGTTCCTCCATGGGGGTGAACGAGTAGTCGGTGTCGTCGGTGGTGGCGGTCGCGCCCCCCACGAGGATCTGCACCGAACCCGACCCGCCCAGAGCGCGTTCCAGCGCGTCGAGGATCGTCCACGCCGTCTCGGCTGTGCAGTCGTCCTCCACGGACTGGTTGCGCACATCGCGCATGAAGGGGGTCTCGAGCAGGGGGATCAACAGGTCGGTACCGATGGGGGCGTCGGCCATCGTGAACGCAAGAGGGCTGATGACGATCCCGTCGCCGGCGATCGGGTCGGTCACCACGGGGAACGAGATCTTCACACCGAGCGGGCCGAGCAGGCCCTCGACGATCGACTTGAAGAACGCCAGGTCGCGTTCGAGGTTGCTGCCCGACACCCAGTTGCCGAACACCTGTGCAGAGGCGAAGGTGAACGAGGCTTCCTCACCGCTGTCGGCACCGCTCCAGGCCTTCGCATGCCACACCGGTTCGTAGAACACGACCTGACCGCCGAAGAGGACCACCCGCTTGGCGGTGGTGCTGGCCTCGGCGAGGCGCACACCGTCGACGAAGGAGGTCATCGCCTCGCTGTGGGCACCCTCCACCCTGAAGAACCCGAAGTCCTGGTCGAGCGTCTCGGTGCTGCTCTGCGAGGACGGGGTCTTCGTCGCCGATGCGCTCTGGGTGCCCACGGGCCCGGCGGTGGTGGTGTCGGTCGTGAGTTGCGGATAGTTGACCGAGGTGCTCTGTTCGACCTCGGAGCCGGCGACCGTCGAATCAGCGATGGTCTTGGGAGGCAGCGTCGCGGCGTTCAGGGCCGGGGGGGCTGCACCCATGCACTGGGGTTGGGTGAGGAGAGCCTCGAGCGCACCGAGGTCGACCGCCTTGCCCTCGGCGGTAGCGGTGATGTCCCGGTAGGCCGCCGTCGAGCGGCCGAAGGTCCAGCCGAGTGCGGCGCCGGCGTTGTTGATGAGCGTCGCCATCGAGTCCGCGTGGGCGTTGGCACCGCCGCGTACGACATCGGAGCTGTCCTGGGCACCCACACCCACCTGGGTGCTGAGCGATCCGACGGACAACAGCACGAGCGCGCCGACGGCGAACCGCCGGATCACCCGTGGCGAACGTGTACGACCACGATCGACCATCGTTGGATTTCCCCTTTGCCCCATAGGTTCCGGATCGGACCGCCGCCCGCCTCGTGTGTTGCGCCCGAGTGCCGGACCCCCTCAGTAGACTAACTCTACGCTCGGTAGCCAATAGGTAAAAGTCGGGGGCGAGACAATTTCTAGCCGTCGCGCGGAATTGGTACCCCGTTGCGGGGTGCGTCGATCCGGGGGATGCCGAGGGGCCCGACCGTGGCTCCAGGTCGGAGGGTCCCGTCCCGGGCGTCATAGCAGGCGCGGTGCCAGCCAGATCGCGAGCAGGGCTCCACCTACGAGCGCGGGCCCGAAGGCGAAATGGCCTCCACGACCCCGCAGCGTGGAGAGCAGACCGACCACGACGCCCAGCACGCTGCCGATGATGAGTGCCCACAACACCAGGAGTGGGTCGTAGAAGCCGGTGAACAGCCCGATGGGCACCACCAGGCGCACGTCGCCGAAGCCGAGCTTGCCCGGAGCGAGCACGAAGAGCAGGTAGAACAGCACGAACACCGCCGCCGCGCTCACCACGGCCCGCAGGATCCGGCCCGGTTCGTCGAGTGCCAACGCCGCGATCGCGAGGGTGACCAGCCCGACGGCGGAGCCGAGCCAGGGCATCCACCACGGGATGAGCCAGATCCGCGCGTCGACGACTGCGACCGCTGCCGCCAGAACTGCGAAGCAGCCGTACGCGACGAGCACGGCCACATACGCGCCCGTCCCCTCGACATCGGCGAAGCGCAGGGCGTTCAACACGAGCGCCACCGGAAGCCCCACTTGTAGCGCCACGAGCACACCCGGCACGGGGAGGTGGCATACCCCGCAGCCCCGCAACCAGGAGATCGCGGGCGGCCACCCGAACGTGGAGTTGACGTGGTGGCAGCGGGGACACCCAGCGTGGCGGTAGGCCGCACGTATGACCATGTGCGATTCGCCTGCCACCGAGCGCGGAGTCATCGGGCGCAACTCCTTGTAGCGGAACAGCGGGACCGTGATCGCCCACGCTGCTGTGAGGCCGACCACGGCGGAGATGACAGCGGCGAGGGTGGACTGGCTCACCTGGCCGCCTCGGTTGGACCCGGCGATGCCACCCGGTCCGCCAGAGCGGCGCGGTCCAGCTTGCCGGCCCTGGTCACCGGCAGCGCGTCGATGACCACGACGTCCTCGGGGAGCTTGTGCTTGGAGAGGTCCACCCCGGCGAAGCTCCGCAGCTCCTCGAGGGTGGGGGTCCGCCCCGCGTTCGGGACCACGACGGCAACCCCGACCTGGCCCATGGCCGTGTCGTCGCGGGGAACCACCGCCACATCGCCGACACAGGGGTGGGTGCCGAGCACGGCCTCCACCTCAGTGGGGTGCACGTTGTAGCCACCCCTGATGTACATGTCGCCGCGCCGTCCGGCGAGGACGAACCGCCCGTCGGCGCGTCGGTACGCGAGGTCTCCGGTGCGCAGCCATCCGTCGCCGGAGAACGCGTCGCGGGTGGCGGCGGCGTCGCCCAGGTAGCCGGCCATCATCGCCTCGGATCGGACCTGGAGCTCACCGACCTCGTCGATCGCCGCCTCGGTGGGCCCACCTGCCGATTCGGCCGGATCGGCACCGGTGGTGGTTCCGGGATCGACCGCCACCCGCGCCTGCACACCCTGGCGGGGCGTGCCTATCGTGCCCATCGCCTCGGGGTGTGCATCGTCGACGAGCCCAGCGAGCCCCACACCACCGGACTCGGTGGAGGACCATCGGATCGAGTAGTCCACCCCGAGCACCTCACGGGCTTGCGTGACCAACGACGGTGGGGACGGCGCACCGCCCGCGACGATCAGGCGCAACGACGAGAGGTCGGCCCCGGCCATCGCCGGCGAGGCCAGCATGAGCGCCAACTGCGGAGCCACGACGCCGAGCACGGCCACCCGGTGTGCCTCGATCAGGCCGATCACCTCCGACGCGCTCCAGCGCTCCATCAGGTGGATCGTCGAGCCCGCCAGGGCATGCCCCGCGAGCTTGAGGACGAAACCGACGTGGGCGAACTGGGTGGACGAGATCACCTGCGGGCCCCGGGCACCCGATGGTGATCTGGGTGCACCCGCGGAGTCGATCCGTTGCACCGCTCGGGCGGCCGCCAGGGTGAATCTGGCGGCCTTCGGTGCGCCTGTGGTGCCGGAGGTGAAGCAGATCGCGAAGTCGTCGCCGGGGGAGCGCCGCGGCATCGGTGGTGGTGCCGCGTCGGAGGACCCGTTCAGGCCCTCGATGCTCACCTCGAGCACCTCGGTGCGCAACGGGATTCCCTCGATCAGATCGCGGTCGGCCAGCACCAGCGACGGTGAGACCATCTCGATCATCGCCCGGCGTTCGCTGGGGGTGACCACCGGTGAGATGCCTGCGATCACAGCCCCGAGCCGGTTCACCGCGACAGCGGCGATCACCCAGAGCTCGTTGGAGTGCATGCAGAGGGCGACCACGTCACCTGGAGCGATCCGTGGTGCCAGGTTCCCGGCGAGGCGCTCTGCGGCGAGGTGGACCTCCGCCCAGGTCGTCGCCCGGTTCCCCCGGCTGATCGCGGTCGAAGAGCCGTGCGTGTGTGCTGCGCTCGCCACCGCTTCGGCCAGCACTACTGGAGGCCCCTTGGACCTTCGAGGTGGGAGTGCCGCTTGGGGGGCGCTGCGGTGGTCATCGGATCCGAGCGTACCGAGTCCGGGTCGCGGTTCGGCTGTACCGCGGTACGGTCACGACGTGATCACCACAGATGACATCTCCATGGCCGGCAGGCGCGCAGTCATCACCGGCGCAGCGAGGGGGATCGGCCGTGCCAGCGCGCTGGCGCTCGCATCGCTCGGTGCCGATGTGGCGGTCTGTGATCGGCTCGACGCGGAGCTGTCCGGCACCGTTGACGAGCTCCTGGAGCTGGGAGCCGACGTGATCGACATCGTGATGGATGTGAGGGACCCCGACGCGGTGGCCCGCTTCGCCCGAACCGTGGGCGAGCGCTGGGGATCGCTCGACATCCTGGTGAACAACGCCGGTGGAGGCTTCGTAGCCGAGGCACTCGAGGTGAGCCCCAACGGCCGGGCGGCGCTCATCGCGGAGAACTTCACCCAGGTCCTCGATGTGACCGCACGCTTCGCGGACCTGATCGACCACGGGGGCTCGATCGTCAACATCACATCGGTGGAGGCACATCGTGCAGGGCCTGGTTTTGGCATCTACTCGGCGATGAAGGCCGGTGTGGAGAACCTCACGAGGACCCTCGCGCTCGAGTTGGCCGACCGGCGGATCCGGGTCAACGCGGTCGCCCCCGACATGATCCCCACCCCAGGCGACGCCGAACTGGTCGACCAGGTGGGCGCGATGGGCGTCGCAGACGAGTGGCACATGATGCCCTGGCCCGACGACGGCCACCCCGACGACGTCGCAGGGGCGGTCGTGTTCCTGTGCTCCGCGTTGAGCGGCTTCGTCACCGGTACGACCGTGCACGTCGACGGTGGTACGAGCGCGGCCTCGGGCTGGCGCCGGCGGCGTGGCGAGACCAGGTGGTTGCTGTGAGCGGGTGGTTGTTGTGAGCGGGTGGTTGCTGTGAGCGGGTCCGCCGCTTCCGGCGGTTCTGTCGGGGACCACCGCTGGGAGGCCGACATAGCCATCACCGAACACGGCGTGGTGCACGTGACCGCGGCGGATTGGGGTTCGTTGGGATTCGGCCAGGGTTGGGGATGCGGGCGCGACAACCTGGGGGTGATCGCCGACCAGGTCACCAAGGCGCTCGGGCAGCGGTCGCGCTACTGGGGAGCGGGCGCCGGTGACCGCCACCTCGCGTCGGACTTCGGATACGCAGCGCTCGACCTGCGCGCACGCGGCGAGGAGATCCGCGCCGCGCAGCCCGAGTGGATCGCGGAGCTCGTCGCCGGATACCGCGCGGGCTACAACCTGGCGGTGCGCGAGGCGGATCCCGAGCAGGCTCCACAGTGGTGCCGGGGCGCGCCATGGATCCGCGAGCTTGAGGAGTCCGAGCTCTGGGCACACCTCGCGGACGTGACCCTGATGGCGAGCGGTCGCAACCTCGTGCAGCTCATCGGCCGGGCCGAGGCACCGGGACCCGACGGCCCGGTGGAACCCTCGCCACCCGATGCGCTGGGGCCACCCGCAGCGGCGAGCAACGGCTGGGCAGTTGGCGGAGACCTCACCGAGACCGGCTCGGGGATCGTGCTCGCCAACCCGCACTTCCCCTGGTACGGCGAGGCGCGGTTCTGGGAGTGCCACCTGCGCATCCCGGGCACCTACGACGTGTACGGCGTCTCGTTGCTGGGAACCCCAGGCATCCAGATCGGCTTCAACTCGCGCCTCGGTTGGGCGCACACGTTCTCCCGGGGGCACCGCTTCACCGTCGGCGCGCTGCGGCTCGACGCGTCGGACCCGACGCTCTACCACCACGGCGAGCGGATCCGCTCGATGACCAGCGCGCAGCACACCGTCGAGGTGGCCAGCGGTGCGAGCTGGACCGGTGCGAAGGGAGCACCTGCGACGACTCCGGTTGCACGCACCCTGTGGCGCAGCCACCACGGTCCGATGCTCAACATGCCGCTGCTCGGCTGGGGACTCGAGACCGCCTACACCTACCGCGACGCCAACATCGACAACACGGCGGTGCTCGAGCAGTTCCTGCGCATGGGGATGAGTTCGAGCGTCGGGGAGATGCGTCGGGTGTTCCACGAGGTGAAGGGGCTGCCATGGGTGAACACCCTCGCTGCGGATGCCGACGGTGACGCCTGGTACACCGACGCATCCGCCACGCCGCGACTGTCGCAGGGCGCGCAGGAGCGCTTCGGAGTGCGGGTGCGCGACGACCTCGTGGCCGCTCTGATGTACCAGAACCGCATCGCTCTGCTCGACGGTTCGGATCCGAACGACGACTGGCTGGATCATCCCGATGCCCGCTCGCCGGGCCTCGAACCGCCACAGGCACTACCGGAGATCCAGACCCGCCACGTGGTGGCGAACGCGAACGACTCGCACTGGCTCAACTCGCTCGGTGCACCCCTCGAGGGCTACTCGGTCATGGGTGGCCTGGAGCGCACCCCCAGGAGCCTTCGCACACGCCAGAACCTGTTGCTCGCGCAGCGGCTGGCGCAGCGGGGGTCGGTGCATCTCGAGGACCTCCTCGACGTGGTGTTCGCCAACGAATCGTTGAGTGCGACGCTTCTGCGTGACGCGGTACTCGATCGTGTGGATTCGTGGATCGACGCAGGATCCCTGGAGGGCGGATCCCTGGAGGCCGGACCCCTGGAGGTGGGCGGCGCGGCTGTGACCGATGTCCGCGACGCGCTCGCGGGGTGGGACACCACCTTCGGCATCGACAGTGCGGGTGGCGCCCTGTGGCGCGAGTTCATCGGGGGGTTCGCCGAAGGGGACTGGCTGGATGCGGGCGGTCTCTTCGCCGAAGCCTTCGATCCGCAGCGCCCGCTCGACACTCCCTGCGGGCTCGCTCCACTGCCCGCAGGGGTGGACGCGGCGGAGGGGGATCCCGTGATCGTGGCGCTCGGCGGTGCGGTCGGCGCGTTGCGCAGCGCGGGGGTCGCGCTGGATGCCGCGATGGGTGAATGTCAGTGGGCCGATCGCGGCGAGGTCCGCGTACCGGTGCACGGCGGGGGTGAGGGCGACGGCGTCATGAACGTGGTGGTTCCCCTCGGCGCGTTGCCGGCATCGTCGCTCGACCCGATCCCCACAGCTCCGACACCGGTCCCCGGTCGGGAGCGGACCGGTCTCGGCGACGGCGGCTACCGGGTGACCTACGGCTCGAGCTTCGTGATGGCGGTGGAGCTGACACCCGATGGTCCCCGCGGCCGGGGTGTGCTCGCCTACGGTCAGAGCAGCGATCCGGCCTCACCGCACCACCTGGACGGCACCGCAGCGTTCTCCGAGGGTGCCACCCGTGTGCTGCGCTTCACCGACGCGCAGATCGAGGCATCCCCGGAGCTGACCAGGCTGGTGCTGCGCCACGACCCTCGGCCCCAGGGTGGACCGCAGGGCTGACCTGCGGGATCAGGTTCCCGAGAGCCGGTTCGGATCCCTGGGCGGTCGTGCAAGGATCTCCGGGGGTTCGGGTAGGTCATCGGCATCCGCGAACGGGTGCTCGCGCGCCGTGCGGCGGATGAACCGACTCTCGAGGTCCGAGGGGGGCAACAGCGAGATCACGGTGTCGCCCGGCTCTGGAGCAGGGCGTTGGCCCGCGTCGTGCATCTGGACCTCGCCCCGGCGGAGCACGGCGAGCACCATCGCAGCGGGATGCTCGGCGAAGTAGTCCTTCGACCCGAACGTGTCGGTGATCTTCGTCGATGTGATCTCCCAGCCGTCCTCCAGACGGGCATCGAGCTTGTCGATCGTGGCGTCGTGAGCGAACAGCGGCCTGCCGTACGCGGGTACCGGAGCACCGTATCCGCGTTCGGCCTTGCGGGGTCGCGGCACGAGTTGGAACACCTGGCGGCGGCCGATCATCTGCTCGGCGCGACGTGTCGCGAGGAGGTTCACCTCGTCCTGTGAGCTCATCGCGAGGAACAGCCCCGAACCTTCCACACCGGCTTCCTCCCACGTCTCGTCGTGCACGACCGAGCCGTAGCAGGTCGACAGACCGTCCATCCGTGCACTGCGTAGGTTGCGGCGGTCCATCCCGACCAGCGTGACCTCGTTGCCGAGATCTGCCAGGGCGTGGGCGAGCTCGCGGGCGGTACGGTTCGAACCGAGCACAACCGTTCGGGAGCTCGCATCCATGATGAGACCGAGCCGCTTCGCTAGTGGGCGTGCCGTGAGTCCGCTCAGCAGGACCGTTCCCGCGATCACCGTGAAGGTCGCGGCCACGAGCACCTGTGCTCCGGTCTCGTCGGTTTCGGCGAGTCGCAGCGAGAAGATCGAGGCGATGGCCGCGGCCACGATGCCCCGCGGTGCGGTCGAAGCGATGAAGGAGCGCTCCCGCCAGGGCAGCTTCGAGAACATCGTCGATGCGAACACCGACAGCGGACGCACCAGGACCACCAGCACCACCAGGAACAGGCCGTTCTTCCAGCCCAGGCTCGAGAGCGTCTCGGGGGCTATGCGTGCCCCCAACAATATGAACAGCCCCGAGATGAACAGGGTGCGCAACGTCTCGTTGAACTCGAGTACGTGATCCACGCTCACACGACTCTGTGATCCGAGCATCACCCCCATAGCGGTGACCGCTACCAGGCCGGCCTCGGGCTGGAGCTCATCCGCGACAGCGAACACCAGGAGGACCGTGGCGAGGGTCATCACGTTGTGCAGGTGGTCCGGAACCAGGTAGCGCCCGAAGCCCCACCCGATGAGGGCGGCTCCGGCGGCACCCGCGACCAGTCCGATCACCACCGTGAGCAGGAGTGCCAGCGGCCAGGGTCCGGTCACCTCCTCTTCGAAGAACCCCTCGAAGAACAGGACCGCCAGGATCGCTCCCACCGGGTCGATGAGGGTGCCCTCGGCCTCGAGGACCTTTGCCACGCGCCCCTTGAGCCCGATCGCGCGCACGAGGGGACCCACGACCGTGGGCCCCGTCACCACGAGCACCCCGGCGAGCAGCCAGGCGAGCGACCACTGGATGTCGAAGACCCAGCGAGCGGTGAGCGTCGTCGCGATCAACGTGATGCCCGCACCGACGGTCAACAACCGCACGACGGTGGACCCCGCATCGCGGAGCCCCTGCACACCCCCGAGGCTCAGAGCACCCTCGAAGAGGATGACCGCCACAGCCATCGACACGACCGGGAAGAGGAGGTCTCCGAGGATCGCGTCGGGTTCGACGATTCCGGTGATCGGGCCCACGAACAGGCCCGCGGCGAGCAGGAACACGATCGGTGGGATCCGCGCGCGCCATCCCAGCCACTGGGCTCCCACCCCTATCGCCAGGATCACCGCCGTGGCGAGGATCACCTCGTCATCCATCGCACCAGTCTGGCGGCGCACGGGCGAGTTCCGGTACACCCCCTCGCGGCGGTCGGCTTCGCCTGGGACCCCGACCAGCGCGGTGCTCAGCGCCGGCGTCGCCTCCACTGGGGTGCTGCGCGGTCCCCGGAGACCTTCTGCGCGCCGGCCAGGTCGAAGTTGAATCGGCCACCCGAGTGTCCCAGCCGGGCGACGGGAACGCCACCGATCGCCCGGTCGGTGACCATGACCACGGTCTCGCCGTTGCCCCGTGCGCGCTCGAGGATCGCGTTCACCCAGCCGTCGGTGCCGTCGATCGTCCCCGCCGGGGCGCACACCACCGCACGGCCGACGATCGCCTCCTCGAAGGCGTCGTGCTCGCTCGCGTCGAGTGCCCACTTGATCGCCGGGTCGGCGACGACGGCGACCTTCACCTCGGGGTGTTGCTCGCGCAGGTGGGTGGTGGCGAGGCGGAGCTGGTCGAGCGAGGGCTTCGCACGACGCCACCCGGCCACCGTGTCCGCGTCGAGCAGCACCATCGTGACCCCGTGGGCGCCACCCGCGCTGCGCCCGGCTCCCGAGCCCTCTCCGGAGGGCATCAGGAGCCGATCGGAGCGGCCAGGCCGGCCTCGGCCAGCCCGGTTTCAGACAGCCCGGTTTCAGACAGCCCGGTCTCGGCGCGAGCGGCTCGCCGTTCGTAGGCCCAGCCCGGGCCGCGCACGACGTAGCCGATGCGGTCCGCCCAGTTGTCGGCCTCCGCGACGTCGCTCGCGATGTCGGTGTACTCGTGACCGGCGACGCGCAGGGGATTGAAGGTCCCGATGTTGCGGGTGAGCCCGTAGCGCACGGGTTCCGCCTCGGGTTCGAACGTGCCGAACAGCTTGTCCCACACGATGAGGATGCTGCCGTGGTTGCGGTCGAGGTACTGCTTGTTCGATCCGTGGTGCACCCGGTGATGCGACGGGGTGTTGAGCACACCTTCGAGGGGACCCAGGGAACGGATCACCTCGGTGTGGATCCAGTACTGGTAGATCAGGTTCACCCCGCGGGCGGTCTCGATCAGAGCCGGTCGGCAACCGAGCAGCGACATCAACCCGTAGGGCACGAACGTGCCGAGCGCGTCGGCGACCGGCTGGCGCAACGCGGTGGACAGGTTGTAGCGCTCGCTGGAGTGGTGAACGACGTGGATGGCCCACAGGTACCGGGCCTCGTGCTGGATGCGGTGGTTCCAGTAGTAGATCGCGTCCCAGGCGAACACCGCTGCGATGGTGGCGACCGGCCCAGATCCCCAATCGGGCAGCACGCGGTGGCGGAAGGCCCTGGTGGCGGTCGTTCGGGTGGCCCATGTGCCCGCCACCAGCGCGCCCGTGCCCGCGATCGCCGTGACGGCTGCCGAGCCGGCCACCCGCTTTGCGATGCGCCGCCACCTGGAGCGCCGCTCGTTGCGGCTCGTGCCCCTCCCCGGGTCGGAGCCCTGCCGGTGTGCTGCACCCACGGGTTCGCCAGTGGCAGGTTCGTCAGTGACAGGTTCGCCAGTGACAGGTTCGCCGGTACCAGGTTCGCCGGTACCCCTGGCGGGCTCACGCGGCAGCTCACCCGGGTCGAGCCGGCCGCTGCGAAGGATCGCATCGGTGGCCACGACGGTGGTCGCGGCGATCGCGGTCACCCCGAGGGCAGCTTTCGCCCAGCGGCCCGACGCAAGGTCGAAGCGGCGCATGAGGGGTCGGGTGACCAGCGGTACCAACAGGCTGCCCGTCCCCATGGCGAGGCTGGTCAGGGTGTCGCGCAGCTCGTAGTCGCCGGGCTCGCGTTCGCCGGGGATCCGGTGTTTCGCGTACCACGCGGCCTCCGCACCCATCGTTGCGTAGTAGAACGGGATCGCAGCGACGGTGAGGTCAGCCACGGGTCTGGGCTCGGTCGACCATCTCGCCACACTACGACTTGTGCGGGCCCTCTACACCGGGGGCTCGGTTAGACGGCCCCGTACGGGCCCTGGATGGAAGGCCCGTCGGGCCGGATCGAAGGAGAGCTCCCCATGCCAACCAACGCAGAATCCACGGCTGCCGACCGTGCACACGTGTTCCATTCGTGGTCCGCGCAGGGCGCCATACAACCGGTGCCGGTAGCGGGTGGCAAGGGGGCGCTGTTCTGGGACAACGAGGGCAACGAGTTCGTCGACTTCTCATCCCAGTTGGTCAACCTCAACCTCGGGCACCAGCACCCCGAGATGATCGAGGCGATAGGTGCGCAGGCCGCGAAGCTGTGCACGATCGCCCCGGGCTTCGCGAACGACACGCGCTCGGAGGCTGCCCGCCGGATCGCCGGCCACGCACCCGAGGGACTCGACCGGGTGTTCTTCACCAACGGCGGGGCCGAAGCGGTGGAGAACGCGCTGAGGATGGCCAAGGCGCACACCGGCCGGCTCAAGGTGCTCTCCGCGTACCGCAGCTACCACGGTGCAACAGCGGCTGCGATCGCCGCCACGGGTGAGCCGCGGAGGTGGGCGAACGAGCCGACCGTGGGTGGTTCGGTGCACTTCTTCGGGCCCTACCTGTACCGCTCGGCCTTCGGCGCCACGACCCCCGAGGAGGAGGCCGAGCGCGCACTGGCCCACCTGTCGGCACTGATCGAACTCGAGGGCCCCGGCACGATCGCGGCGCTCATCCTCGAGACCGTGGTCGGGACCAACGGCATACTCGTGCCGCCCCCCGGATACCTGCAAGGTGTGCGCGAGCTGTGCACCCGCCACGGAATCGTGATGATCTCTGACGAGGTGATGGTGGGCTTCGGACGGATCGGGGAGTGGTTCGGGGTAGACCACTGGGGTGTGGTGCCCGACCTGATGACCTTCGCGAAGGGAGTCAACTCCGGATACGTGCCCCTCGGCGGCGTGCTGATCTCCGATGCGATCGCAGCGAACTTCGAGGACGTTCCCTATCCCGGCGGACTGACCTACAGCGGGCATCCACTCGCATGTGCGGCGGCGATCGAGTCGATCTCGATCTTCGAGCGCGATGGCATTCCCGAGCGTGCGCGCCGCCTCGGCGAGGATGTCCTGGGGCCGCGACTGGTCGAGATCGCGGATGGACATCCCAGCGTCGGCGAGGTACGCGGTCTGGGCTGCTTCTTCGCCCTGGAGCTCGTGCGCGACCCCGAAACCCGCGAGCCACTGGTCCCGTTCACCGCGTCAGGGCCCGACGCTGCGCCGATGGGTGAGGTGGTGGCTGCGGTGCATGCGCAGGGCGTGTGGCCGTTCGTCGCGTCCAACCGCCTGCACGTCGCGCCGCCGCTGGTCATCGACGAGGACCAGCTCCACCGGGGCCTCGACGGCCTCGACGCGGCGCTCGCGGTGGCGGACCGCTTCGTCGGCAGCTGAGCGGCCTCGACTGGCTGAGCGGCCTCGACTG
>JBKEAI010000250.1:0-2299 GCA_047972145.1 Microthrixaceae bacterium
TTCGGCGAGTTCTCGACCTGGGGAACTCGCCGAAACAGGCAACTCGCGGGAACTCCTACGGCTATTGCGGGGCGCTGGATCGGATGACCGACCTCGGCGTCACGACCGGAACGACTGTCGGCCCGGGGTCAGAGCAGCGCCGCGTGCTCGGCGACGCGTTCGCAGATCGCACCCCACGTGGGCAGCGGCTCGCTACCGAAGTACAGCTCCGGCATCGTCGACTCGTACGACTCCTGGAGGCGTGCTGACGCTGAGGTGGCAGGGTCGAACGCCGGGCTGCTGGTGAACCCGTCCGACGGCCTTGCCGACTCACCTTCGCTCCCTCCGAAGAAGCGCTGGGTGATGTCGTCGATGCTGGCGATGACCTCCATGACCTGCGCACGGTCGCGCAGCAGGTCGACGACTCGGTCATCGCCGAGGAGCTGGTGCACGTCGTAGAAGTGCCGGCCGCTTCGGGCAGGTGGTCGGAGGGTGTCGTCGGCGCTGAGCCTGAGTGCCAGGTCGTGGATGTGGACGAGCTTCTCCAGCAGGGTGCGGGCGGGGTGAAGCACCTGAACCTCGAACGAAACGAGATCCTCGAACTCCCCGAGGTCAGTCCCCGCGTCGCTGAGGACGTCGCCGAGGAGCGACCCGATGAGGACCGGCTCGTGAGGGTGGGAGCCGCCGCGGACGCCCATCTCCAGGAGGACACTCGTCGTGATCAGCTCTGTTGGGGGCCGCGTCGCTGGATAGCTCACCGAGTACGCACGGTGCCGGCCTGTCTCGGCACCAGCGCTCACGGCTTCGCCAGAGACGCCGCTTGCGGCCGCCGCTCCCATCGCCTTCATGAGGTTGTCGACCGATCCTCGCCCACGGTCACCGGGCAGCACGAGCACGTCGATGTCTTCCGAGAACCTCGCGACGATGTCGTAGCCCTTCGACAGGCTGGTGCCGCCCTTGAAGATGAAGTCATCGGGGAACTCGGCGACGAGCACCCGTAGCACCTCGCTCACCCAGTAGTCCTTCTCGACAGCGGTCGGGCTGATGCCCAGGCGCTCGGCCGCCGCGTCCAGCGTTGGCCCGATCTCACTGGTATCGCGGAAGCGGATCACGGAAGTCAGCGGGCAGTTGCCAGCTCGTGGTGGCGGGACTTGCTCCGGGCGGGTCGGACTGCTCCGGCATCGTCCGGCCGACCGATCGCGTCGAGCAGACGACGGAGTCGTTCGCGAACCCGAGGCGGCTCGGTTGCCGACGCCCTCACAATGCGGTCGAGACGAAGCGTTCCGTTGTCGAGGAGAGCGGTGATGCGTTCGATCGCGACATCGAATGGCACCTCGACGAGGTCATCCCAGTCGCGAAGCACTTCGAACAGTGCGACCTCGATGGGCCGCAGGCGCTCGTCGCGACGCTTGACGCTGGCGGCCCGGCTGACGAAACGAACGGATCCAGGATTCCGCGGTGAGCGACCGGGAACGGCGATCGTCTCGTGGCGTGGCACTTGGGTGGAGAGCCCGAGCGCGAGTCCAGCGCTCCAACCGGCGGGCCCCGTACCCGCGGCGGCGACGACCTCAGGCACGAGACGATCAGGGGAGGGCGGGGCCATGCCGAGGCGGGTGGGCTCGCCACGCCAGTAGAGGCCGCGGCGGACGCGGCGAAGTTCGCCAGCGCGTGTCAGACGCGAGAGCGCCTTTGCCACGGCGTCGGGTGAGCCGGCGAAGTCCTCGGGGCGCCAGAACCGCTCGCGCGAACGAAGGACCTTCGTTCGAACATCGGGTGCGACAGCCAGATCACTCACGACGTACAAGGTACCACCGATGGCGATAACTCGCTACGCGAAGTTGACACCACCGCGCCACTTCGCTGTCATGCTGATTGCCGGGTGCCCTGGCCGCGACGGACGGTTCGCTCTGCCCTGTGTCCGACACACCCGTGCGCTTGTCATCAATTTGTCCGCGAAGGTCCTGAAAACGCCCGGATATCGAACGGCACGCCTCGGTATGCGCTGGAACGGCAGATCGCCGAGACCCCTGCAATAGCAGGCCGAACGGGCACTCGACGGCATCGGCCGGCACGGCTTCCTGGCGAGTTCAAGTCCCCCCTCCGACACCAGGCTCGAGCGTTTCGCCAGATCACAGCGTCGCGTGTGGCGAGATTTGGTTCGGGAGGGCGAGTTGAACCCCCACGGCTGCTGCTCGGCACAAATCGGAGCGGTCAGTGCGGCCCACAGCTTAGGTTTGGCCTCTCGCCCAGATGTGCCGATGAGGAGCGGGTGTTCCGTCTGGTCATTGCGGGCGATATGCGCGCCGCGAGGGTGTTGCGT
>JBKEAI010000299.1:0-6437 GCA_047972145.1 Microthrixaceae bacterium
CCGTGCCCGGCGTGAGCTCCACGAGTCGATCGAAGCGCAGTACCGCACACAGCTGGTCGCACGGTTCTACTTCGCGATCATGTTCCCGCTGTCGGATCTGTTCTCGGGGCTCGCCCTCGCCGCGGTTGTCGGAGTCGGTGTGTGGTGGGGCCCGGGTTGGGGCATGGCCGCGGGCACCCTGATCGCAGCGGTGTTCATCACCAACCTGATCGTGCAACCCGTCGCCGAGATCGGCGAGGTGCTCGACCAGACCCAGACGGCGCTCGCGGGGTGGCGCAAGGTGCTCGACCTGCTCGACGAACCGGTCGACGTCGCCGAACCCGAGCATCCGGCTTCGTTGCCCGGCAGGGCGCTCTCGGTCGACGTGCGCCGGGTGACCTTCGAGTACGAACCCGGGCGCCCGGTGCTGCGCGACATCGACCTGCACATCGATGCAGGTTCCAACGTGGCGATCGTGGGGGAGACCGGCTCGGGCAAGTCGACCCTCGCCAAGTTGTTGTGCCGGCTGGCCGATCCCACCAGCGGCGAGGTGCTCGTGGGTGGTGTGGACCTGCACACCGTGGGTCGGCGCCAGCGCGCCGCGGGGATACGACTGGTGCCCCAGGACGGGTTCCTGTTCGACACCACCCTCCTGGACAACGTGCGCTTCGGTCGTCCGGGAGCCAGCGATGCGCAGGTGCGGGCCGCGTTCGGATCGCTCGGCCTCGCGGAGTGGCTCGGAGACCTGCCCGACGGGCTCGACACGGCGGTGGGTGAGCGTGGCGACGCGCTGTCGGTCGGCGAACGCCAACTCGTGGCACTCGCACGAGCCCAGCTGGCAGACCCGGGCCTGTTGATCCTCGACGAGGCGACCTCGTCGATCGACCCCGAAACCGAACGCAAGCTCGGCAATGCGCTCGCCACCCTCGCGGTGGGCCGCACCACGGTGAGCATCGCGCACCGCCTCTCCACCGCAGAGGCCGCCGACAGGGTGATCGTCTTCGATGCCGGCGAGGTCGTCCAGGACGGCACCCACGTAGAGCTGGTCGCCCAGGGCGGTGTGTACGGCGACCTCCACCGTTCGTGGATCGGCAACACCCGGCGCTAGGTTCGGTTCACACGGCGGTCGGTGCCCGAGGCACCGGGACCACTCAGCTCGCCGAAGCGTCAGCGGCCACCTCGACGTGGCCACTATCCAGAGGAGAACAGCGTGTCGAAATCCCCCATGAGAGTTGCGGTCACCGGTGCCGCAGGCCAGATCGGATACTCCCTGTTGTTCCGCATCGCGAGCGGCAACATGTTGGGCCCCGACCAACCGGTGATCCTCCAGATGCTCGAGATCACCCCCGCCCTAGACGCGCTCGGCGGCGTTGCCATGGAGCTCGAGGACTGCGCCTTCCCACTCGTGACCGACATGGTGAGCACCGACGATGCCGATGTCGCTTTCGGCGACGCGGATGTGGCACTCCTGGTCGGTGCCATGCCCCGCAAGGCGGGCATGGAGCGCTCCGACCTGTTGTCGGCCAACGGCGGCATCTTCAAGCCCCAGGGCGAAGCACTGGGACGCTCCGCATCCAAGGACGCGAAGATCCTCGTGGTCGGCAACCCGGCCAACACCAACGCCCTCATCGCCATGAGCAACGCGGAGGGTCTCGACAACGGCCGGTTCACCGCGATGACACGCCTGGACCACAACCGCGCCATGGCCCAACTCGCCGGGAAGCTCGACGTGGCCGTGGCCGACATCACCCGCATGACGATCTGGGGCAACCACTCCACCACCCAGTACCCGGACCTGTTCCACTGCGAGGTCTCCGGGCGCAACGCCGCGGAGGCCGTTGGCGATCAGGGCTGGTTGGAGGACGAGTTCATCCCCACCGTCGCCAAGCGCGGTGCCGCGATCATCGAGGCGCGTGGAGCGAGCTCCGCGGCGTCGGCGGCGAACGCCGCGGTGGACCACATCCGCAGCTGGCACCTCGGCACCCCCGAAGGTGACTGGGTGTCGATGGCGGTACCCTCCGACGGTTCCTACGGCGTGCCCGAGGGCCTGATCAGCTCGTTCCCGTGCACCTGTTCGGGAGGCGACTACGAGATCGTGCAGGGACTCGACATCGACAAGTTCTCCAGCAGCCGCATCGACGCCTCCGTTGCCGAACTCGCCGAGGAACGCGACGCCGTGGCCGACCTTGGCCTGATCTAGCGAATTCGGGCGGCAACCAGAGGTTGCCGCCCGAGCTTCTGGTCGTGCGGCCCTTGGCCGCAGGCTTGATGCTGTTCGGACCGGCCAAGCTGGACCCGAACAGAGCGAGGGTGGGCCGGCGGAGCCGCCCCCGTCACACTCCCCCCACTGCGACCTTGCTTGTTCGTGGCTTCCGGGTCCTATTTCAGGAATTTGCTGGTGGTGTTGTCGGCGAGCACTTTGCCCTCGGTCTGACAACTCGGGCAGTAGTCGACCTCGTACGCGTTGTACTCCACGGCCCGGATCGTGTCACCACAGGTGGGGCACGTCTCCCCCTTGCGTCTGTGCACGGCGCCCGGGCGGTCAGCGGAACGAGACATCGAATCGCGTGAGCGTTCGAAGGTGAGTCCGTCGGCAATCGCCTCTCCCATCGCTGTGTAGAGCGCGTCCACCTCGGCGTCCGACAGCCTGGCGGTCATCGCGAACGGTGACAGCTTCGCCCGGTGGCAGATCTCGTTCGCGAGCATCCGCCCGAGTCCCGCCACACCGTGCTGGTCGCGCAGGAATCCGTGGACACGCTGGTTCTTCGCCGCCAACGCCGTTGTGAACTGGTCAAGGTTGACCTCGTCCGCATCAGGTCCGAGGCCGTCGAACGGGGCCGGGGCAGGCTCGGTGAGTGTCGGGTCGCCCTCGAACACCCATACCCCGGCCTTGTGCTCGCGACCCGCCTCGGTCAGCAGCAGTGCCGGGTCGGCACCCGAGGGGACCTCTGAGAAGCGCCAGCGCGCGATCCCGTTGCGTGGCCGTGCAGAGAGCTTGGCGTCGGGCACCAGTCGGCCACCCTGCATGAGGTGCACCACGAAGGTGATCTCGGTGCCGCTATCGGCGTTGACCCCCGATGGATCCGCGTGTGGCGACCTGAAGCGTATGAGCAGGTGCTTGCCTCGGTTGGTCACCTCCGACAGCTCCAGGCCGACGGCGGCGGATGGGTCGGGGGTTGCGGTCTTGAGGGCGGTGAACGAGATCGGCTCGAAGCGATCGAGCACCGCTCGCGAGTACGAGCGGGTCAGCCGTTCCGCATGGGCCTTGATCTCGGGCAGTTCGGGCACCCGGCCAAGGTACCGCCCCACCCACCTACCCGTTCTGTGGTGCGAGACGAGCCTGTGGGGCTAACGACGCACCACAGAACGGGTGGGGTGGTGTCAGTACTCGACGTTGTCGATGGTGGCGAGGGCGCCGGTGACCGCTTCGAGTCGCTTGGCGCCGTCGATCAACAGGAGCACGTTGCCCCCGAGCTTGAGGCGTCCCTGCATGAAGGCCACCTGGGCTGCGGTCTCACCCTGGGCAACCTCGACGGCTGTGTCGTAGTCGAGCTCCATGGTGGCGTCGGGATCGCCCTCGGGTTTGCCGGCTGCCACGCCCGCACCGTCGGGTCCTGCGAACAGGTGGTAGGTGACCTTGCCGCCCGGTGCACCGGTCACCGTGTACGCGATGGTGGTCGTGCTCGAATCCAGGCCACCTTCTCCGACTTCGGCGTCGGAGCCCTCGCCTTCGGCACCGGCACCGGCTGCCCACGCCGCCGACAGCGCCCCGTCAGCGGCTGTGATCCACTCGTCGCTCAGGTACTGCACGGCCCGACCCTACCGTGCGCCCATCCACGGTCTCCCCCCGGGGTTCTGTGGTGCGTCGTTGGCTCCACAGGCTCGTTTCGCACCACAGAACGGAGAGGTGGTGGGGGAGGGCGGGTCTCGCGCAGGTGGGTCGGCCATACTGCGGGCATGGCACCGATCGATCCCGCCGACGAACAACGACACGTTGCCGATCCCGAGATCGAGCTGTGGAACGAGTCTTACTACCTCGACTGGTTCACCGAGGACGCCACACTCGGTGGCTACATCCGGATCGGGTTCTATCCGAACCTCGACCGGGTCTGGTACTGGGCGTGCCTGGTCGGTGAGCGACGGCCACTGGTGACCGTGGTGGAACACGACGTGGCGATGCCCACCTCGGCCAGCTCCCTCGAACTGCGCCACGACGGGCTGTGGGCCGACCACGCGATCGAATCGCCGAACGAACACATGAGCACCAACCTTGAGGCGTTCGGGCTCGTCATCGAGGATCCGGCCGAGATGTACCGCGCTGACGCCCCGAGAGGGGACCGGGTGCCCTTCGGCTTCGAGCTCGACTGGGAGACCGACCGCGGCGGCTACCAGTGGCCACCGGTCACCCCCCGCTACGAGATCCCCTGCCGGGTGCACGGCTTCGTGCAGGTCGGCGACGAACGCATCGAGGTGGACGCCTGGGGCCAGCGCGACCACTCCTGGGGTGCCGCCCGTGACTGGTGGTCGATGCCGTGGATCTGGAGTGCGGGTCGTCTCGACGACGGCACACGGTTCCACAGCGCGGGCGGGTTCTTCGCTGACAACGACTGGGGTGTCGGCTACCGCCTCGACCCCGCAAGCTCGGAGTTCGCGGAGTCCGACCGGATCCTCCAGAGCACCATCGAAGGGCGTGAGCGGCTCCCCGAATCGTCGACCCTTGCCCACACGGCTCTGGAGTTGACCGCCACACCGGTCGCGTTCTCTCCGGTCGGACTGTTCCACCCCACCGACGGACGTCTGGACCGGTTCCCGCGGGCCCTCACCCGCTACGCGAACGCGGACGGCAGGACCGGAGCCGGCTGGATCGAGTGGAACCAACCGCCTGAGGCCACCGCCAACTGACCCCCGTAGCTGGCCGGCCGGGCGTGGCCAACAGTCTGCCGGCGCCGATGTTGACCTGCCTTCGACGCCCACGGTTCCGGGTTCACCTGCTGGCCCTCACGGTGCTGTGCGTGATCGGGTAACCCATCGGTGACCGGTCGACGGTCAGGGCACTGAGGTCTGGAGCCCACCTCCCACCGATGCCGGTGCCGGTGCCGGTTCCCAATGAACTGCACCAGGCATGGATCCCCCGGTGGTGGGTGCCGCCGGGAGTGCTCAGCGGTGGGTGTTGTCGGGGGGAAGCGCGTTGAGAAGGTCGGCCAGGTCGGCTGCGCGGGCAGCCTCGCCCTGTTGGTCGAGGAACTGGCGGGCCTCGATCAGGTTCTGGCGCAGCCGGAACGTGAGGTGGTCCAGGTAGTCGGTGTGCTCGGTGCCGGTCTGCATAGCCCGCAGCGCCGCGGCGTCTGCGGCGAACGCGTTGATGGCCTCGGCTGCGAAGTGGATCGCCGCGGCGTCGCTCGCCCGACTCTCGCGGTAGTCGACGGTGAGCTGACGGTTCAGGTCGCGCAGCACCTCGACCTGGGTCTGCGATGCCTTCGTCCGCGACTTCCACTTCCCGGCCTTTGACTTCCAGTACCGGGACCGCGACTTCCACTTCCTGGTGCGCGCCTTGGAGCGGTCCAGGCGCTCGGCGGTGTGCACCAGTTCGGTGCGTGCCCGACGGTGCTTCTTGCGGGCACGGCGCGCTTTTGCACGCGCCTTGTCGAGTTTCGATTCATCCGCCATCGTCAAGACTCCGCCGCGCTTCGACCAACCACGTCCACCTTTGCCCATCGGCAGCCCTCGGGGCCAGTCGAGGATTTCCTGCCATGTGACGGCCGTTCACTTGGTGGGCCGGCTTGGGGACCAACTCGTGCGAGGGTGTGGGGTGTTCACTGAAAACGGGACGGGCCGGGTGCGCCGCCCCAGCGCACCCGGCCTCGAACCGTTTCCCTCCACCCGGATGTGATCCGGACGTTCCTGCAACCCTGGCCCGTCGGCTCGGTGTTGCTTCGTTGGAGACCAACGTACGGAACATCCGCGGCGCCTGGTAGTGGCAGAGGTACCCATCCCATGGGTCGACCGGCCCATTCGAACCAGGCCCCCACGGCTGTGCAGGGTCGACGGGTGCGCCCGCTGCTACGCCTGTGCAGGGGCTTGTTGGCGAACCAGGCCACACGGCTGCGCAGGGTCGGTAGGTGAACCGGGCGCTACGGCTGGCGAGGGTGGGTGACCGCAGGCGGGTGCTCCACGGTGGTGGTGATGCCTCCGCGGGGGTTCTGGGTGAGGCGGACGCTCACGTTGCCCACAGCGGGAGCGTGCGCAGCGATCGTGTCGTGGATCTCGCACACGAGGTGCTCCGCGAAGATCCGACGGTCCCTGAAGGTGACCAGCCACAGCTTGAGCGACTTGGACTCGATCGCGTGGGTGAGTGCCGTGTAGCTGATCTCGGCGGCGTAGATATCGGGTTGGACGCCCTCGACCGCCGGGCACAGCGCCTCGAGCTCGTCGGTGCGGAAGGTCACCGCCACCGGCGC
>JBKEAI010000010.1:0-15200 GCA_047972145.1 Microthrixaceae bacterium
CCCACGCGGACACGTGCGCGTCGGAGGTCCACACCTTCTGGCCGTTGACCAGCCAACCGCCGTCGACCCGGGTGGCCCTGGTCTTCACACCTGCGGCGTCCGAGCCCGCATCGGGTTCGCTGAACAGCTGGCACCAGATCGTCTCCTGGCGCAGCGCCGGGAGCACCCAGCGTGAAGCCTGGTCCTCGGTGGCGTGCTCGATGATCGTGAGGATGTTCCAGGCGGTGATCCCGTAGCCCGGGCGCTGCACTCCCGCCTTGGTGAATTCCTGTTCGATCACGAGCTGTTCGATGGCGCCGGCCTCGCGCCCGTATGGCTTGGGCCAGTGCGGCATCACGTAGCCGGTCTCGATGAGGCGGTCCCGTTGCTCCTCGCGCGAGAGGTCCTTGATCTCCTCGGCGAACGCCCGCACCTGCGCACGGATCGGTTCGGCGGACTCGGGGAGCTCCACCTGCTTGCCCCGGGTAACACCCCGCCGACCGAGGTCGACCAGGTCGGCCGCCGCCTCGTCGGCTCGCAGGAGGCCGAGCAACGTCGAAGCGCGGCGCATGAACAGGTGGGCGTCGTGCTCCCACGTGATCGCGATGCCTCCGTGCACCTGGGTGTTGAGGTTGGCGCACAGGTCCGCCGCGGGCGCGGCCTTGGTGGCCGCCACAGCCGATGTGAAGCTGAGCTGGTCTCCACCGGTCGCGGCGGCCTTCGCTGCGTCCCACACCGCGGACGTCGCGGTCTCGGTGGCAACGGCCATGTTCGCGCAGTGGTGCTTGACCGCCTGGAAAGTGCCGATCACCCGGCCGAACTGGAGGCGCTCCTTCGCATACTGCGCCGCGCTGTCGGTGCAGGCGGATGCCATCCCCACCGCTTCGGCCGACAGGATCAGCCGGGCGAGGTCCACGAAGACCTGCCGGGCGCCCCCGAGCACGGTCGCGGGTGCCGAATCGAGGGTGACCCGGCCGCAGCGCCGGGTGGGGTCGAGGTTCGGCGGGTTCTCCACCGACATACCCTCGCCTGCCTCGACGACGACCACGTCGTCGCCGCTTGGGACCACGACGATGCCGGCGAAGCCGGCGCCGAGCACCGTGGCGGCGTTGCCCGAGGCGGTTCCACCGCTGACGGTCACCGAACCTCCCAGGCCGATGCCCGCGAAGCACGAGCCGTCCGCGAGGCCCGGCAGGAACCGGGCCTTGGTGTCGTCGTCAGCGGCTGCCGCGATGACTGCACTCGCGATCACGGTCGGAACGAAGGGTCCCGGGGTGATCGTGCGACCGGTCTGCTCCACGACTACCACGAGCTCTTCGAGGCCGAAGCCCGACCCGCCGTGCTGCTCGGGGACGTGCAGCCCCAGCCAGCCGAGCGAGACGAGCTCGTCCCAGAACTCCGGCAGCGACTCCTCCGGGGCCTCCAGCAGCTCGCGAGCGGCACCGATGGCGTTGCGCTTGGCGAGGAAGTCGGCCGCTGTCTCCTCGAGCGAGCGGTGGTCATCGGTGATTGCGATCGACATGTGAACCTCGGATCTCGTGCTGGCAGGTTGGTCGCGCCGCCGATCGTACGGCAGGTCACGTGCAGGGGTGGAAGCCCCCATGAGAACGTGTTCTACTTGATCCCATGACCGTTACCGAAACCGACACCGGTACCGCGACCGGCACGGACCGCTACACGATCGTCTCGGCGGACTGCCACGCCGGCGGCAGCCACAAGGCCTACCGCGAGTACCTGGATCCGGAGTTCCTGGACGACTTCGACGCCTGGCGGGGCGAGTACAAGAACCCCTACAAAGACCTGGGGGACAACCGGCGCCTGCGCAACTGGGACAACGAGATGCGCAACTCCCAACAGGAGGCCGACGGCGTGGTGGCCGAGGTGTTGTTCCCCAACACGGTGCCGCCGTTCTTCCCGAGCTTCGTGTTGTTCGCGAAGCCGCCCACCGACGAGGAGTACCGCCATCGCCGCGCGGGTGTGCATGCGCACAACCGATGGCTGGTCGACTTCTGCGGCGATTTCCCGCAACGTCGGGCAGGGGTCGGGCAGATCTTCCTCAACGACGTCGACGACGCGATCACCGACGTGCACTGGATCAAGGACCACGGCCTGCGCGGCGGTGTCCTGTTGCCCAACCTCGCACCGGATGTGAAGTGGGTGAAGCCGCTATACGACCGCTGCTACGACCCGCTGTGGGAGGTGCTCCAGGACCTCGAGGTACCGATCAACGTGCACAGCGGCAGCGGCAATCCCGACTACGGCCCGTACCCGGTGTCGATGCTGCTCTACATCAACGAGGTGCCCTTCTACACGCAGCGTCCGCTGGTGCAGATGATCCTCTCGGGGGTCTTCGAGAGGTTCCCGAGGCTCAAGGTGGTGGTCACCGAGGCGGGGTGTGCGTGGCTACCCCCGATGCTCGATCGCCTCGACGAGGTGATCCGGGGCATCCG
Organism: Microthrixaceae bacterium; assembly: GCA_047972145.1. Lineage (GTDB taxonomy): Bacteria > Actinomycetota > Acidimicrobiia > Acidimicrobiales > Microtrichaceae > JAMLGJ01. The sequence continues at coordinate 2,430 of JBKEAI010000010.1, forward strand.
CGACACCGGTGCCACCGGCGAGATCCGCTACGGCGAGGACCACGTGTTGCCCAGGGACGCGAGCGAGTACTTCGCGCAGAACGTGTGGATGGGCGTGTCGATGCCGCGCCAGGCCGACGCCGACGCGCGCCATGAGATCGGACTCGACAAGTTCATGTGGGGCAGCGACTACCCCCACGACGAAGGGACCTGGCCATACACCCGCGAGAACCTGCGGGCCCGCTTCAGCGGCGCCCCCGAGGCTGAGCTGCGCCAGATCCTCGGTACCAACGCCGCGGACATGTACGGCTTCGACCTCGACGCACTCGCACCGCTCGCGGCGAAGGTCGGCCCCACCGTCGAGGAGGTCGCCACACCGATCGACGCGATACCCGACAAGAACCTGGAGCGCATCTCCGGTGACATGAACCCGAACGCGATCAAGTGAGTGGGCCCAGGCGACCCAGCGGCGCCCGGGCCGCTCAGCGGCTCGGGGTGATCTTCATCGACACGCCGGTTTCGGCTTCGGCGACCCGCCACAGGGTGCGGATCGCGGCGTCGCGTCCCGGACGCACCAACGGCTTGAGCACCGGGGGACCGTTGGTGGCGAACAGCGGGCCGTAGAAGCCGCCGCCGGGAGCGTCGGGGTCTGTCGCGGCGCGCAGCTGCGACAGGGCACCGCGGTCGGTCGACATGCCCGTCACCTTCACGAGACGGTCCGAGAACGCGCCCAGCATCCCGGCGCCGCCGTGGGCCTGGGTGTTCGACTGGAGGTCCGAGTTCGTCAGCCCGGGTTGCGCCGACAGCGCCTCGGCGTCGATACCGGCGGTGTTGAAGCGGTCCTGGAGACCCTCCGCGAGGTGGCGCATCGCCAACTTGGTCTGGCCGTACATCCTCCAGGCGTCGTAGTTGGCGCGCATGTGTGGGTCATCCGCGTCGATCGCGCGGCCGGTGTGCTGAGCGGTGCTCGACAGGGTCACGATCCGAGCGCCGGGGGTTGCGGTGACCAATGGCATGAGGCGCGCGATCAGCACCCAGTGCCCGAGCACGTTGATCCCGAACTGCGTGTCGAAGCCGTCTTCGGTGGTGCCCTGGGGCAGCGCCATCACCCCCGCGTTGGCCATGAGGATGTCCAGACGGTCCTGGGCGGCCAGGATCTCCTTGGCGGCGGATTCGACAGAGGCCTGCGAGCCGAGGTCCAACTCCACGATCTCGACGGACGCATCGCGATGCGCGGCCAGGATCTCAGCGTGCGCGTCGGCCGCTTTGGCCTGGTTGCGCGCCGCCATCACCACGTGCGCGCCCTTGCCTGCGAGGGCCTTCGCGGAGGCCAACCCGAGGCCACCGTTGGCTCCGGTGACCACCGCTACCTTGCCGCCGAGGTCGGGGATGTCGCGCGCAGACCAGCTCATGGTCCCTCCAGTACTTCGCTTGGCACAGCGCTAGGTTGCCGCCGCTGCGACCTCGCTTCAAGTGGCGCCGGCTCAGGTGTCGCTGAGCCCGGGTGCCACCGGCGTGTCTCCGCCCAGGTCGAGCGGAAGGGCGAACAACGAGCGTGCTCCGCCGGCGGGAAGGTGAAGACGACCACGCCTGCGACCACCGGGCTCTTCACCTGGATGGCACGCACGGTCACCAAGCGTCCGGTCGCGGTCACCGCGTTCGCGGTGGTGATCATGGTCCCCCTCGCGTCGCCGATCAGCAGCCTCCAGACCGGCTGGGTGGCGACGACGCCGATACGCCCGGAGTGCAGGCGGTGTGTCCACCGCTACCCGACGCCACCCCCGATCCGTCGTCGTTCGCGATCCAGGTTCAGCCCGAGACCGGTCCCGACGACGCGGCGACCAGCGACCTGGTGCGAACAATCCCGGGTGAACTCACCGACCCCGGCTGATCCGGATACCGAGCTGTTCGACATCCACCTCGGGGTCGAGCCGATCCACCTTGGCAAGCCAGTCGCGATTGGCGATGTGCAGCGCGTCGGTGGGGTCGAAGCGGTTCAGGAACACCACCGGCCGGTGCGGTTCGAGGTTGGTCACAGCAGAACGGACCGCATCGATGACCCCGAGCCCCGCGTCGGCCACCAGGACCACCACATCGGGTTGGAGTGCCCGCACGACCTCCGCGCTGTCGCCGTCGCCGGTCATGGGGGAGCGCACCCCGCCGACGGTCTCCACGATGCGTACAGGAGCGGACCTCCAGTGCAAGCCATCGACGAGGACCCGTGTTGTGGGTACGGGGCGCCCCAACGCGGCGGCGGCCATCGGAGGTGCCATCGCCACCTCGAAGCTGCCCGTGGGCGGACACACGTCCGCTACGCGCTCACCGCTCGCCAGGGCGAGAACCTCGGCATCGGTCGGGCCGGTATCGGTCGGGTCGAAGGACTGCAAGGGCTTGCGCACCTCGACCCGCTGCCCTCGGGCCACGAGATGCTCGATCAACCGCGCGCTCACCCAGGTCTTGCCGACCTCGGTGTGCGTGCCGACGACCACCACGAGGCAGGGCCGGTCCCTCTCGTCCATGGTGGGACTGCCATCCCTGGTGGGACTGCCATCCATGGTGGGACTGCCATCCCCCTGGTCGTCATCCATCGGTGCGCGCCGGCACCCCTGCGGGCTCGGCTCCAGGGAACGCAGGCCCGAGACCGCGCTCGGCCAGGATGCTCTCCAGGGTCGTGGCCAGTTCGTCGACCATCACCTCTGTGTGTGCTGCCGACAGCGCCACGCGCAGGCGGGAGGTGCCCACCGCGACGGTTGGGGGCCGTATCGCCGGCACCAGGATCCCCACCTCGAGGAGTTGCTCGGACACCCCGAGCGCGACGTTCTCATCGCCGACGATGACCGGAACGATCGGCGAGGGATGTCCCGGGGCGACCCGTTCGACGAGCCGGCGGAGGTGACCGACGAGCTCGGCGCCTTCGGGGCCCTGCCACACCTCCAGCGCTGCACTCGCAGCGGCGGCATCGGCGGGGCTGAGCCCGGTGCTGAAGATCAAGCTGCGCGCCCTGTTCACCACGAGCTCGACCAGCGGACGCGGCGCGCAGATCGCGCCACCCATCGAGCCGAGCGCCTTGGAGAGGGTGACCACGTGCACCACATCGAGCCCGTCGGTGAAGCGCAGCGCGTCGATGTCGGGTCCGAGCACCGCGTGGGCCTGATCCAACACGAACAGCGCTCCATGTCTGGCGCACACCTCCGCGAGCGCAGCGATGGGTGCCTCGTCGCCATCCATGGAAAACACAGCGTCGGTTACAACGATCGACCTCGGCGCATCGGACGCGGCCAGGAGCGAGTCGACGTGGTCGGGGTCGTTGTGAGTGGCGACGGCGATGGGCGACCGCGACAACCTGCATCCGTCGATGATCGACGCGTGGTTCAGCTCGTCGCTGACCACGAGGCAGTCGGGGCCCCCGAGCGCGGTGATCGTCGCGAGGTTGGCGGCGTAGCCGCTCGGGAGCACCACGGCCGCTTCGGCGTGCTTCCACTCCGCCAGGCGGGCTTCGAGGTCCACGTGAGCGGGCCGGGTTCCAACCACAAGCCTGCTGGCGGTCGACCCGGTTCCCCAGCGATCGATCGCCTCATGGGCCGCTGCCATCACACGCGGATGGGTGCTCAGCCCCAGGTAGTCGTTGGACGCGAAGGAGGTGACCGGACCGTCGCCGGTGCGGGTGCCGTCGAGCCGGCCGCTCGGGCCGAACGCGTCGAAGGAGCGCAGGGTGCGGAACCTGTCCTCCCGGCGCAGGGATTCGAGCTCAACGTCGGCCCAACGTGAGTAGTCCATCGGGGTAATGCTTCCAGTTGGGGCGCGCCGGGGGTTCATCCACCGAGCTCCCGTGGGGGATCCGGCGGGAAGGCCGATGGTTGATACATCACCCATGCCGCAGGTTGTTCAAGTCGCGCACGTCGGTGTCCGATGGCCCAGCCATGACCAGGGCGAGACCTCCCAGCAACACCCGCCGTCTCGGATCCGTTCTCGTGGTGTTGGCCACACTCGGCCTGTCGATGACCGCTTGCAGCGATACCGGATCGGATGACTCCGCAGGGTCCGCGCGTGACGACGCCACCGGCGATCGCGCCGGGGAGCGCGAGCCCCGCGACGAACCACCGGGGGATCCTGCACCGACGATCGACCGGGCCGACGTCGACGCCGGCATCGACAAGGTCCCCGGGGAGGTGCGCAAGGTTCTCGAAGCGAGCGGTGTTCCCGGAGCCGCGGTGGCGATCGTGTATGACGACGAGGTCGTCTTCGCCGAGGGCTTCGGAGTGCGCTCGTTGGACACCGGGGACCCGGTGGACACCGAGACCGTCTTTCAGATCGCGTCCCTGTCGAAGCCGATCAGCGCGACGGTGGTCTCCGAACTGGTCGCCGAGGGCAAGCTCGGCTGGGACGACCCGGTGATCGACTACACGCCTGATTTCGCCCTGGGTGATCCAGCAGTGACGCAGTGGGTGAGCCCGGCGGACCTCTTCTCGCACCGCAGTGGGCTGCCCGACCATGCCGGGGACCTGCTCGAGGACCTCGGATATGACCGCGGGTACGTTCTCTCCAGGCTGGCGATGGAGCCCCTGGGGGAGTTCCGCAACGACTACGCCTATACGAACTACGGGCTCACCGCGGGCGCTGTCGCCGCGGCCACCGCGGCGGGTGGGCAATGGGAGACCGTGGCCGAGGAGACCCTCTTCGAACCCGCCGGCATGGACCACAGCACCTACTCGTTCACCGAGTTCATGTCGAAGGACAACCGTGCCGAACCACACGTGCGCAACTCCGAGGGAGAGTGGGTGGTCGGCGCTCAGCGGATGCCCCAGGCCCAGTCCCCGGCCGGAGGTGTCTCATCGAACATCGAGGACCTCGCGAAGTTCGTGCGCATACAGCTCGCGGACGGCAGGCTCGGTGACCGCACGATCGTCGCAAAGACCCCCGACTCGGTGGGCGCGCTCGAGGCGATGAGGACCCCGCGGTCACTGAGCAGCCCGCCGCGGAGCCCGAGCGCGAACTCCGGGTTCTACGGCTACGGGCTGAACGTCGACACCCGTGACGACGGCTTTGTGAGCCTGTCGCACTCGGGAGCGTTCGCTATGGGTGCCGCCACCGCGGTGCTGATGATCCCCGGCCAGGACCTGGGCGTGGTGACCATCACCAACGGCCAACCCGTCGGTGCCCCCGAGGCGATCAACCAGATCGTCGCGGATCTCGTCATCGACGGTGAGGTGACCAAGGACTGGTACGGGCTCTACAACGGCGTCATGGAGCAGCTCTACGTTCCAACCACACCGACGGACTGGACCGCCGAGGTCGCCGACCCGAGCGCTCAGCGTGCCGGATCGGCCTATGTGGGCACCTACACCAACGACTACTACGGGCCGATGGAGGTTCGCGAGGGCCCCGATGGTCTGGAGATGACCCTCGGCCCCGAATCCATGGCGTTCCCCCTCACCGCCTATGACGGCGACTCGTTCCTGTTCACCCCGCCCGGTGAGAACTCGACGGGGCCCACCGGCATCACCTTCGCCGTCGAGGGCGACGTGGCCACCTCTGCCAACTCGGAGTTCTACGACGAGACCGGGCTGGGAACCTGGCAGCGCGCCTGAGGACACCCGATTTGCACCGGAGCTTCCGTGTCAATTCACTTCCGGCGGTAGACCGGTTGGTATATATCTACCAATTCGGGGGTATGGGTGAGCCGATTACCTAAATGACACGTCAACTGTGGCCGACAGCCTTCGCGGTAACAGCACCCACGAAGGAGATTCAACAAATGGACAGGTCGCGAATTCGGGGCGGCGTCACGAAGGCACTTCCCTTCGTGGCGGGTATCGCCCTCTCGAGTGCACTGATCGTGCAGGCCACCACAGCCGCGTTCACCGGCGCCACGTCGAACAGCAGCAATGCGTGGAGCTCGGCCAACGTGACGTTGGTCGACGACGACAGCGGCACTGCGATGTTCAACGCCACCGACATGGTTCCCGGCGACACCGAGACCGCCTGCATAAAGGTCACCTACAACGGCGGTGACGTGGCACTCGACCCCGTCCAGCTCTACAGCTCGGTTACCGACACCGGTCTCGCCGCGCACCTCGATCTGACCATCGAGGAGGGCACCGGTGGCGCCTTCAGCGGTTGCACCGGCTTCACACCGAACGCCGGACCAGCGCTGTACACCGGGACCCTGGCCAACCTCGGAACATCCAACGGCACCTATGCGACCGGTCTGGACGCGTTCACGCCCACCACGGTCTCGAACAACCGGACCTACCGGATCTCGGCCACCCTGGGAACCGACACCCCGAACTCGGCCCAGGGCTCCGGTGCGGGTGCGGGCTTCACCTGGGAAGTCCACAGCAGCTGACCCTGCGGTAGCGACGGGTTCGTCGCAACACGATGAGCACTACACCCGTGGACACGATCCGGGTGGTCAGGGCGCCGGTGCACCTCCGAAGGGTGCACCGGCGCCCGGCTGTCACGGAAGGGCGCTCGTTCCTCGTCGCGCGCGCGGGGGCACGGACCTACCTGTGGTTCTGCGCCACCATGGTGGCCTGGTTGCTGGTGCCCACCCTCTTCGGCTGGTCCCCGATGGTGGTGTCGTCCGCGTCGATGAGCCCGGCGCTGTCGGTGGGCGACGTCGTGATGGTGGACCGCTCCGGGGCCGAGGCCGCCGAGGAAGGGTCCATCGTTGCGGTGAAGACCCCGGAGTCGGCCGAACCCGTCACCCACCGGGTGTACAGCGAACCCGGACCCGGGTCGCTGGTGACCAAGGGTGATGCCAACACAGTCCCAGATCCGGAGGTTCCGACCACCGATGTGATGGGGCGGGCCCGCCTCGTCGTTCCGTTCTCGGGTTGGCCCTCCATGTGGCTCGCCGGGCACGACTGGGTTCCACTGGTGCTACTCGGGGCGGGAACCCTGGTGGCGCTGGGGGTGGTCGCGACCGGTCTGGGAGCCTCGGGGCATCCCCGCAGCGTGATGGGGGTTGTGGTCCTGTTCGTGGTCGGCGCGCTGATCGGTGCAGTCCTCGGGCCCGGATCCGTGAACGCTGCGTTCAGCGGATCGACCGGCGGGTCAGCTCTGTTGGGGGCCGACACCCCCCTGCGTCTGCCCTACCCGTCGCTCGTAGGGCTCACCTCGCCGACGGCCTACTGGCGTCTCGGGGAACCGACCGACGACGGGGTGCGACTGGTCGACGACTTCGAGAGCTTCACGGGTTGGTCCCAAATCGGAGCGGGCACGGTCTCACCCTCGACGGCCCAGGCCCACTCCGGGACCGGTTCACTGCACAAGGGTGCCTCCACCGACCCGCGCGGTGGCACCAAGATGCTGTCGGAGCCCGTCGGTGACGACTTCAAGCTGTCGGTGTGGGTCTACCGGCCGACCGGCTATCCGAACGCAGCGCAGTCCCTGGACATGGTCTCCCTCGAGGACGCTTCGGGAAACGGGTACGGATTCGAGGTGCGCCACAAGGGGAACCGGTTCCGCATCAAGCGTCGCACCGGCGGCAACGCGTACAACGCCAGGACCGTGTCATGGAACCCACCGGAGAACCAGTGGTTCCGGGTAGAGCTCGTGCGCAACGGTGGCAACCTCCAGCTCAGGGCGTACGACACGGCGAACACCCAGCTGGTCGCCACGAACGTCAACCAGAACAGCTACCACTCTTTCGACCGGGTGACAGTGCGTGGCGGCATCAACTACTTCGTCGACGACCTCGAGGTGACGACGACCCTCACCGACATCGCCATCGACCAGGTGGGTGCCCACGATGCGCCCGCGGTCGGAAATCCGACGTGGCAGGTCCCGGGCCTGTTGATCGGGGATCCGAACGCGGCGGTCGATCTGAGCTCGGGTGCAGGATTCCCGGTTCCTGCGTCGACGCCGATCGACGGTGCGTTCTCGCAACGCAGCGTCGTCGCGTGGATCGATCCGGATGCGCTCAGCGGACGCCAGGTGATCTGGGGGCAGGGCAACACCACGCGCGGATTCGTGATCTACCTCCAGGGCAGCCAACTCCGTGCGCGGATCTATTCGACCGGCAGTGGGTGGGGCACGCCACTCGATGCGATGGCGACCATCACGCCCGGTCGCCATCAGGTGGCAGCGACCTTCGACAGTACGGCTGCTGCGCTCGTGCTCTATGTGGATGGGGTACCGGTCGACACGGCCACAGGTTCCGCACGATCGGCGATGGCCTCCGCGCCGAACAACACCGCCTTCGGAACCCAGAGCGCGAACCTCGTGTTCCACGACGGTGTCGGTGTCCCCGGGGCTCAGGCGTACGACGGCGTGATCGACGAGGTGTCGCTGCACCCCGGTTTGCTTTCCGCATCTGCAATCGAGACCCTGTACGCCGCGGGCAGTTGAACTCCTCCGCTGCCGAGGAGGCGACCTCGTCACTCGGATCAGATGCGTCGCTCAGATCAGATGGATGTCGGGCCGGGTCGATTCTGCATCGAGGCTGATCACCCCCACCTCCGCGGAGCGCAGAACGATCTCCATGCGCGTCGACACACCGAGCTTCGCGGCGATCCGGGCCACGTGGTTGCGCACGGTGTTCGTGCTGAGGAACAGCGCGGCCGCGATATCGGCGTTGGTGCGGGCCTCGGCCAGCAACGTGATCACCTGGACCTCACGGTCGGAGAGCTTGAGCTCGAGGGCTGCCTGGGCCGGTGATCGGGTCGCGATGGGTGAGCGCAGCCCCGCGATCGTCTCGGGGGTCAGGAGGACCTCACCCCGCAGCGCTGCGCGCAGCGCTTCGAGGAGCACCTCCGGGGAGCGGTCCTTGGTCACGAACCCGTCGCACCCGGCACCCATTGCATCCTGTATGACCTCGTCGGTGCCAAAGCCGGTCAGGACCACCACCCGGGGGGCCGTCTCCGGCAACGGTGCCGGTTCTCCGCCACGGGGTGGCGCCGGGTCACCGGTGCCCGAAGTTTCCACGCCCGGGTCCTGGACGCCGGGGTCTTCGATCGCTGGGTCTTCGATGCCTGGGTCGACTACGACCAAGTCGCCCACGACCAGGTCGCCCACGACCAGGTCGCCCACGACGTCGCTGGCCCCTGTCCGGGAGCGGACGGTCTCGATGACGTCGCGGCCATTTCCGTCGGGCAGCTGCCAGCCGGTGACCACGATGTCGGGTCGGGCACATCCAAGGGCAGCTGGCACCTCCGCCAGCGAATAGCAGGTCGAGGTCACCTCGACGTCGGTCGCATCGTCCAAGTACCTCGCGAGGCAATCGGCGAACATCTGTTGACCGTCGATAATCAGCAACCTCATTACACGCCACACTAACCTCGCCAATCGTCCGCTGGGACTATGTTGAACCTGCTTCATCTTGCGTTGTGGCGGTCTGGCCGGAATGCTCGACGCTCGTGAGCAACCTCCGACACGACTGGACCACCGACGAAGCGATGGCGCTGCTCGAGCGTGGGTTCCACGACCTGCTCGCCCAGGCCAACGAGGTGCACCGCAACCGCTTCGACCCCCACGTGGTGGAAGCGGCGATGCTGCTGTCGGTCAAGACCGGGGCATGTCCCGAGGACTGTAGCTACTGTCCCCAGTCGGCCAAGTGGAACACCGATCTGTCCCCGGCGGCACTCATGCCCCTCGGCGAGATCGTCAGTGCTGCCCGCAGCGCGCGGGACGCTGGAGCGACGCGCTTTTGCATGGGGGCGGCGTGGCGCTCCCCCAACGACCGCCAGGTCGGTGAGATGGCCGAGGCGGTGCGCGCGGTGGGCGAGTTGGGCATGGAGACCTGTGTGACCCTGGGGATGCTCACCGAGGAGCAGGCCGGGACGCTCGCGGATGCCGGCCTCGACTACTACAACCACAACCTCGACACCTCGCCTGAGTACTACGGGGAGATCATCACCACCCGCACCTACGAGGACCGCCTCGAGACCCTCGCCAACCTGCGCAGCGCCGAGATCAAGCTGTGCTGCGGGGGGATCGTCGGCATGGGCGAGTCACGTCGCGACCGCGCAGGCCTGCTCGCACAGCTCGCCTCGCTCGACCCGCACCCCGAGAGCGTGCCGGTCAACCTCCTCGTGCAGGTGCCCGGCACCCCGCTGTTCGGCACCGAGCGCCTCGATCCGCTGGAGTTGGTCCGCACGATCGCCGCGGCGCGCCTGATGATGCCCGAGTCGGTGATCCGCCTGTCGGCCGGGCGCTCCGAGATGAGCGACGAGCTCCAGGCGCTGTGCATGCATGCGGGAGCGTCGAGCGTGTTCCTCGGCGACAAGCTGCTCACCACCGACAACCCCGGGCAGGACGCGGATCGCGACCTGCTCGAGCGCCTCGACACCACCACCGCCGTTCTCTGAGACCTCCGGGCGCGTACCGGGTCGGTCGAACTTCGCGAACTTGAACGGCTCGCAGCGCTGAGCGCGCGTTTTGGTTCAAGTTCGGGGATTGGCGAGGGCTTGTCAGGGGGATCAGGGGGATCAGGGGGATAGGGAGCGGGCGGCGGCGGCCATGGCGCCGGTGATCGCGTCGAGGTCCGAGGCGCTGCTCACATACGGCGGCATCGTGTAGATCAACCTGCCGAAGGGGCGCAGCCACACGCCGTGGTCGAGTACCACCTCCTGGGTCTGCGCCATCGGCACCGGCTCGTCGGCCTCGATCACCCCGATCGCACCGAGCACCCGCACGTCGGCAACCCCTGGCAACTCACCCACCGGAGCGAGTCCGTCGCGCAGTCGGGCCTCGATGGCCGCCACCTCCTGTCGCCACGGGCGGGACAGGAGCAGTTCGATGCTCGCGATCGAAACCGCTGCCCCGAGCGGGTTGCCCATGAACGTAGGGCCGTGCATGAGCGCACCGGACTCCGCTGCACTGACACCGTCGGCCACCTTCGCCGTGCAGAGCACGGCCGCCATCGACATGTAGCCACCGGTGAGCGCCTTGCCGACGCACATGATGTCGGGGCTCACCCCGGCGTGGTCACAACCGAACATCTCCCCGGACCGACCGAAGCCGGTGGCGATCTCGTCCGCGATCAGCAGCACTCCGTGCTCTGTGCACAGCGAGCGCACCGCAGCGAGGTAGTCGGGGGAGTAGAAGCGCATGCCCCCCGCCCCCTGCACGACGGGTTCGAGGATGACCGCGGCGACCTCGTCGCGGTGCGCCACCAGGAGCCGCTCGAACCCTGCGATGTGCGACCGCTCGAACTCCGCACCGAAGGCGGGCTCGGGTGCGGGGGCGAAGATCTGCTGGGGCAGGACGTCCGCGAACATCGAGTGCATCCCGGTGAGTGGATCGCACACCGACATCGCCGCCAGGGTGTCGCCGTGGTAGCCGGATCGCACCGTCAACAGGCGGGACCTCTCCGGGTGACCGGTTCCCCGGGCGTGTTGCAGTGCCATCTTGATGGCGACCTCCACCGACACCGAACCGGAGTCCGCCAGGAACACGTGCTCGAGGCCCCCGGGTGCCAACTCCACCAGCAGCTCCGCCAGTCGCACGGCCGGTTCGTGGGTGAGACCTCCGAACATGACGTGCGACATCACGTCGATCTGGGCGCGCAGGGCGTCGTCCAGCACCGGGTGGCGGTAGCCGTGGATCGCAGCCCACCACGAAGACATCCCGTCGATGACCTCACGACCATCGGCGAGTCGCAGCCTCGTACCCGAAGCGCCTATGACAGGGACCTGTGGCATCGCAGCGGGCATCGCCGCGTACGGATGCCACAACACCTCGCGGTCGCGCTCCACCACGTCGTTGCCCGGTTGGTCCTGCCGCTGCTCGTCGGTCATGGCCAAAGAGGGTAGGTGGGCGATGTGGAACCAGCGGGCGTGGGATATCAGTCGTGCAACGAGAGGACGGCCTCGGCGAGTGTCGCGACCTCGGTGCTCCAGTCCTCGGGTTCGCCCAGTGGTGACAGAACGAACTTGGTGGCCCCGGCGTCACAGAACTCGAGCAGCCGGTCGCGGATCCGGTTGCGGCCGAGCACGACCACCTCGTCGATGGCGGCATCGGGTTTGAGCGCCCGGAGACGGTCCGCGATCGCGCTCGGTAGTTCCCGGGTGGGGGAGTAGACCACGAGTGCACCGAAGTGTCCTCGGTCGATCGGCTCGCGACCGGCAGCGGTGCTGTGGTCGTCGATCACCGGGATGCCGACGCGCACGTCCTCGGGTGTGCAGAAGCTCGGCAGCCAGCCCTCGCCCAGCCGACCCACGCGGCGCAGCTCGCTCGGAGCCACGCCTCCCATCCACACCTCGAGCGGGTCCTGCACCGGTTTTGGTTCCACCCGCACATCGTCGAGTTCGAACCGCTCACCGTGGTGGGTGACCACCTCCTCGGTCCAAAGGCGCCTCATGAGGGGCAGGGCCTCGTCGAACCAGGCGCCGCGGTCGCCCCGCTGCACACCGAACGCCTGGTGTTCGGCCAGCCGGGGTGCGCCCAACCCGAACGCCGGGAGCAGGCGTCCGTCGGAGATCCGGTCCAGGCTCGCGAGGGCCTTGGCGAGCAGCACCGGGTTGCGGCCGGGAACGACCTGCACCGCCGGGCCGAACTTGAGCCGCTCGGTGCGTGCCGCAGCCCACGACATCGCCACGATCGGATCGGGTGCAGAACCGGATACCCGCTCACTGAACCAGATCGAGTCGAACCCGGTTGTCTCCAGCGCGTCGACGAGCGATCCCAGCGATCGTGGGTCGTTCGCGGCGGTGTTGGTGCCGAGTCCGAACCCGACCCGGATGGTCTCTCCGTTGGCTGCCTTCATCGCACCCCCTGTGCTCCGAACCACAATCGCACAGGGCGGCTCGTGGCGAGGTTGGCAACGGCGGGCAGTTCGTGTGCAACGAT
>JBKEAI010000043.1:0-1636 GCA_047972145.1 Microthrixaceae bacterium
AGAACCAGAACCGCGCCTGGCGCTGGTGGTTCTCACGCGGAACCCGCCTCGACAACCTCCACCAGCACCACGTCGACGCGGTCGCCGCCATCATCAACAGCCAACGCCGACGCAACCTCGACTACCACCGGCCCGCGAACCCCTACGCTGCACTCACCGTGCACTGATCACTGGAACTGGCCCTCCCCTCGCTTCCCCCCGGTATCCCTCCTGCACGCACCTGCGCTCTCATCAGGGGTGCGCGGTCCCACTCTTCGCCAATGTGGGGTGAAGTTGATGGCTGCCACAGAGGTGTGTCTCATGTCCCAATTACTTTGACGTCATTGAAAATAACTAGGACTTCCAACTAATATTGTTGCTATGTCGCCCCCTGATGTATCACCACCTGCTGAGTCCACTGTTGTGCCTGGTGTGGATCGGATCAGGAGGGTTGGTGTCATCGGTTGTGGGTTGATGGGCTCGGGAATCGTGGAGGTGAATGCACGGGCGGGTCTGGACGTCGTGGTGGTGGAAGCAGATGTCGAAGCTCTCGAGCGCGGTATGGAGCGGGTGACTTCCTCGCTCGAGCGTGCAGTCGCGCGAGGCAAGCTGGGTGAGTCCGAGCGCGACGGGACGATCGAGCGCTTGGACTTCACCACCGACTGGGCTCAACTCGCGGACTGCGACCTGGTCATCGAAGCCGTGGTGGAGGACGAGGCGATGAAGGTCGATGTCTTCTCCCGGCTCGACCGGATCCGCTCCGACGCCGGCAACGACGACATGGTCATGGCCTCCAACACTTCATCGATACCGATAATGAAGCTGGCGATGGCGACCTCTCGGCCCGAGCAGGTAATCGGCCTGCACTTCTTCAACCCGGTTCCGGTGTTGCCGCTGCTGGAGGTCGTCACTTCTCTACTGACCAGCCCCCAAACGGGTGAGGTCTCCACGAAGTTTGGTGAGCAGGTTCTGAACAAGCGCGTGATCCACTCTCAGGATCGTGCGGGTTTCATCGTCAATGCCCTGTTGATCCCTTACCTGCTCTCTGCGATCAGGATGCTCGAATCGGGCTTTGCCACCGCCGACGACATCGATACGGGCATGGTGCAGGGCTGTGCGCATCCGATGGGTCCCTTGGCGCTCACCGACCTGATCGGACTCGATACGACCATGGCGGTCGCGGAGTCGCTGTACGAGGAGTTCAAGGAACCCCTGTACGCGGCACCACCGATGCTGGCTCGGATGGTCGAGGCAGGACTTCTCGGGCGCAAGGCCGGGCGTGGCTTCTACGACTACGAATCATGACCCTCATCACAGGAACACCCCCGGAGTCAGCGGAGGATCCAGGTACCGATCTGGTGCAGCGGCGTACGAAGCGTCGAGCAGCCCACCGCGGGTTCTCGGAGCGTTCCCGTTCGCAGCTAACCCTCGATGCGCTCGAAGATGTGGGGCTCGGAGAACTGCTCGCCCTCGAGCGGTTCGGCCACGTCGACCGCGAGACGCTCACCGCAGCAATCGAGGAGTTCACCAGGTTCACCACTGAGGTTGTGGCCCCTACCGACCGCGATGGTGATCGCAGCGGCTGCAGCTTCGATTCAGATACGGCCTCGGTTACGACGTCGCCGGGAGCGGCCGATGCGTATCGGAGCTATGTGGA
>JBKEAI010000089.1:0-2278 GCA_047972145.1 Microthrixaceae bacterium
GCACGTTCGTAGCCGTCGGCCTCGAAGAGGCCGGCAATGCGCTCGGAGTCGTGTTCGTTCATCTGGCACCCGAAGGTGCGCACCAGATACCGCTTGGTCACGTCACTCAAGGGTAGGTGCCCGACCCTGTTCACCTTCAGCCCGGTCACCTTCAGGCCGGTCCCAGGCCGACCGCCTGGGACTATCGCTCGTCAGGTGACGGTCTCATCGAGCCAGTCGAATACGGCGGACCAGAACACCGTCGAGGCCAATCCCTCGCAGTGGCCCTCTGCTCCTTCGTCCTGACGGAAGCGGGCTGGAGCCACCGGTCGAGGAACACGTCGTCACCTATGAACCCGATGAAGGTGAGCACGGCGAAGAAGACCACCGTTCCGATCTCGAGCACCTTGGGCACGAGGCCGGCTTGCCCTACGCGTCCAAGGAACCAGTGGGGTAACTTCAGGTCGTGAGCGACTCGAGCTTGACCCGTTGCGGCCACTGCCGAAACGCGCGGTTCATGACGACCGGTGGGCGCGGCGTGCCTATCCGCTTGCGTTTCCCTCGAAGTACCGGTCGGCATCGCCTCCCGATGTTCTGCTAAGTCTCCTCTCCGATGCGACGGAAGCCGCCCTACATGATGGGCTTGTTCGGAATCTCGATGGTGTGCGGTCTCGTCGACGCCGCGTGCTTTCTCGCGCTGGGCGGAGTGTTCGCCGAGGTGATGACTGGAAACCTGGTGCTACTGGCGTTTCGCCTTGGCTCCGGCGAGGACATCTCCGGCGGATCCACCGCCCGCTACCTCGCGGCCGTCGCCTTCTTCGCCGTCGGCGCCTTGCTGGGCGGCCTGATGCTGCGTGGCCCATCGCGCGTGGCCGATCACCGTTTCGGGTTCCTTGCCGAGCTCGCGCTGCTCGTCGCAGCGACGGCCACCGCCATCGTCACGGGTGCCGGGTACACGGGTTGGAACCGAGACGTCGTGGTCGCGTTGCTCGCCACCGCCATGGGCATCCAGAACGCGTTGCTCCGAGCCCACGGGGTCAGGGACCTCGCCACCAATGTGATGACACTGACCTTCACGGCCCTGGTCGCCGATTCGACGCTGGCCCGGGGTACCAACGTTCGCTGGCTACGACGTACCTGCTCCATCGTGACGTTCTTCTGTGGTGCCGCCCTCGGCGCTCGACTGGTCCGCTACGGCGCCCACTACCCGCTCATCCTCGCCACCGTCGTGTTCTCCCTTGCGCTGATCCCGTTGCTGGGCTCCAGCCCAACCGAACCTGGCCCCGCGGCGGCGAGCGCCACCGCCAGAAGGACCTCGGGGCGTGACGCTGTCCGACCTGCCACGGCCTCTCGAGACCCGAACTAACCGAACTACGTCCGGTCGGGCGAGACAACCCGCAAGTGACTGCCAGCTACCCAACCTCAGCTGGCGATGCCAAGGATCACAGACCTGCTCGATACGGCTCTCAGCATCGCAACGCGCCGCAGCAGCAGCGCGAAGCTCTGCCAGAGCGTCTTGGTCAGTGGCGACATAACTGCCGTCAGGAGCGTCATCGAACGCGTCGACGAGCGCTGCGGCTCCGTCGGCTGAGAGCTCGGTTGGATGCTTGGTTGTCTTCATCGTGAATCACGTCGTCGAGATCGATCATCCTTCACCCTGTGCTCCATCGCCTGTGAACAGAAGACGGACGCATGCAACATGCAGACCGGGGAAGTGGTGCTGCTGCTGTTCGGCCGGTCCCTGGGAGTTGCCGATACAACTGCGGGACACAGATGTCAGTGCCGCCACAGATGTGCAAAGACCAACGGCGGCCCCGATGGGCACGGTCACCCAGCACCGGCAGATACCCGTGCTGCGCTCCGTTCTACCCTCAGGTGCTCGCCACCGCCGGCTCATCAGAGCTTCGGTCCGGTCCAAGCCGCTCAGCTCGGGGCGCTCAGTCGAGCGAGATCGGGAGGTCGTCGGGGTCGATCACCTCGCCTGTCTCGGGGTCGACCGTGGCCGGCGCCTCGTCCTCGGTCGGCACGATCCCTACGGTCTTGAGGATCCTGTCTTGGATCTCGACCATGATCTCGAGGTTCTCAGCGATGAACGCCTTGGAGTTCTCCCGACCCTGGCCTAGTTGTTCACCCTCGTAGGTGTACCAGGCGCCGGACTTCTTCACGATCTCGTACTCGACGCCGAGATCCAGCAGCGAGCCCTCACGCGAGATCCCCTTGCCGTACATGATGTCGAACTCGGCCTGGCGGAAAGGTGCGCTCACCTTGTTCTTCACGACCTTCACACGGGTGCGGTTGC
>JBKEAI010000093.1:0-3074 GCA_047972145.1 Microthrixaceae bacterium
TCGCCGCGACCTCCACGCCGGGGGAGCGGAGGTCCACGATCAGCGCGGTGAGCCCGCGGTGGCGTGAGTCGGCGCTTCCGGTGCGGGCCAACAGCAGGCACCAGGTGGCGTAGCGCGCCCAGCTCGTCCAGATCTTCGCACCGTTGACCACGAACTCGTCGCCGTCGCGCACAGCGGTGGTGCGCAGTGAGGCGAGGTCGGATCCTGCGTCGGGTTCCGAGAACCCCTGGGCCCAGAGCTCCCGACCCGAGAGGAACGCGGGGAGGGCATCTGCCACGAAGCCGGGCGGGCCGAACTGGGCGAGGGTCGGTGCGAGCACCTCGGTGTGTTCGAACACCGCCATCGCGGGCACGCCGTGACGCGCGAGGGCTTCCCACATCGCGGCTCGGTGCCAGATGTCGCCGCCGAGTCCACCGAGGTGTTCTGGCCATCCGTGGCGGCACCAACCCGCATCCCACAGCGAAGCCATGAGTGCAGCCATCACCTCCACCCGGCGCGCGAAGTCAGGAGTGTGGCGACGAGCGGCCACCAACGTGTCGGGCTCGGAGTCGAGCCAACCCTCCAAAGCGCTCCGGTAGTCGGCGAGGCCCAGGAACATAGGCGATCCAGGTGTGACTTTTGACATCGACGTCAATATAGAAACTGTGCAAGAATGCCGCAACGTCTTCGGGAGTTCCGCTACATGGACCAGCGAGGTCCACAAGCGGGCGACCGTTGCGGTTCGTTGGGCTACAGTGCTCGGCGACTCGGGGACCGAAATTAGTACCCGATTTAATTCGGTACCGATCGAAGGGGGATCAACCGTGGGGAAACGAGCTGTCCGGTACTTGGTGATGGCACTGGCCGTGGGCCTCGTGGCGGCGTCGTGCAGCAGCGGCAGCGACGACGATGCCGGCGGTTCCAACGGTGGAGACGCGGCACCACCCGCGTCGGAGATCGACTACGAGGCGATCGGGTTGTGGGACGACGGGCCGTGCGACGAGACCAAGGAGCCGTTGAAGGTCGGCCTGATGACCGCGTTCGAGTCTCCGGTCATCTCACTGGAGGACCAGGCGCTCGCACTGGAAGCGGCGGCAGCGGGCTTCAACGAGCGTGGCGGTGCCAACGGCTCGTGCATCCAGGTGACCACGTGTGACGACGGCGCCAACGCGGATCAGGCGATGGCGTGCGTGCGAGAGGTGGACGAGGCCGGGGTGGTAGCCACGATCAACGATCAGGGCCTCGCGGGCCAAGCAGAGGTGAGCGCGGCGATGGACGAGGCGGGAATACCGAGGGTCGCGGGCAACGTCACCAACTCCGACTGGGGTGATCCCAACGCCTACCCACTCGACGCGTCGGGCACCGGGGTGACCTTCTTGATGCCCCAGGCACTGATCGATTCCGACATCACCGAGATCGCTGCGATCCGGGTGGGCCAAGCTGAAGCAGCTGCCCTGATACCGATTCTCGAGGGGATCTACGAGGGCAAGGCGACGTTCCCCGTCGACATCCCGGTACCCGCCGGAACCACCGACTTCGGTCAGTTCATTCTCGCCGCTCAGCAGGCCGGTGCGACAGGGGCGACGATGGCCATCGGGGAACAGGAAGCCCTACAGGTGGTCCGAGCAGGCCAGCAGCTCAACACACCGTTGGTGCTCGGATCGAGCCTCGGTTCGTTCTCACAGCAGTCGGTGGCGGACCTCGGTGATTTCGCCGAGCAGATGGTGTTCCTCTGGTCGTTCGCGCCACCCACCATGGACATCCCCGTGTACGACGCGATGCGCTCGGACCTCGCAGCTTCCGGAGAGGAGTCGTTGCAGCCCGACACGGTCAAGGCGAGTCCGGTCCGTTCGTGGATCGGGCTCTACGCCCTGCTGTGGATGATCCGGGACTCCGGGATGACCGATTTCACCCGCGAGGGCATGACGGCGATGCTCCAGGCCGCCGAGGATGTGCCGATGCTCGACATGTTCGGACCCGACTCGTGGACCCCGAACGCATCCCATCCAGGACTGTTCTCACGAGCGGGCATCGATCGCTGGGTCACCTACTCGTGGGACCCTGATGCGGCGGGTGACTTCGAGGGCAACTTCAAGGAAGGCAGCGTGATGAGCTTCGACGAGGTGCTCTGCGGCTCGCCGTTCGGAGCAGCGGCGGAGTCGTGCTGAACGTGTTGAGTGCCCGAGTGGAGTAGGACGGGGTGCAGGCGTTCGTCCAGTTCCTGATAATCGGCCTTGGGGCCGGGGCAACCTACGCGCTGTTCGCCCAGGGTGCGGTGTTGATCTACCGCGGTTCGGGTCTGGTGAACTTCGCGCAGGGCGCGATCGGAACGCTCGCCGCGTACGTGACCTTCGTCGAGTTGGTCGACAACCAGCAGTGGCCGGTGCTGCCGGCGGCCATGGTCGGTGTTGCCCTGGCGGGTTTGGTCGCCCTCGCGTTCCAGGCGATCGTGCTGCGCGCCCTGCGCCGCGCCGCGCCGATCATCCGGGTGATCGCCACGATCGGATTGCTCGGTCTGCTCCAAGCCGTCGTGCTCAAGATCTACGGGGCCGCCAACCAGCCGGTCGACCAGTACCTCCCCGACGACGTGTGGGAGTTCGGCGACATCGTCGTGCAGGAGGCACGGGTGTACCTGGTCGGGATCACCTTGGTGGTGACCTTCGGTCTGTGGGCGTGGACCCGCTACACCCGGGTCGGGCTGGCGATCAGCGCGAGCGCGCAGAACGAGCGCGCAGTGCAGACCCTGGGTTGGTCTCCGGGAATGCTCTCGGGGCTCACCTGGACCATGGGTGGGGTGCTCGGTGGTCTGGCAGCCGTGCTCGCCGCCCCACTCACCGGGCTCTCCGCTGTGACCTTCACGATCGTGGTGACCGTCGCCGGGCTCGGTGCGGCGCTCCTGGGCGGGTTCAACTCGTTCCCACTCACGTTGGTCGGTGGCCTCATCATCGGTGTGGGCGAATCGATGGCCACCCTCTACGGAGGTGACATCCAGGACCTGCTCGGCCAGGAGCTCATCACCGGGTTGAACCGCATGCCGGCGTTCATCGTGATCCTGATCGTGGTGGTGGTCCGCGGGAGAGGCCTACCGCTGCGCT
>JBKEAI010000235.1:0-15993 GCA_047972145.1 Microthrixaceae bacterium
ACCATCGCAGGGTCCATGTATGTCGCCAGGTACGCCGAGGTCATCAGGTGGAGCTGCGGCCACTTCAACATGTACTGGATCAGCAGCGACTCATACGGGTGACCCATGTGCGCACCGATGACCGTGAGGCCGGGGAAGTCGATCAGCGGATCCTCCAACAGCACCGGGTCCTGGCAGCGCGAACGGACCTGTGGGCCGGGGATGCCTATGTTGATCGACACCGGCACTCCGAGCTCCTCGGCCGTGGCGTACACCGGGTAGTAGAGCCGGTGGTTCAACTCGTACTGCTCCACCAGCGGGGTGACCCTCGCCAGCACGAACGCCGGGTGCTCCGACAGCTCGCGCAGCCGCCGCACGTTCGCGGACACCTTCGCCACCTTGTCGACGGTGCCCGAGACCACGAAACGCCCGGGGTGCTCCTCGGCGATGGCCAGGAAGTCCTCCGCCGCGAAACCCCCGCGGCGATGTGCCCGTTCGGGGTCGCTCAACCCGGCGGTCAACACACCGGTCTGTATCCCGGCGTCGTCCATCTCTGCCAACAGGCCCTCGACGGTGGGCCCCTTGGCGAGGTCGGGTCCGAAGAGCTGCACCGCTCCCTGCTGCTCCTCCTTCGCGGCCCACTTGGCGGCGAAGGCCTCCGGGATGATGTTCACCCATGCGTCGATTACCGGTGTGTCAACCATGACGGCGCACGCTAGCTGACATGAGCGTTAGATGCGGCATATCATGTACCCATGACCGACCTCGGATTCAGACCGTTCGACGCAGACCACCACTACTACGAGGCGACCGACGCGTTCACCCGCCACATCGATCCCGCCATGGCCAAGCGCGCCATGCAGTGGGCCGACATCGGTGGCAAGCAGCGTCTGCTGGTCGGTGGGCGGATCAACAAGTTCATCCCGAACCCCACCTTCGACCCGATCGCCGCGCCGGGCAGCCTCGAGGACTACTTCCGGGGCCGCAACACCGAGGGCCTCGACCTCAAGACGATGTTCGGCGAGCTCGACCCGATCAGCGACCACCCCGAGTACCGCGCCCGCGAAGATCGGGTGCGCCAACTCGACGAACAGGGCCTGGATGCCGCCCTGTTGTTCCCCACCCTCGGAGTCGGCATGCAGGAGGCGCTGCGACGCGACCTGCCGGCGCTGCATGCAGCGTTCGACGCGTTCAACAAGTGGCTGGACGACGACTGGGGTTATGACCGAGGCGACGGCCGACTCTATGCGGCGCCGATGATCACCCTCGCGGATGCGCAGCTCGCCGAGGCCGAGGTCACCCGGGTGCTCAACGCCGGTGCCAGGTTGCTCGTGATGGTTCCCGGACCCGTGCCCGATGGAGCCGAGGGCTACGTGTCGCCCGCACATCCCAAGTTCGACCGGGTGTGGGCCCAACTCGCCGAGGCGGGAGTGCCGATGGTGCTGCACGCAGGGCTCAGCGGGGTGTCGCACTACGGCAGGTACTGGCGGGTCTCCGAGCCCACCGACGGTGGCGGCGGGAGCTTCGAGGGCTTCAAGCACGCCTCGTTCCCACTCGTCGCGTTCGCGGACCGGGGTATATCCGACACGCTCGCGTCGATGGTGTGCCACGGTCTGCTCGAACGCTTCCCCACGCTTCGCATCGCGTCGATAGAGAACGGTGCGATGTGGCTGCCCGATCTGCTGCGCAACCTCGACGCCGCCTACGGCAAGATGCCCTTCGCTTTCAAGGACCATCCCGTGGAGCAATTCCGCCGCCAGGTGTGGATCTCGCCGTACTACGAGGACGACATGAGCGTGCTCAAGGACGCGGTGGGCATCGACCGGCTGATGTTCGGGTCGGACTTCCCCCACACCGAGGGCCTCGCCGATCCGCTCGCATTCGTCAAGGACATCCCCGACTTCGACGACGCCGAGACCAGGGCGGTGATGAGCGACAACGTGCGCGATTTCCTCGGCCTCGCCGCATGAGCACAGAGTCGGGGGCGGCCGGCTCGTATGACCCCGAGGCGATCCACGCGAAGTACCTCGCCGAGCGCGACAGGCGCCTGGTGCCCGGGCGCAACGACATAAGCGACCTCGACCACGACGAGCGCTTCGCGCGCTACCGCGACGACCCCTACACGCCCTATGTGGAGCGCGACGCGATCACCGACGAGGTCGACGTCTGCATCCTCGGCGGGGGGATCGCAGGGATGCTCGTGGGGGTCCAACTGCGCAAGGCGGGGGTCGACAACTTCCGCATCATCGACTCGGCCGGCGGCCTCGGCGGCACCTGGTACTGGAACCGCTACCCCGGGGTGATGTGCGACATCGAGTCCTACATCTACCTGCCGATGCTCGAAGAGCTCGACTACATCCCCAAGCACCGCTACTCCTTCGGCGACGAGATCCTCGCCCACCTCGAAGCGATCGGCGAGCGCTACGACCTCGATCGCGGCGCCCTGTTCCACACCGGGGTGAGCCGGGCGGAGTGGGACGAAGGCGCGCGGCGCTGGCACATCGACACCGACCGCGGTGACCGCATCTCCGCGCGGTACTACGTGTTGGCGGTGGGCATGTTGAACCTGCTGAAGCTCCCCGCCCTCGACGGCATGGAGGACTTCGAGGGTCACTCGTTCCACTCGTCGCGCTGGGACTACGACTACACCGGTGGTGGCCCGGGCGAGGCGATGACCAACCTCGGCGACAAGGTCGTCGGTGTGATGGGCACCGGCGCCACCGGTATCCAGCTCATCGAACCGCTCGCGCAGGCCGCCAAGGCGGTCTACGTGTTCCAACGCACACCGTCCGCGATCGGCGAGCGCGGCAACCGCCCCACCGAGGAGGACTTCGGTGACGACTTCGGACCGGGTTGGCAGCGCGACCGCATGGACAACTTCCAGGCGATCATGTTGGGCCGCGAGGTGGAGGCAGACCTCGTGGACGACGGCTGGACGCACCACTACTCGGTGGTGCACAACCCGGGCCGCCGGGGCCCCGACGAGAGCGTCGCGGATTGGATCCTGCGCGCCGAGGAAGCCGACTTCGAGATCATGGAGTACCACCGCAACCGGGTGGCGGATCTCGTCGATGACCCGGAGGCCGCCGAGGCCCTCAAGCCCTGGTACCGCTACCTGTGCAAGCGCCCCTGCTTCCACGACGAGTTCCTCCCGGCGTTCAACCACCCCAACGTCACCCTCGTGAGCTCTCCGGGGGGAGCCCAGCGCGTCGCCCCCGAAGGCCTCGTGGTCGACGACCAGACCTACGAGCTCGACTGCCTGATCTACGCGACCGGGTTCGAACCCGAGATCACCCCGCTTCACCGGCGTGCCGGCCACGACATCGTCGGGCCCGGTGGCACCACGCTCGCGGAGTCGTGGGCCGACGGCGCCAGCACCCTCTACGGGATGATGATGCCCGGGTTCCCCAACCTGTTCACGATGCCCGCCCCCGGCCAACAGGCCGTGGTGACGGTCAACTACACCCAGCTCGCGGTGCTGGGCGCGGAGTTCATCGGCCGCACGGTCGGCAAGCTCGCCGACAAGGACTTCCCGACCTTCGAGGTGAGCGCCGAAGCCGGCGAGGACTGGACCGCACAGATCGTGAAGTCGTTCGTGAACTCGACCAGCCTCATGGCGGCGTGCACACCGTCACGGGTGAACAACGAGGGACATCCCGAGCTGATGAACCCGCGCAACGGCAACTACGGGCGCGGCTTCGGGGACTTCTTCGGTTACCGCGACGTGGTGATCGGCTGGGTCGACGACGGGACCTTCGAGGGACTCGACCTACGGTGAGCACCACCTCTGACCGGCGCGTGTCGATCGTCACCGGCGGTGGAGGCGGCATAGGCGCTGCGATCGCGACCGAACTGGCACGCCTCGGTGACCACGTGGTGACCGTCGACCCGTTGGTGTCGGTGGACGGTGTGGAGCAGCTACCCACCCCCGAGGAGACCACCGCGGGGCGCATCGTCGCAGCCGGCGGCAGCGCCCAGGCATCGAACGCGTCGGTGACCGACCTTGCCGCGCTGGTGGCGCTCGCGGACGAGTTGATGACGAACCACGGGCGTATCGACGCGGTCGTCAACGTGGCGGGGATCACCCGACCGACCGGCTTCGCCAAGGGCACCGAGGACGACTGGGCCGCGGTGCTCGCGGTGCACCTGGATGGCTACCGCAACGTGCTCGAAGCGGTGCTGCCGCACATGGCGGCCGCCGGCGCGGGACACGTGGTCGGAGTCACCTCGGGGTCGGGTTGGCGCGCCGCGGATGCCGGGGCCTACAGCGCGGCCAAGCGTGCGGTGGCCGCGTTGACCTGGCAGCTCGGCCGGGTGGCACCGCCGGGGGTGCGCATCAACGCGATGTCGCCGATCGCCATGACCCGTATGGTCACCTCCGCGCTCGAGCGCGCCGGTGCAGCCACGAAACCGCCCTCGAAGGCGGACTCGCCTGGCGCACCGGGCGCCCCAGCGCGAAGCCGCTCGGGCGATCAAGCACCGACCGGGCCCGGTGGTGCCGCCAAGCCCGCCGGGAAGCCCTCGGGTGGCTCACAGGCGACCGGTGGCCTGTCGCTGGCGTCGATGCCCGTACCCGAGGCGCTCGCGCCGTTCGCCGCCGCGCTGGCCGGCCACGGTTCGGCCGCGTTGGCGGGCCAGGTGCTCTTCGCCGGTGGTTCGGAGGTGGCGGTGGTCGACCAGCCCCGACTCATCGAGGTGATCCGCACCGGCGATGTGCGCTCGGTCTCTTCGGTGGTCGGCGGTTTCATCGACACGCTGACCTCAGCCGAAGCAGCCCAGGGCACCTCCGGCGGGGCCAACCCGCGCTTCGCGACGATCTTCGACGACGAACCCGCAACCGGCGACAGCGACGAGACGGGCGGCGGCACCGACGAGGCAGGTGCCGGCTACCGGCCGGCCGATCCCGATTCGGCTTCGACGAACAGGAGATCGAAGGCCCGCCGGGCGCGGCCAGCGCGAGCCTCGAGATCACCGGGTGCTCCGACGATCGTCGTCGTATCGGACCGCCCGGTACTCGCGGGTGCACTCTGCTCGGCCCTCGAAGCCGCTGGGGCCGCCACCGCGGTGGTGACCCCCGGTGGTATCCCCGACAACTTCGAAGATTTCCGTACGGCCCTCGGTCGAAGCGCGGCCGCTGCCGATGGGATCGATGCCGTGGTGATCGCGCTGGCCGGTGAAGCACACGTCGGTGATTCCGGGGGCTGGCAGGACGTGCTGTCGAGCCATTGCGGATTGACCGGGTCGATCCGCCGCGACGCAGGGTGGGTGCGTGCCGCTGCGGACCACGCGGCGGCCTCGGGGCGATCGCTGCGGGTCGTGACGGTCACCGACGCGACCACCCCGGCGGGTCGCAGCCGTGCCCAGTCCGCCGCCCAGCTCGCCCGTGCATCGCGCAAGGCGACGAAGAACGCCACGACCGCCTTCGCGGTGGCGATGGAGGACTCGGCGCAGGCCGAGGCCTCCGCGGCGCTGGTTACCGAGCTGGTCACCGGGCTGGTCACAGCGGATGACTCAGAGGGCCTCTCGGGTGCCGAGCTCGTGGTCGGCTCGGGCTGGCTGGGCCTGCGCAGCCACCCGCGGCCCGCGGGCAGCATCGTGTTCGGCGGCCCAGCGCTGCCGGAGTGGTTCGACACCGTGCTCACCGAGCTCGCACGCTGAGGTGGCCATGGCTGACCGCAACGGGCAGGCGCAGCCGACATATGACTGGAGCACCTCCACGATGAGTTCGCGAGGACATCGGTGACCGACTCGACGGATCGATCGACCCCTACACGGATCGTGGATGCCCACGTACACCTGTGGGACCCTGCTCGCACCGATTGGTACCCGTACCTCGGCGGTGGCCGGGAGCTGGGCATGGGTGACGTCACCGGCATGGCGAGGCGCTTCGACCCGCAGACCTACCGCTCCGAGGCGGGCGACTGGCCGGTCGACAAGCTCGTCAACGTCGCTGCTGCCACCGGGCGACACTCGATCGCGGAGACGATCGAGTTCGACCGTCTGGCCGACGCCGACGCCGACACCGACGGTCAGCCCGCGGCGTTGATCGGGGGCCTGCCGGCAACCGAATCCACCGCGGAGGCGATCTCCCTGATCGACGATCAGATGGCGGCAGCCCGGTTCCGCGGCGTGCGGCCGATGAACCCCAAGGCACCACCTGCACCCGACGGCGAGGTGCTCGCCGCTCTCACCGAACGCAACCTGGTGTGCGAGCTGATGGTGCACCCACCAGATCTGTTGGAGGCTGCGCACAGGGTGGCCGGTCATCCGGATCTGACGGTGGTGGTGGAGCACACCGGTTGGCCACGCTCGGCCGATGACGGCGAACGGGCCCTGTGGCTCGAGGGCATGAAGGCGTTGGCTGATACCGGGCAGAACGTGTGCGCCAAGTTGTCGGGCCTCGCGATGCCGCTCGGTGCGATGACCGCCGACGCGTTCAGGCCCTGGTTGGAACCGGTGATCGAGATGTTCGGAGTTGATCGGTGCCTCTTCGCGAGCAACTTCCCCGTCGACGGTCTGCACGGATCACTGGATCAGCTCTGGAGCGCGTATGCCGAGGTGACCGCCGGGTTGGGCGTGGCCGACGTCCAAGCGCTGTACGCGGGCACCGCCGAGCGCGTCTACCGCTGCTGAACTCGACGATCAGTGCCCGGCGGTGCTCTCCGAGTCACCGGTGTTCGAGTCACCGGTGTTCTCAGAGATATCGGTGTTCTCAGCGGCATCCGCGAAGGCGACCGCTCCTGCGAGGAAGTCGTCGATCGCCGCGGTCTTGAACTCGACCACGCCCGACATGTCGGGCAGGTAGTGCTCGAAGCTCTCCCCCTCGATCGCACCGATGATCCCCGCGGCCACCGTGCCGGGCGGCTCCAGTTCGCCGTCGAAGTGAGCGGGGTCGTTGCCGGGGCGGTCCCAGATGTCGGTGGCGATCGCACCGGGGGTGATCAGGCGGACCGCCACGCCGGTGTGCCACAGGTCCATCGCGAGCGATTCGCTCCAGCCACTCAGCGCGAACTTCGACGCGCAGTAGGCCGACTCGGCGGGGATCGCGGCGCGCCCACCGAAGCTCGACACGTTGACGATCACTCCACGGTCACGCTCCAACATCCCCGGCAACAGCGCCATGGTCATCCGCGCGGGCGACTCGAAGTTGACCGTCATCGTGGCTCGCAGCTCCGCCACGGTGAGCTGTTGCACGCGGCGGCGCATCGGCACCCCGGCGTTGTTGATCAGCACGTCCACACCACCGAGCGCGTCTTCGGTTCCGGTTGCCAGCCGTTCCGCAGCTTCCGGGTCACCAAGGTCGACCGACACCGAGCTCACCTCTGCACCCAGGCCGGCACATGTGTCGAGCACCACGGCGAGCTTGTCGGGGTCACGCCCGCACAACACGAGCGCGCCGACGCGCTGCGCCAGCAACGGCGCAAGCGCCGCGCCGATTCCTGCCGATGCTCCAGTGAGCAGGACCCGTGCGCGGTCGAGGTCCATCGCCTCAGAAGCGGTCGGGGTCGTCGCGACCCTCGAGGTCGCCGTTGGGTCGGGCTTCACGCAGGATGTGCTCGATGATCTCACCCGCCGCTGCCGGTTCACCGGGGTTGGTGCCCTCGGGACCGCGGTGCCAACCCTCGGCCACCGCGATCGTGTTGCCCCGCACGTCGAAGACGCGCCCGGTCACCTTGCGCGCGGCGGGGCTCGCCAGCCAGGTACCCACCGATGCGACCCAGCGCGGTGAGAGACGCTCGCGGAGGTCGTCGGAGATGTTCTCGTCACCGCCCATCAACGGGGCGACGAGGCGGGTGATCGCTGTCGGGGCGAGGCAGTTCGCGGTCACACCTATCCGCCCCAGCTCCAGCGCGCTCACGAGGGTGAGGCTCGCGATCCCCGCCTTCGCAGCGCCGTAGTTGCCCTGCCCGACGTTGCCGTAGAGCCCCGACGGTGACGTGGTGTTGATGATCCGGGCGTCGACCTCCTCACCGGCCTTGGACTGCGACCGCCAGTAGGCGGCGGCGTGGCGCGTCGGGCAGAAGTGGCCCTTGAGGTGCACTGCGACAACGTCGTCCCAGTCGGACTCCTCCATCGAAAAGAGCATCTTGTCGCGCAGGATCCCGGCGTTGTTCACGAGGATGTCGAGCCGTCCGAACGCCTCGACCGCCTGGTCGACCATGGCGCCCGCCTCTTCGAAGCTGGTCACGTTCGAGCCGTTGACCACCGCGGAGCCACCCATCGCCTCGATCTCCGCGACCACCTCGTTGGCCGGCCCCGCATCGGCACCTGTGCCGTCGGGTTGGGCACCGAGGTCGTTCACCACGACCGACGCACCCTCGCTGGCGAGCATCAGCGCGTGCTCGCGGCCGATCCCGCGCCCCGCACCGGTGACGATCGCAACCCGACCCTCGCAGATTCCAGCCATCGCAAATGCCCCCTCTGGGTTTCTGACAGTGGTGTCACCTTAGGCGGCGACGGAGGAGCCGGCCCCAGCGGGCGACATGACCGCAGCGAGGTCCGATGAGTTGCACCGACCGCGCCGGTGACACTCCGGGTACAGAGCAGCGCTTGAGGCAAACAGCGACACTCCCGGGAGCGCCGGTCACCCCCCGTTCCACGTGGTGACCTGTCCGTCGCTAAAGTGACACGGTCGTTAGATCGCTGCGGGGGGTGGAGCCCGGCCGCGACACCTTCGAGAGGGGACTCACACCGTGAGCTTGGCCATCGGCGAGGACCACGAGCAACTGGCAGATGCCGTTTCGCGCTTCGCCACCCAGCGCTGCGGCCCGGACGTCGCCCGTGCTGCTGCTGACGCTCCCGAGGGCGAACTTCCCCCGTTCTTCGCGGAACTCGATGCACTCGGCTGGCTGACACTCGACCCCGACAGTGGCCTCGGGTACTCCGAACTGGTGGTGGTGCTCGAGGGGCTCGGCCGTGCGGTGGCACCCGGTCCGATCCTCTCCACCGCATGGGCGCGCGCGGTGGCCCGATTGGCCCGAGCCGACCTCGAAGGACCCGCAGCGGTTGTCACCAACCCTGAGGCGGTGCTCGGGGGCACGACCGCCGAGACGCTGGTCATCGGGAGCTCCGACGGCACATGGGTGTCGCTACGGGGCGGGGGCCTCCCGGCCAAGGCACTCCAACCCCTGGACGGCACCGGAGACATCGCCCGTATCGACGTCCCCGGTGCTGCCACAGGACCAGAGGTCACCGGGGCACAGTCACTCGCTGGGACCCAGTCACTCACCGGGGTGACCACCGAGCGGGTCGAGGCGATCGGAATCGTGCTCGCCGCGGCCGAGGCGGTGGGCGGAGCCGGGTGGTGTGTCGACACCGCCGCAGCATGGGCGAGCGAACGCCGCCAGTTCGGACGGTTGATCGGCCAGTTCCAGGGCGTGAAGCACCGCTGTGCCGACATGTTGGTGCGCCTGGAAGCCGCACGGGCCGCCGTGTGGGATGCAGCCTCGGCGCTCGATGGAGAACACCCGTGGGAACCCTCCGCGCAGGTGGCGGTCGCCGCCGCCGGCGCCCTCGCGCTGGACGCGTACGTGGAGTGCGCCAAGGACGTGATCCAGGTACTCGGCGGGATCGGGTTCACCTGGGAACACGATGCACACCTGTACCTGCGTCGGGCGATCACGCTGCGCCAACTCTTCGGCGGCAACCACCGCTGGCGCGAGCAACTCGCCCGCGAGGCGGTCGGCGGCACCCGACGCCACCTCGCACTCGCGCTGCCTCCCGAAGCCGAAGCGATGCGAACCGACATCGCCACCGAGATCGATGCGATCGCGGCTCTGCCCAAGGACGAGCGGCGGGTACCGCTGGCTGACGCGGGGCTCGTCGTGCCGCACTGGCCCGCACCCTGGGGTCGCGACGCGAACGCGGTCGAACAGGTGGTGATCGACCAGGAGATGCGCCGCGCAAAGGTACGCGCACCGCACCTTCAGGTCGGGGCTTGGGCCGCACCGACGATCGCGGCGCACGGCACCGCCGAACAGCAGGAGCGCTGGGTGCGCCCCACGCTGCACGGCGACATCATGTGGTGCCAGCTCTTCAGCGAACCCGAAGCGGGCTCCGACCTGGCCGCGCTGAGCACCGCGGCCACACGCGCCGACGGTGGATGGCTTCTCAACGGCCAGAAGGTGTGGACCACGATGGCCAGGGAGGCCGACTGGGGGATCTGCCTCGCCCGTACCAACCCCGAAGCACCCAAGCACCTCGGGATCACCTACTTCGTGATCGACATGAACACATCGGGGCTCGACATACGCCCCCTGCGCGAGCTCACCGGCATGGAGATGTTCAACGAGGTGTTCCTCGACGACGTGTTCGTGCCCGACGACCAGGTGATCGGCGAGGTCGACGGCGGCTGGCCGCTCGCACGCACCACACTCGCCAACGAACGGGTGTCGATGGGCAGCGGGTCGTCCTTCGGTGGTGGCATCGAGACGCTCATAGGACTCGTCGCCGAACAGGTCGACTCCGGCGCTGCGAGCATCGACGATCCCCTGCTGATGGACCACCTCGGTGACCTCGTGGCGGAATCGCACGCGCTGGCGGTGATGGGACTGCGCACCGCGGCACGGTCGCTGAGCGGCGCCGAACCCGGCCCCGAGGCGAGCGTGCGCAAGTTGATGGGCGTCGAACACGACCAGCGCACCCAGGAGATGGGCCTGTCGCTGCTCGGCCCACTCGGTGCGACCGCCGAGGCGGGAGCACCCGGACAGTGGACCTTCGGGTTCCTCGCCAACCGGTGCCTCACGATCGCTGGCGGCACTTCGGAGATACAACGCAACGTGATCGGGGAACGTCTGTTGGGACTGCCCCGCGACCCCGAACCGACGACCTGAACAGCACCGCTGACACCGAGCCGATCCGACCAGACCGCACCCGACCAGACCGCACCCGATAAGACCGACGCAACAAGACAGACCCGACGACATGCCCGACCTGCTTCCCGACCAGCTGCGCCTCATGGCCGACACGCATCCCGACGAGGTGGCGTTCATCGACGTGTCCGCGGGAGCGGAGCTGACCTTCGCGCAGTGGGACAATCGCTCCAGCCGCCTCGCCCGGTGGCTGATCGGCCACGGGGTCTCCAAGGGTGACCGCGTCGCCCTGTTCGTGCCACCGGCGGAACCCGAACTGTTCATCGTCGGATACGCGGCGGTGCACAAGGCCGGCGCGGTGGCCGTACCCACCAGCACCCGGCTCGTGGCACGCGAGCTCGCCTACGTGGCCGACCACGCCGGAGCCGTGGTCGCCATCACCGGATCCTCGACCCTGCCCGCACTGCTCCAAGCCGCACCCGAGGTCGGCGACCTCCACACGATCGTGACCAGCGCGGATGTCGAAGCGGTACGTGGCGACGGCGGGTCCGGCAGGTCCGGCGAGGTCGAGCTTGTCGCCTGGGACGACGCAACCGACCCCGACGACTCCCCCATCCAGGTACCACTCGAGGGCACCGACATGGCCGACATCATGTACACCTCGGGTACGACCGGCCGCCCCAAGGGAGTCGTGGTGCGTCACGGCAACATAGCGCTGCTCCCCAACGGCCTGCCGCCGTGGAGCGGCAACGGCTGGCTCAACGCATCGCCGCTGTTCACCTTCGCCGGCATCGCCGCGGTCTACAACCCGATGAAGCTCGGGATGCGCTTGCTGTACCAGCCGCGCTTCGACGTCGACGGCTGGTTCGACGTGGTGGCGCGCTACCGCCCGAGTGCCACGTTCCTCGTGCCCGCGATGGCCGAACTGCTGATCGCTAGCCCCCGCTTCGCGGAGGCCGACCTCAGCTCGATCACGCTCTGCCCGCTCGGCAGCGCACCGCTTGCACAGAGCACGTTCGATACCCTGCGCCGACGCCTCCCCCAGGCGGTGGTGTCCAACGCCTGGGGCATGACCGAGGCCGGGCCCGCGTTCTGCCACATGCCACCCGAGGAGTTGGAGCACCGCATCGGTTCGGTCGGCAAGCCGGTTCCGCCCACCGAGGCCCGCATCATCGGCGACGGGGGCGAGGACCTGCCTCCGCGCACCGTCGGCCAGTTGCTGATCCGCAACCCGGGCCGTGAACGCGAGTACTACCGAAACGAGGCGGCCACGGCGGATACCTGGAAGGACGGCTGGTTGCACACCGGCGACATGGCCGAGCTCGACGAGGACGGCTACCTATACCTGCGTGGCCGGGCCAAGGATGTGATCATCCGGGGTGGCAACAACGTGCATGCCGCGGATGTCGAGTCGGCCCTGTACGAACATCCCGACGTTCAGGAGGCCGCGGTCGCCGCTGTGCCCCACGACGTGCTCGGCGAGGACATCGGTGCGTGGGTCGTGCTGCGGCCCGGGGCTACAACTACCGAGGAGGACCTCCGCGAGCACAGCGCGGCGAGGCTGTCTGACTACAAGGTTCCCCGCCATTGGTGGTTCATCGACGAACTGCCCCGCAACCCCACCGGCAAGGTCGTCAAGGCCGACCTCCCCCACGGCTGACCGACCGACCAACCCGTGCCAGCCAATGTTGCGGCCGCCCACAACCCACAGCGTGTGTCTGGCACCCCGACGAGCGACTTCACCACCGACGTCGGAGCCGCTTTTCGAGGTCACGCCGCTTGATCTATATCACTCTAGGCCCTAGACCACCACCAGTACAGGGGCTAGACCACCACCAGTACAGGGGCTAGACCAATACTTGGAGCTGTTCGTCTAGTACGGCAGGGCACCGGGGGGCAGCAGCTCCACGAGCTGGCCGTCGGGGTCGCGCACCATTATCGCGAAGCCACCCATGTCGGTGCTTTCGAGCACCTCACCACCGTGTTCACGCACCGCTTCACAGGTGGCCGCGAGGTCCTCCACCGTGAACGACAGGTGTGTGAGGCCGGCTTCGGTGAAGCTGCGCTCGACCCTTGCGGTGGGACCCCCGGTGTGATCGTCGGCACCGCTCATGTGCAACAGCTCCAACACGGTGCCATCGAGAGCCAGGTACACCGCCGTGAGGCCCACGGGTTCTGGTACCGACAGCAGCTTGGAGGCGGCGGCGTCGGGGATCTCGAGGCGGTTCAGCTCGTCGAAGCCGAACACGCCCACGTAGAAGCGGACCGCCCGCTCGATATCCGCGACGTGGTGCCCCACGTGGTTCCAACTCGTCATCGCAGCCCGACCCCGCATGTCATCGGTCAGTTCCGATCCGCGAGATCGTCATCGGTCGGTTCCCATCTGTGAGATCACGAGCTCGCCGTAGCGACCCATCGTCTCCGCCGCGTGCTGCGGTGAGTCGCCCGGCACGCCGACCTGCACCCAGGTGACCCCCAACCCCTCGAGCCTCTCCAGACCCTCGAGATGCGCGTCCGGGTCGAAGTCGTCCCCGGCGGGGTTGCCACCCGCGGAGCAGCTGAACGCGATGTCGACCTCGCCGGGGTCACGTCCGGCATCCTCCAGACGCCGGTGCAGATCGGCGATCCCCGCCTCCAGGCGCTCGCCGTCGTCGAGCTGCGCGGTGCCGACCACCTTGGCGAGGCCGCGGCGCGCCGAGAACGGGCACCAACCGTCGCCGTGATCCGCGACGCGTTGGCGAGCCGCTGCACTGTTGCCCCCGATCCACAGCGGCAGGTGTGGCTGGGCGGTGGGCTTGGGCTCGACGGTCACCCCTTCGGCGGTGAAGTGCCGTCCGTCGACGCTGAGTCCGTCGGTGCTCCACACGTCGCGCAGCACGCCGAGTGCCTCGTCGAAGAGCTCGGCCCGCTCGGCATGGTCGACCCCGAGTGCGGTGAACTCGGCCTCGAGGTAGCCGATGCCAACCGCCAGGATGAACCGGCCACCGGAGAGCACGTCGAGCGTTGCGGAGGCCTTCGCCACCACGAAGGGATTCCGATACGGCAGCACCACGATGTTGGGCAACAGGCGCAGCGT
Source organism: Microthrixaceae bacterium (assembly GCA_047972145.1). Lineage (GTDB taxonomy): Bacteria > Actinomycetota > Acidimicrobiia > Acidimicrobiales > Microtrichaceae > JAMLGJ01. The sequence goes on from JBKEAI010000235.1 coordinate 13,867, forward strand.
GGATGTGGACGCGGCAACGAAGCCCAGCGCGACGAACGGGTCGAGCGCGTCGTGACCACCGGCGTCCAGCCAGTCCTGGGTGGGGGCGGGATGGTCGGTGAACCCGTAGCCGTCGAAGCCGGCCTCCTCGGCGGTTACCGCCAGCGCGGAGACACCCTCGCCGGTGACCATCTCGGGGTGGTACGGCCTGCGCACGAGCGGGTGTGTGATGGCGAAGTGCACGGCTCATCCCCTCGGCAGACCGAGCACGCGCTCGGCGATGATGTTGCGCTGGATCTCCGATGTGCCAGCCGAGATCGTGTTGGCGAAGGAGTGGAAGAACTGCTCGGTCCAGGTGCCCTGGGGTTCGTCGACCGCGTGGGTGCCCTCGTCCGCGACAGCACCGACACGCAGCGAGTCCGGACCCTGCACCTGGGCCGCGATCCAGGCGATGCGTTGACGGCACTCGCTGGAGTAGAGCTTCATGAGCGCCTGTTCAGGAGCGGTGCCCCCGCGTGCGAGCTTCGCGAACGCGCGCTGACCCAGACAGCGCGCGGCCTGGGTGTCGATCGCTATCCGCACGATCTCATCGGTGGCCATCGCCCGTTCCAAGGGCCCCATCGGCTCCAGCATCGCCGGAGCCTGGGCGAGCAGCTCGCCGAGTGTCTCCTCGAGGCCCATCACCGCGGTGACCCACACCATGCCGCGCTCGTGTGCGAGCGAACCGTTCGCCATCGCCCAACCGTCGCCACGCTCGCCGACGAGGTTGGTCGCGGGCACCCGCACCCCGTCGAGGAACACCTCGTTGAGATCCGGTGTGTCGTGGTGCACGATCTCGGGCAGTGGCCGCACGGTCACCCCGGTTGTGTCCATCGGAACCAACAGGATCGAGATGCCCTTGTGCTTGGGGGCGTCGGGTTCGGTGCGACAGAACAGGAAGCAGAAGTCCGCGTAGTTGGCACCGGAGGTCCAGACCTTCTGGCCGTCGATCACCCACTCGGCGCTCTCACCGTCGCCTTCGAGCACCGCCTTGGTCGACAGCGACGCGAGATCGCTACCGGCATCGGGTTCGCTCATGCCGAGACACGCCGTGGCCTCGCCGCGCAGGATCGGCATCGCGTAGGCCTCGATCTGTTCGGGTGTGCCGTAGTCGACGATCGACGGGGCGACGATGCCGAGGCCCTGCACGTTGGTGGTGCGAGGCACCTTCGCCTTGGCGAGCTCTTCGAGCACCACGAACGTCTCGAGCGGTCCTGCGTTGCGCCCGCCGAGCTCTGGTGGCCAGCCCGGTACCAACCAGCCACCGTCGAACATCGTGCGGGTCCACCGGCGTACCCAGTCGGGCGCATGGCCGGTGGACAGCGGCGGCTCGGCAGCCATCAGCGCGGGGTCGGGCCGGTTGACTTCGAGCCAGGCGCGGAACTCCCCTCGGAAGGCCTCCACCGAGTCGTCGAAGCTCAGCTTCATGCCGCTGCCCCGGTCGAAGCTGTGAGGTCCAGCAGCTCTGCGACGCGTGCGCGGTGGAACTCCGCTGCACCGAAGAGCTGGTCGCCGGTGATCGCCCGCTTGAGCACGAAGTGCAGGTCGTTCTCCCACGTGTATCCGATGCCGCCGTGCAGCTGGAGGCCGTCGCGCACCAGCAGCTCTGTGCAGTCACCCGTGGCCGCCTTGGCCATCGCGACGGCGAGCGGAACGCGCGGGTCGTCCTCCGCGATGGCGAGCGCCGCGAACCACGCCAAGGCATCCGCGCGCTCCACCGCGAGGTAGCAGTCGGCCAGGCGGTGCTTGACAGCCTGGAACGAACCGATCGGCCGGCCGAACTGCTGGCGCACCTTCGCGTACTCCACGGTGGCTTCGAGGACCGACCGGCATGCCGCAACCGTGGTCAACGCCATCGCCACGGTCGCCTCGTGCATCGCGGCAGCGACCACATCGCAGGCCCGAGGGTCACCGGGTTCGACCAGCACCCGCTCACCCGCTACCTCCACCCCGCCGAGCGCCACCGTTGCTACCGGCATCGTGGGATACATCGCCTCGACAGGTGTCGCCTGGACCTGGTCGCCCGCCACCACGAAGACCCCGAGCCCGGCATCGCTACGAGCCACCACAGCGATCTCATCCGCGGTCGCACCGTCGAGCACGTGTGAC
>JBKEAI010000230.1:0-19819 GCA_047972145.1 Microthrixaceae bacterium
TCCGCGCCGTCGGTCACCCGCTGACCATAGACGGGCACAGGGTGATCTTTCGATAACCTCCCACGCTCGTGGACGCCCGCGCCCAGCACACCCCGCGGCCCCCAGGTCGTGACTCTCCATCGACCGGCACCCCCTCCTCCGCATCTCCTGGCGCGGGACTCCGCCCAACGCGATCCGTCTGGCCTATCGCCGTGGTGGTGGCGCTCGTGGTCGTCGCCGGCTGGGTGGGTCGCCGGCTGTGGTTCTTCAGCGACGACTGGAACATCTACGCGGAGTACTACCGCGGCAACCTCCTCGAACCGTTCAACGGGCATCTCTCCCTACTGCCAGCGGGGATCTACCAGCTCCTTTTCAACACGGTCGGTGTCGGCTCCTACCTCCCCTACCGGGTTGTAGGCCTCGTCGCGCTGGTCGTGCTCGGTTTCCAGTTGGTGCGCTTCGCCGGGTCACGGGTCAGCACGGTCGTGGCGGTGCTGGCAGTTGCAGCGGTGATGTGGAACAGCTTCGGGACCACCAACGTGATGTTCCCGTTCCTCATGAACTTCTCGCTACCGATCGCGGCGCTGCTCGCCGTGTGGTGGCACCTGGACCGCATCGAGAGCTCCGCTGTCGGCGATGGCCGCCAGGATCATCGCTCTCGCTCAGGCGATGGTGCTGCGGCGGTCTCCGACGCACAGTCGACGACCCGGGCTGGAGGTCCTGGTCGCTCCGCGGCCGACTCCGAGCCTCCCACAGGGAACCTTGTGGCGATCGGCCTCTGGTTGGCCGTGGCCCTGGCCGCCAGCGGTCTCGGCGTGGTCGCCGCGCTGGCGGTGGGAGTCGAGTTGTTGGTGCGTCGAAGCCGCGCTCGAGTGTGGGTGGCATGGTCGGTGTCGACGGTGTTGTGGCTGGGTTGGTGGCTGTCGCACCGCGAAGCCAACGAGATCTCCACCGATGTCGGGCAGGTCGTGCCATACCTGCTACGGATGCTGTGGGCCGGTCCGACGTCGATCGCGGCCGGCAATCCGTGGCTCGGACTGCTGATCGCTTCGCTGCTCCTCGCCGCTATCGCTCGCGTGGTGATCAACTCGCGACGGGTCGATCCGCGGGTCCTCGGAGCGCTGGCGGCGGCTTTCGCCTTCGCAGCTCTCACGTCGCTCACCCGCCAGGGCACATTCCCTCCGATCCCGCCCGACGAGTTGCGCTACGGCTGGACGATAGGTGCCTACGTGGTGTGCGCTGCCGTCGCGCTCGCACCGGCGTTGGTGCGTTCGATGCCACGGGAACTCCCGGGTTGGTGGGCACCGGTCCGGCTTTGCGGGGTGGTGCTGGCGACGCTGGTGCTCGTCGTCGGGGCTTACCGCCTGATCGACGAGATGGGTGACTGGAGCGACCAGGTGGCAGAGGCTGCGCCGGGGCTTCGCACCAACCTCTATGCCGCCGAGGCCGTCGGGGCAGACCGCATGGGGCCCGAGGAGGTGATCGGGCCGCTGTCGTTCGTCCCGGTGCATGCCACCGACTACCTGGATGCAGTCGCGACGGTTGGGTCCCCACTGGCAGGTGCTGCGGCCGGTGGCATCGGTGGTCGTGCGGATCAACGCGAGGCCGCGTCCAGCCTGCTGTTCGACAACATCGGGTTGGTCGCACCGGAGCCTGTCGTGGGTGACGTTCCGGCTGACCTGACGGGGTGCACGACCGAGGAGATCGTCGCACCAGGTGGGTTCCTCGACATCGTGGAGCTCGCCGGTGATGCCGACGCGCTGGAGGTGTCCCGCTTCGGTGCCCCACCGCGTTCACTCGACGTTCCGACCGGCCTCAGTCGACTCCAGATGCCCGAGGACGCACCGGTAGCCACCTCCGCCGCCGAGCCCTACCGGGTGTCCGTGCCCGCGAGTACATCGAGGATCTGTGGGCCCCAGGGTTGAGCGAGGTGCTCCAACCGACAGTCACCTGCCGAACCGGGTCGGTGGTGCTCAGGTTGCACGACGCCAGGGGGCAAGGACCCGCACCTCCACAAGGCGGTAGCTCACCCAGCCGGCGAGGAACGACGCTGGTACCGCCACAGCGATCTTCACCGGTAGTGCTGCATCGTCACCGAAGGCCTGGACGGTCCAGATGTAGATCGGCAGGTGCCACAGGTACAGCGAATAGGAGATCTCACCCACCCAACGCAGCGGTGCCCACCGCCCGATCGCAGCGACCACACCGGTTCCGGTCGCGGCCGCCAGCACGATCGCAGCCGAGGCCGCGGCGACGAGCGTGAACCCGCCCTCGAACAGCCAGGGCGACCCGTCGCTCGAGAGCACCATCGCGCCTGCAAGGAACAACGCCGCGGCCACCCCGACCCTGCGCAGGGCATTCTCGGGCACCAGCGCACTGCGCCAGATGAACGCCGCCGCCACACCCAGCAGCATCGAGTCGGCCCGCGCTCCGGTGCGTTCGTACAGCGCGGGTAGCTCCACACCGCGGTGATAGAGCCATAGGCGCCACAACCACACCGCCACCGCACCGATCGTGAGGCCCGCGACGATCAGGTCGGAGCGCCGTAGGTGGCGACGACCGAACCACAGGCCCAGTGCCATCAACAGGTAGAACTGCGCTTCGAGCGACAGCGACCACAGGTGCGCCATGTCGAAGGGTGGATGGGTTCCCCAGCTCAGCTGCCAGTTGGAGACGAACGTGAGCGCCAGCACGGTCTGCACCAGCTGTTGGCCGGCGGTGGTGGGAAGCACGAGCACCGAGATCACCCCAGCCACCACGAGGAACACCACCAGAGGTGGGTAGAGGCGTCTCAGACGTCTGCGTGCGAAGGACCGCACGTCGAAGCCCGGTGTCGACGGGTCACCAGCGGGTTGGGTTGATGCCCGCTCGTCGAGCTCGCGCAGCAGTACCGCCGCTATGAGGAACGCCGAGAGCCCCAGGAACACGTCGACGCCGAGGAATCCGCCCCGCAACGCCCAGGTCCGCGAGCCTGCGTCGAGGAACACGATGTGGGTGCCGAGCACCGCGACGATCGCCATCCCGCGCAGGCCGTCGAGGCTGCGCTGGGGCCCGAGACGCCGGGGCGGTTCGTGCAGCAACCCACCCCCGACGCCGGTCGCCAGCGTGGTCGCCGGTCGCTCCACGAACCAGTAGGTGAGCGCGGCCAGGGCGGTCGAGCCCACCACGACCACCCCGAGTGCCGCTGGGAACGGAGCCTGGAAGTCGGCCAGGCCCCGCTCGGAGAACCACTCCTGGGTGACCCACTGGTGCCACAGGTACACCCCGTAGCTCGACAGCGCCGCTCCGAGAGCGAGCCTGGCCAGCCACGGTGGAGGGTGCCACGCAGCGGTGCCTTCGTCGGCTCCCGCGAACGCGCTGGGCAGGATCACCCCCGCCGCTACGACGAGGAACAGCAGGTGCCGCAGGTGTGTCTGTGGGCCGTCGAACCCGGTGAAGGTCACCGGCAGGTCCAAGCCGGTCGACGCGACCCACAGAGCGGCAGCCGCCACGACGTAGGACGCGGTGCGCATCGACAAGTTGAGGCGCCGAGCCCAGCCCGCTTCGAGGGCGAGGGCGATCCCCACGCCGATCGCGAACGCGTCGAGGTGGTTCGGGAGCCACGTGAGCAGAGCGCCGCGGGTGTCGACCGCACCGGGCATCGAGAAGTCGTAGGTGTCGGTCCCGATGACCACCCCGGTGCGCCACCCGATCGCGATCAGCACCCACACTACGAGTCCTCCTGCGATCCAACGGGCGCGGCGTTCTGGGTCGGTGATTCCGTCGCGATCGAGCCTCCTGCGCAGAACCGCGAACCAGGCGGGAAGGAAGGCGTAGAAGGCGATCTCGGTCGCCAGCGACCAGCTCTGGGTGATGGGGCCGATCGCCCACGAGGGGACGTAGATGTGCACCAGCAGCAGGTCTGCTATGACCTCGCCGGGCGAACCCCGCCCCACGGTGATCAAGGTCACCGCCAGCACGGCCCAGTAGACCGGATAGATGCGCGACACCCGTCGGATGCCGTAGCGGCGCAACTCGGGCATCTCCTCGCGCTTCAGGGTCCGCCGGACGAACGGTCGCCCCACGAGCAGGCCCGAGAGCACGAAGAAGATCGTGACGCCTACGTCGAGGCGGGGCAGGACCTCGCGCAGAGGTGAGGACCAGCGCTGCGGCGCCACGATGCCCGATGCGAACGCCACGTGGGTGACGAGCACCCCGAGTGCGGCGAACGCCCGCGCGACGTCCAGGCCGAACGAGCGTGTCGTAGCGCCACGGTGCTGCATTCCGCTGTGACCCAGGGTTGCGGTCACGTGACCCAGCCCCAGCCGGAGCTCCACGTGGTGAGCACCAGAGCGAACGCGGCCGGGACACCCCAGATGACCAGGCCCCGTGGCCACCGAGCCCAGCTCCAGGTGCGCATCGGGGTCTCCAACCAGCGGAACAACGCCCACGACACGGCGACGGTCACCACCGAGCGTGCTGCGATCAACGGCCAACCGATGAAACCCATGCGGTCGGGGCTCATGATCAGGGTGATCGGCCAGTGGGTCAGGTAGACCGGGTAGCTGATCCGCCCCAACGCCACCAGCGGCCTGTTCGAGAGCGCGATCCTGAGCGGGCCCGGCACACTCGCCCCGATGATCATCGCGATCGTCACCAGCGAGAAGGCGGACAGCCCACCGGTGAGCACCCACGGAGCGTCCTCTGGGACATACCCCCACAGGGCGAACGCGAGGACTGTCGCGGCGATCCCGATCCACGCCCAGGCTCCGCTGCGTGGCAGGCCCCTGTGGTGTACCCACAGAGCCAGCAGGCATCCTGCAACCGCCTCCGCCGCGCGCGTGTCGGTCCCGAAGTACTCCCTCGCGAGCGAGCCGTGCATGAGCACCTGGGTGGTCACCGACAGCGCTGCCACCACGACCAGGGCGATCGTGAGTGCCCTCGTCCGGTGCCGGAGGGTTCCCGTCAGGATCACGATGGTGAACAGGCCCAGGTAGAACTGCTCTTCGAGTCCGAGCGACCAGAACACGCTCAAGGGACCCAACGAACGCAGGCCGACCGCACCGTCGGCTTCCGCGAGGCGGATCGCCTGCCAGTTCGACATCGAGAACAGCCCACCCGCGGCGTCCACGCCGGGGAACCTTCCCCACAGGTCGGGGAACAACGCGGTGAGGATCGCTGCGGCGACGATCACAGCTACCGAGGCCGGAAGGAGGCGACGGAAGCGGCGTCCCCAGAAGCCTCGACCGTCGATGGTGTCGGTGCGTTCGCGCTCTGCGAGCAGTAGCGAGGTGATCAGGTAGCCCGACAGGGTGAAGAACGCCGAAGGCGCGAAGAACGACCCGGGGAAGATGTCGCGCCGTGGATCCCAGCCGGCGGTGATCGAGAAGTGGAACAGCCCGATGACGAGCACGTAGATGCCGCGCAGGCCGTCGAGTGCGGCCACATACGGGAACTTCGTCGGCCGCCCGACCGCGGCGGTCTGCACCACGGCAGCGATGCTACCGGCGCTCCCGGGGGCCCCCGGTGACCGCTCCCGGGAGGCTGCGCAGGTACGGTCGGGCGATGCGAGCCGACACCGAGCCATCGTCGTGGCGGCTGCTCGGGTGGTGGGCCGGCTCCGTGGCGGCCGCTTTGGTCCACAACGGCTTGTGGGCCACTCCCAACCTGGCGTTCGTGTCGCTGATCGCGTCCAACCCCGGCACCAACCCCTTCGGGGGCGCTCTCGCCGGTGACTACATGCTCACCGACGTGTCGCTCACCTCGCTCGCCTGGCTGGTCGGCCAGAGCGCTCCGCACGAGATCGCGCGGCTGCATCTGGTGGTGCTGGTCCTGGGGTGGGCGGCGGTCGTGTACCTGGCGTACCGCCGTTTCGGCTACCGGGCGGCACGGGCGCTCACGGTGCTGATCGCAGCGTCGCCGGCGGTGACCGTGTCGATGCAGTTCCTCGGCCAGCCCGATCCCCTCACCGCGATGTGCGGGATCGCGATGGTGCTGGCCCGTCGTTGGTGGGCGGTCGTCGCCCTCGGTGTCATCGCAGGGCTGACCCATCCCGAACAGGCCGTGTTCATGGCCGCCGCAGCCGGCACCCTCCGCACCTTCCTCCCTCCCCACCTACCCCCCAACCCCCGTTCCCCCAACCCCCGTTCTGTGGTGCGAGATGAGCCTGTGGAGCTAGCTGCGCACCACAGAACGGACGGCTCGCTGCGCCGCGCGGGGGTGGGAGTGGCAGCGGCGGTCGGTGGGGTGCTGATCGGGCGGGTGCTCACACAGATCTGGTTCTGGGTGAACGACATCGTGATCTCCACACCGCGGACCAGGTACCTGGAACTCGGCTTGAGCTCCTTCGTCGAGCATCACACCCAGCAGCCGGTGGCTCTGCTCTGGAGCTTGTGGGGACCGCTGTGGCTGGTGCTGGCAGCCCTCCTCGGCGCCGTGGTCCTCCAGCGCTCGGGTCGAGCACTGACCGTCGTTGACAACGTGCCATCGGGTGTCCGCACGGCTGGTCTAGTCGCTTCAACCGTGGCGCTGCTGGCACTCGTGCCGGTGGTGGTCACCCTCGACGAGACGAGGGTCTACGCGGTGATCACAGCGCCGCTCCTCGCAGCGGGAGCTCTCTGGATCGCCGCCGTGCTGCGCGAGCGCGTCGCCGTGTGGGGCGCCGGGGGGCTGTTGGTTCTCACGGCCCTTCTTCCGGGCGTCATGGCTACGGGGATCACCACCTGGCGCTCCCAGTTCGACACACCGGCTATGGCGACCTTCGTCCTCGGGGGAACCGTCCCGGACCGCTTGGAGCTGACGCCATGGCTCCTGGAGCCCTTCGACTTCGTGATCCCTGACCCACCCTCTTGACCCACCCTCCGGACCCACCCTCCGGACCCACCCTCTCGAGTAGGCAACGGCCAGGACGGCCCACCCGTGGGATGGCGGACCGCGCGGTGAGGCTCCGACGGTCAGCCGGCACCTTGGAACCAACCCGGGCCCCTCTCCGCTCAGGTCCCGAGCGGGTTGGTCTCAGGCCAGAGGTGCCCGACCGGTAGATTCGCGGCGGTCCCATGAGCAACACAGCCATGCATGAGTAGCGCAGCGACGACGGCCGAGGAGGTCTCCGACGACCCTGCACGACGATCGGTGAAGTACCTGGCCGATCTCCGCCGGGTACCGATCGGTGTGCTGGCGTTGGGTGTCGTCGCCTACGTGCCGCTGTTGTTGACCGCCCCGGGGGTGGTGGGTGCGGACACCAAGTCCTACCTCTACCTGGATCCATCGCGACTGTTGGGCCGTGCTCCGCTCATGTGGGACACCCACATCGGGTTGGGCACCGTCACACACCAGAACATCGGCTACCTCTGGCCGATGGGGCCCTGGTACTGGTTCTTCGACACGATCGGGGTGCCCGACTGGATCGCCCAGCGCCTCTGGCTGGGCACGATCATCTTCGCTGCGGGCATGGGCGTGCGCTTCATGCTGCGCGAGCTGCGCTGGGTCGGCCCCGGTCTCACGGTCGCCTCGTTCGCGTACGCCCTGTCGCCCTACCTCTTGCACTACGGGGCGCGGATCTCGGTGATCCTGTTGCCCTTCGCCGGGCTCCCTTGGCTGATCGGACTCACGTCGCGGTCGGTCCACCGGGGCGGTTGGCGTTGGCCTGCGGTGTTCGCGCTGGTGACACTCACCGTGGGCGGGGTGAACGCCACCTCGCTGTTGTTGGTCATGGCGGGGCCTCTTCTGTGGTTGGTGCACGCGATCTGGGTCACACGCGAAGTGCAGTTCCGCCATGCGATGGCCGCCGGATTGCGGATTGCTGCGCTGACCGGGATCACCTCGTTGTGGTGGGTCGCCGGACTCGCACTCCAGGGCACCTACGGGATACCGATCCTGCGCTACACCGAGACCTACTACACCGTCGCCAACGCGGCGCTGTCCACCGAGTTGATCCGGGGGCTCGGCTATTGGTTCTTCTACGGGCGCGACGCTCTCGGTGCGTGGATCGAGCCCGCCCAACGGATGGTGCAGTCGATCCCGCATCTGGTGCTCAGCTTCGCTATCCCGGGGGTGGCACTCCTGTCGGGGTTCCTGACCCGGTTCCGCAACCGCGGTTTCTTCGCGCTGCTCGTCGCGGTCGGCCTCGTGAGCGGTGTGGGGGCCCATCCCTGGGATGCATCCACACCGGCGGGGGCGGTGTTCAAGGAGTGGACCCGTAGCGACTCGGGCCTCGCGTTCCGCTCCACGCCGCGGGCGGTTCCCCTGATCGCCCTCGGACTTGCGGTGTTGCTCGCCGCGGTCGTCGCCGCGGTCGCCTCCCGACCGAACGCCCGCAACCGGTGGGCCGGTACCGCTGTCGCCGGAGTGTTGCTCGTGGCCATCTGTGCCAACCAATGGGCCCTGTTCGCCGGTGAGATGGTCGATCGCAACCTCCAGCGCCCCGAGGAGGTCCCCGGGTACTGGACCGAGGCGGCGGCCGCGATGGACGCGGGTGACCACGACACCCGCGTGTACGAGACCCCCGGCACAGACTTCGCGTCCTACCGCTGGGGCAACACCGTCGATCCGATCACCCCGGGGCTGATCGACCGGCCTTACGCAGCGCGCGAGCTGATCCCCTACGGCACCCCTGCGTCGGCAGACCTGCTCAACGCCTGGGATCTGCCGTTGCAGGAGGGACGTTTCGACCCGCGGGCGATCACCCCGGTCGCCCAACTCATGGGGATCGGCACGATCGCCCAACGTGGTGACCTCCAGTACGAACGCTTCAGGACCCCGCGCCCCGACATCACCTACCACCAGCTCAACGAGACCCCCGGCCTGTCATCGCCTGAGTCCTTCGGGGCGGAAGTGTCCAACGAGACGACAGGGCTGCTGCGACTCGACGACGAGGTGCGCCTCGGCACCCCGACCTACTGGGAGCACGCCCCGGCTGTGAGCCTGTTCGACGTGCAGGACCGACGCCCGATCGCGCGCACGGTGTCAGCAGACTCCCCCACCCTGTTGGCGGGAGACGGCGCCGGTGTTGTCGCCTGGGCGGGGATCGGCGCGCTCGACCCGGACCGGATACTTCTCTACAGCGCTTCGTTCACCGGTGACCGGGAGGCCCTCGATCAGCAGTTGGCGACCCCGGGGGCACAGCTGGTGGTCACCGACACCAACCGCCGCCAGGCGCGCCGCTGGGGTTCGGTGCGCGAGAACGACGGCTACACCGAACGTGCCGGGGAGGAGCCGTTGGAGGTCGATCCCGCCGACAACCGCCTGGAGAAGTTCCCCGAGGCTCCAGGCGACATCGCAGGCAATGAGGCCGCAGGAGATGACGCCGACGCCGACACCGACGGCGGTGCGGACCCGACGTTCACAGTCTCCGAACAGGTTGGAGGCGCGACCGTGTCAGCCTCGGCCTACGGCAACCCGGTCTCCTACACGCCATCTGACCGGGCCGCGCGGGCGTTTGACGGTGACCCCTCGACGGCATGGAGGGTGGGGGCCTTCGACGAGCCGCGCGGCGAGTACCTGGAGATCGAGCTCGACAAGCCGGTCACCACCGACCAGATCACCATCCAGCAGACCCAACGCGACGCGAACCGTTGGATCACGCAGGTGGAGCTCTACTTCGACTCCGATGGGCCGTACACCGTTGCGCTCGGCTCAGGCTCAGGACCGGGCGTCGCTCCCGAGGTGATACCACTGCAAGGTGACGTGAGGTTCTCGACACTGCGGGTGAAGATCACCGAGACGAACCTGCCCCGCCTCGACCGGTATGTGGGGGTGTCCGATGTCGGCATCGCCGAGTTGGGGATTCCCGGTGTCGAACCCGTCACCGAGTGGGTGCGCCCGCCGACCCAGCTCCTCGATGCCGCCGGGCCGTCGTCGATCGATCACCCGCTCACCTACCTGTTCACCCGTCGTGCGGCCAATCCCGCGGAAGTGGTCGTGAGCGACGAGGAGACGGTCCTGCGTCGCTACGTCGACGCTCCCGTCGCGCGCTCCTACACGGCGTACGGAACAGCGCGCATGAGCACGCAGTTGGCCGACTCCGTGGTCGACGACCTGCTGGGCGTGACCGGTGCGCGGGCTGAGTCGACGTCACGACTGCCGGGGGACCTGCGCTCTCGTGGCACCTCGGCGATCGACGGTGACGACACAACCGCCTGGCAGACCCCGATCAACTTCCCGACCGGGCAGACCCTCACGATCCGCAGCGAGGAGCCCTTCGACATCGATGGCCTGCCGATCCTGTTGCGCCGAGATGGGCTGCACTCGGTTCCGACGCGCGTCTCGATCGCCGCCGACGGCGGAGCTCCCGAGGCGGTCGATGTGCCCGAGGTCGGTGTCGGGGACCGGGAGGTGGGTGCAGCTGGAGCGATCGAGGTGACCCTCCCATACAGCGCGTCGGGTGTGACCGAGCTCGCGATCACCATCGACGAGGTCGACGAGGCGAACTCGATCGACTGGTTCGGGGGCTCCACGACGGTGCTACCCGTCGGGATCGTCGAAGTGTCCATCCCGGTAGCGGCGACCGTGCCCGAACCTGACGCACCACTGCCCCAAGGATGCCGCGATGACCTCCTGCGGATCGAAGGTGAGGCGGTCCCCGTACGCCTCGAGGGCACCGTGGGTGCGGCGCTGGAGGGCTCCCTGATCGACTACGCGGGTTGCGCCCCGGTCGACATCGGCCAGGGTCGCAGCGAACTCGTGACCCAACCCGGGGCGGAATCCGGCTTCGACCTCGAGAGGGTCGCCCTGGCGTCGGCTCCGGGAGGTGCGCCGGGCCGTGACACCATCGTCGCGGGACCCGAACCCGTGGCGGCACCACCGGGGTCATCGAGCGAACAGACCGGCGATCTCGCCTGGCGCACCGACGTGCAGGGTGCAGAGGACCCCTACTGGGTCGTGCTGGGTGAGTCCGTCAGTCCCGGGTTCACCGCCACCGCAACCTCTGCGGACGGCTCGGGGGAGTTCGACCTCGGCGAGTCCACCCTGGTGAACGGCTACGCGAACGGCTGGAGGGTCGACCCCGAGGTCGTCGGTGCGGATGCGACCATCACGATCCGGTTCGCTCCGCAGGCCACGGTGTGGATCGCCCTCGGGCTGTCGGGGTTGGGGGTGCTCGTGTGCGTCGCTCTCGTGTTGATCCGCCGCCCACGTATCACGGGTTCACCCGACGGCGACATCGCACCGATGCGGGTCCGACCGATCGCCGTGTTCGACCCCGATGGCATGCCCGTCTCACTCGGCAGGTCGGTGGGGATCTCTCTGGCCGCAGGGTTTATCGCGCTGGTGTTCATGGGCTGGATGGTCGGCGCGATCGTCGCCGTGACGGCGATGTGCGCCCTCTTTGCCGCGCGCGGTCAGGTTCTCGTGAGGGTGGCCGGACCGGTGCTGTTCGCCGCGGCGGCGGGTTTTGTGATCGCCAAACAGGCAAGGGGCGACTACCTGGTCGACTTCAACTGGATGAACCTGTTCGAGGTGACCCACGTGTGGACCCTCGCAGCGGTCGCCCTGCTGGTGCTCGACGTCGTCGTGGCGCACGTTCGCCGATCGGGACCGGATCGCAGCGATCCGCGGGGCGCCACCGGGCTCAGTGAAGAGGCTTCCGGCACACCGCGAACAGCACGAGGGTCCGGTCCGTGATGTCGGCCTCGTCGCCGAGGAACAGATCGTCGCCGGTGATCCCCGACGCGCCACCGGTCTGGTCGGTGTTGGTGAACCGGTAGGCCACCCGCCGCCCAGTCGCGTGCAACCACACGAAGGCCGAGCGCGGAAGCTTGTGGCGCAGGCCCCAGGGGTCCAGCTTGAGGAACCTGTCGGCCATCGCGCGACGCTTCGCGAAGTCCTCGAGGACCGCCTCGTTGCCCTCGAGACCGTGGATCTCCACCTCAGCGAAGTGCTCCTCGAGCATCGAGCGCAACGTCTCGGCGGTGAACAGGTACACGTGGTACGGATTCTCGAAGTCGGCGGGCTCGTTGGGGGTGAGGAAGAACGCGCTGCCCGCGGGGCCGAGCACGCGGGCGACCTCCCGCACATGATGTTGTGGTTCGGTGAAGTGTTCGATTATGTGTGACGAGCACACGTTGTCGAAGGAATCCGAGCGCAGACCCAGCCGGGCTCCATCCGCGCACTCGGTGCGCAGCCCCTCACCGCCGTGGGTGGCGAGCGCAGCGGCGGCGGTCTCCGCGTCGTAGTCGACGCCGACCACGAAACGCTGTGGTCCCGTGAAGTCCACGCTTTCGTCGCCCATGCCGCAGCCGACGTCGAGGAAGCGCCCGTCGGCCATCCGCCCGCGCACCTCCCGGTACCCCGCTGCGTGCAGCGCGAGCAGCGAATCGGGTGTCTCACCCTGCATCGGGCGTTCGCCGGTGAGCTTCAAGCGTCCTGTCCGTTCTGTCGCGGTGTTCCAGCCATGGCGGGTTCCGGGATCGTCGCCCGCTGCTGCGTAGCATAGAAGCCTTGCTGAACACCCCTGTCGCCGACGACTCGGTCAAGAGCGCCATCGCGGAGTTGGCCGACGATGCCGGGATCCGCACGGTGCACATGCTGGCGTGGCGCGATCTCGACGACGACGAGGCCGGCGGCAGCGAGATCCACGCCCACAACATCACCTCCGTGTGGGTTCAATCAGGCCTGGAGGTCACCCACCGCACGTCCTACTCCAGAGGCCGCCCACAGCTCGACCTGCGCGACGGCTACAGGGTGGTTCGTCGCGGCAGCCGCTATTCGGTGTTCCCCCGCGCAGCGGTGGCCGAGTCGCTCGGGGTGTACGGCCGCGCGGATGCGCTGGTGGAGATCTGGAACGGCATGCCGTTCGCGTCACCGATCTGGCGGCGCGGGCCGAGGATGGTCTGGCTGCATCACATCCACGGGCCGATGTGGCACATGAGCCTTCCCCGCCCTCTGGGCCACCTGGGGGTGGCCCTCGAGGAGAGGGTGGGCCCGATCCTGTACCGCAACCAGCCGATCGTCACGCTGTCACGCTCCTCCGAAGAGGAGATGCTCGGGTTGGGATTCCCCGCGGAGAACCTCCAGGTGATCACCCCCGGGGTGGACCCCGGCTTCTCCCCCGCTGGGTCGAAGAACGACACACCGTTGGCGATGTCGGTTGGGCGCCTGGTCCCCGTGAAGGACTTCGGGCGCCTCGTTCGGATCTGGTCGCGGGTGGTGGACAAGGTGCCCGATGCACAACTCGTGATCGTCGGCGAGGGTTACGAACGCCCCGACATCGAAGCCGAGGTCAACGCGCTCGGCCTGGACGCCTCGGTGCGGCTTCCGGGCCGGATCTCCGACGCGGAACTGCTCGACCTGTACCGCCGCAGCTGGGTCGCCACCTCCGCATCTGTGCGCGAGGGCTGGGGAATGACCCTCACCGAGGCGGCAGCGTGTGGCACCCCCGCGGTCGCAACCGACATCGCCGGGCACGCCGACGCGGTCGACGACGGCCGTTCGGGTCTGCTGGCGGTCACCGACGAGGACCTCGCAGCTCGTCTGGTAGAGGTCCTTACCGATCGGGCGTTGCGGGCGCGCCTGGAACAGGGTGCGCTCGATCGGGCATCCGAGCTCACCTGGCAGCACGCTGCACTGGCCAACTTCGAGGTGCTCGCCGCCGATGCCGCAAGGCGCGCAGGGCGGCCGTGAGCGAGTTCATCCTCGGGGTCGACCTCGACGGGGTCTGCGCCGACTACAACGCAGCGTTCCGGTTGGCGGTGGCACGACACAGGGGCATCGACCCGGCACAGCTCACCACCGAGGTCACCTGGGACTTCTCCGAATGGGGTCTCGACCGTGAGGGCTTCCTCGAACACCACCAGCGCGCGGTGGCAGAGGACGGGTTGTTCCGGTCCGCCCCGCCCATCGACGGTGTATCAGATGCACTGTGGCGCCTGTCCGACGCGGGGGTGTGGATACGGATCATCACGCACCGCCTGGTGAGCAACTGGTCGCACGCAAGGGTGGTCGCGGATACGGTCTCGTGGCTCGACGACGCCCGGATCCCCTACCGTGACATCTGCTTCCTCGGCCAGAAGCCCCAGGTGGAAGCCGATGCGTACGTCGAGGACGCACCGCACAACATCGCCTCCCTGCGGGCGTCCGGCAACACGGTGATCGTGTTCGAACAGCCCTACAACCGGGACCTTCCTGCGCCCAGGGCAGCGACGTGGGCGCAGGTGGAGGTTCTGGTGGCCGACCTGGTCACCCGTCACAGCGGCTCCTATCCCGGGCAGCTACCCGGTATGGACCCCGGTGCCGAACGCCTCGACCGCCACCGCGATGCCCTGGGCTGAGCTGGCCCGTGCCGTCGTGCTCGTGGTGATCTTCGGTGCACCTCTGGCACTCACGGTGTGGGCACTTCTCGACGCTGCCCGGCGGCCCCAGTGGGCCTGGGCGCTGGCCGAACGCAACCAGGTGCTGTGGATGACAGCGATACTCGCCGGCGTCCTGCTGCTTTGTGCCGGCCTGGCCGTGAGTGGTTGGTACCTCTGGAAGGTTCGTCCCGTCGTGGCTGCGGCCGAACGTGGTGAACTGCCGCCGAGGGCGCGGGGCTAGGGAGCGGTGGCCATCCGAAGACACGGCCCCGACACCCTCCACTAGTAGTCTCGTGCGGTGCCGAGTGACTCCCCGACCAGCCGCGAACCCGACCAGGAGCCCTCCTCAGAGCAGCTTCCAGAGGCCTCGACGGGCGGCGGGGACAGCGGACCGCAACCACTCGGGCTGAGCCGACCCGCAGCGCTGTGGGCGATCTTCGCGGTCAGCCTCGCGGGACTTCTGTTGGAGGTCTCCTACACGAGGGTCGTCTCCTACAAGCTCTGGTACTACTACACCTACCTCGTCATCGGGCTCGCGCTGCTGGGCCTCGGGAGCGGTGCGACGCTGGTCGTCCTGTCCCCGCGGCTGCGCTCGATGGGGACCGCCTCGGTGTTGCGGGTGTTCGCGCTCCTCGGAGCGATCGCCGTCTTCGTGGGCTACTGCGTGGTGGCGGTCATGCCGATCGACACGGTCGCCCTGTGGGACTACGGCACCTCGGAGTCCTTCAGCAACTTCGGTGCCCTGGCGGTGATCTGCTTCGCCCTGTTCGTGTCGTTCGTGCCGATCGGGGTGATGGTGTCGATCCTGTTGGCGCGGGCCGGATCCGAGGTTGGACGTCTCTACTTCGCCGACCTGATCGGGGCAGGCCTGGGGTGTGTCGTGGTGGTGTTCCTGATCTCGGGCTTCGGGCCGCCTTCGGTGATCATGGGTGCGGGTGCGCTGCTCGCAGCGACCGGCGCTGTGTTCGCCTGGAACGTCAAGGGCATCCTGAAACCGGCTGCACTGGGGGCGTGCGCTGTGCTCGTGTTGTTCGCCGCGCTCGGAGAGAACGCCCTGCCGAACCTGCGCACCGAGTCCTCCAAGGTCGAAAACGAGGGCCAGGACTTCAGCGGTTGGGGCCCGGTTTTCAGGGTGGATGTGAAGGACTTCGACGAACTCGACGATGCAAAGGTGCTCGTGCACGACGGGACCGCGGGCTCGGCCATCTACCGCTTCGACGGCGATGTCGAGTCCCTCACGCGCTTCGACGACGACCCGCGCGCCTGGCCGTTCGCAACGCTGGGTGATCCCCCGTCCAAGCAGCTGATCATCGGCTCGGCGGGAGGCAACGAGATCCTCGCCTCTCTCTACAACGGCACCGAGCAGATCGACGCGGTGGAGCTGAACCCCGTGACCGTCGGGCTGCTGACCGGTGAGTTCGCCGACTACACCGGGAACCTCCCCGAGATCGACAACGTGAACCTCACCCAGGGTGACGGACGCACCTACCTGGCTCGCAGCGACGGGGGTTACGACCTCGTGTGGTTCGTCGCCCCCGACAGCTACGCGGCGAACAACGCGGCGTCCTCGGGGGCCTTCGTGCTCTCGGAGAGCTACCTGTACACCAAGGACATGGTCCTCGAGACCCTCGACAAGCTGAGCGACGACGGCGTGTCGGTCGCTCAGTTCGGGGAGGTCGACTTCGCCAACTCACCGAACCGCACCGCCCGCTACGTGGTGACCGCGCGCGCCGCTCTCGAGGAGTTCGGCATCGAGGATCCCTCCCAGCACCTTCTGGTGGCCACCTCGGAGGACCCGTTCACCAGTGGGCTCTCCACGATCATGGTGTCCAAGGCCCCGTTCACACCCGAACGCATCGACCGTTTCGTGAAGAGCGTCGAGTCCACCACCGACAGCAGGGTCGTGTACGCCCCGGGCGTGGTCGACGATGGCAATCCCATAGCCGACCTGGCGGCGGCACCCGACGGGGAGGCCCTCGAAGCGCTCGTGGCGCAGTACCCCGACGACGTGAGCGCGATCACCGACGACGCCCCGTTCTTCTGGCACTTCACCCCCTTCACCGACGTGGTCAAGGACATATCGAGGGCGACCACGGTCGACTTCCGCGAGTACGCGATCGGCGAGCGGGTCCTCCTGTTGCTGTTGGTGACCTCCGCCCTGTTCGCGGTGATCTTCCTGCTCCTGCCGTTCATGGTCATCCGCCGCCAGTGGCGCGAACTGCCGGCGAAGGGCACCTCCGCTGTGTACTTCGCAGCGCTCGGCCTGGGATTCATGCTCTATGAGATCTCGATGATCCAGCAGCTCGTGCTGTACCTCGGATACCCGAGCTACTCGCTCACCGTCACCCTGGCTTCAATCCTGGTGTTCACAGGCATCGGGGCGTTGTGGTCGGGCAGGTTCTCGGCGGAGCCGACCAAGGTGCTGCCGGTGCTCTTCGGGGTGCTCGCAGTGCTCACGCTGCTCTACCGGTTCGCTCTGCCGTCGCTCATCGACGGCACCCTCACGGCCCCGTTCGTCGTGCGGGCCGGGTTGTCGTTCCTGTTGCTCGCACCGCTCGGGCTGTGCCTCGGGATGTTCATGCCCTTCGGGTTGCGCACCGTCGGCGCTCTGAGCGAGCACCCCGACGAGTACGTGGCGTGGGGCTGGGCGATCAACGGGGTGTTCTCGGTGATCGGGTCGGTCCTCACCACGATCCTCGCGATGAGCTGGGGTTTCCGAACGGTCCAACTACTGTCGCTCGGCATGTACCTCGTGGCGGTGTTGGTCCTGTGGCGCCTGGATCAGCGCCGCAGGGCACTCGGGCGCCCCCTGGATGATCCACAGTCGGTGCTCGAGGTCACAGACCGCGAGACCGCACCGGAGGTGGATCTCACCGGAGCGGAGGTGGCCCGAAGCGCCGGGTGAGGAAGGCCCACACCCCTGCCAGACGAGCGCGGGCGTCGAACACCGGCGGGCGGGTCCTGGCATCCGCGACCCCCCGCGCGACCTGTATGACGGTGAACCAGATCCGGATGAACGCGTGGTACCAACCGGAGTGTTCCTGCACCAGCAACAGGGTGTTGCGGGTCTGGAGGAAGTCCACCCGCCACACCGACGAGCCCAGCCCCCTGTTGGTCGCCATCGCCCCGCGCACCAGGCCGACCTGCCAACCCTTGCGCCGTGCGCGCAGCGCGAGGTCGGCCTCCTCGCAGTAGGAGAAGTAGCGCTCATCGAAGAGGCCCACCTCCTCGATGCACTCCCGTCTCAGGCCCATCAGGGTGCCGTGGGGGTAGTCCACCTGTTCCCATCCCCGCTCACCTCCGCCGGGAACCGTCATGCCGCCGAAGTAGGGATCGATCACCGGCACCATCGCGTCGCCGACGTCCCCACAGCACAGGCCCGCCGCAGGAATCTCCGACGCTGCCACAAGGATCTGCTCCAGGGTGTCGGGTGCGACCTGCACGTCGTGGGGAGCGACGAACACCCAGTCGCCGTCACTGGCGCGTTCGAGGAAGCGTCGCAATCCGACGTTCGCCCCGGGACCGAAACCGGTGTTGCGGCCGGTCTCGATCACCTCGACCCATCCCTCGGTCAGTTCACGGTCGAGCTGTGTGCGCAACGCTGCGAGTTCGTCGGCCCCGGAACCGTTGTCGACGATGCTCACACGCGTCGCAACGCTCCCGCGGGCCAACTGGGCAACCGTCGCCGCGCACTGGTCGGGTTGGTTCCAGTGGACGATGACGATCCGGACCGCTCCGGGCGATCCGGGCGGTCCGGGAGCCTCCTCAGACAAGGGGTCGGTCGGTGGGCTCCACCGGAGAGGGCAGGTCGCTCTCTCCCATCAGGTGCGCATCGACGGCCGCCGCACAGGAGCGCCCCTCAGCGATCGCCCACACGATGAGGCTCTGACCCCGTCCGGCGTCGCCGGCGACGAACACGTCGGGGACCGTCGATGCCCAGTTCGAATCGCGCACGATGTTGCCGCGCTCGTCGAAGTCGACACCCAGGTCGTCGAGCAAGCCGCTGCGCTCCGGTCCGGTGAAGCCCATCGCGAGCAACACGAGATCCACCTCGAGTTCCTGTTCGCTTCCCTCGACGGGTTCGAACGTCGGCCTACCGTCGACGAACGTCTGTTCCACCTCACAGAATCGCACCGCACGCACGTTGCCGTCGGCGTCGCCGAGGAACTCGAGCGTGTTGACCTCGTACACGCGCTCCCCGCCCTCCTCATGGGCCGAGGTCACCTTGTAGGTGAAGGGCCAGGTGGGCCAGGGGTGCCTCTCGGGACGCTCCTCGGGAGGGCGTTCCATGATCTCGAACTGGTGCACGCTGAGGGCACCCTGGCGGTGCGAGGTCCCCAGGCAGTCGGCCCCGGTGTCGCCTCCACCGATGATGAGCACGCGCTTGCCGTCCGCTGCGATCGGGAGCTCCTCGGGATCAAGGTCGCCCTGCTGCACCTTGTTGGCCAGCGGCAGGTACTCCATCGCCTGGTGCACCCCGGCGAGCTCACGCCCTGGAACGGGCAGGTCACGTGCGGTCGTCGAGCCCGTGGCCACCACGATCGCGTCGTAGTTCGCACGCAACTGCTCGACGGTGATGTCGGCTCCGACGTTCACGTTGCGACGGAACTCCGTTCCCTCGGCGCGCATCTGGGCGAGCCGGCGATCCAGGACCGCCTTTTCCATCTTGAACTCGGGTATCCCGTAGCGGAGCAGCCCTCCGATGCGGTCGGCGCGCTCGTACACCACGACGCGGTGCCCGGCACGGGTCAGCTGTTGGGCAGCGGCAAGCCCCGCTGGGCCCGACCCGATCACCGCAGCCGATCGGCCGGTGAAGCGGGTCGGTCGGTGGGGCGTGACGAGGTCGCGCTCGAAGGCCTCTTCGATGATGGTCTTTTCGATCTCCTTGATCGTCACCGGATCCTGGTTGATGCCGAGCACGCACGCGGTCTCACAGGGCGCCGGACAGAGCCGGCCGGTGAAGTCGGGGAAGTTGTTGGTTGCGTGCAGACGCTCGACCGCCGCTTCCCAATCCCCCCTGAACACCAGGTCGTTCCAGTCCGGGATGATGTTGCCCAGCGGGCATCCGTTGTTGCAGAACGGGATACCGCAGTCCATGCAGCGGCTCGCCTGCGTCTGGAGCACCTCGCGCGGGAACTCCTCGTACACCTCTTTCCAGTCGCGCAGGCGCACCGGCACAGGGCGGTGCGCCGGTGTCTCGCGACCGTGCTTCAGGAACCCACGTATGTCACCCATTGCTTCCTTCCCGGTGGGCACCCGGGTGCTGCGCACCACGCCCACCTCCTCCGCAATGCGGGGCCATCATCTCTGGGCCGCCGCCATGATCGTCTCGGTCACGTCCAGGCCCTCGCTCTCCGCTCGGGCGGTGGCGTCGAGCACCCGCTGGTAGTCGTTGGGCATCACCTTGGTGAAGGCCCCGACGGCATCGTCCCAGCGATCGAGCAGGCCCGCTGCAACCGCGGAACCGGTGAGCTCCAGATGGCGCTGCACAGTCCTCTGGAGGAACTCCCGGTCGGGGTCCTCGATCGCCACCAGGGAGACCATCTCGTCGTTCAGCAACTCGGGCAGGAGCGACT
>JBKEAI010000245.1:0-16599 GCA_047972145.1 Microthrixaceae bacterium
CCTCGAGCACCACCGGCACGATCATCGGCCTGCGCCTGGTGTGCTCGGAGACGAATCCACCGGCGGTGCGACGGATGGTGCGCTCGATCTTGGGCACCGGCAGATCCTCGCGAAGGGCACCTTCCACTGCATCTCGCACCCTTTCGGCAAGGTCGGCGAGCATCTCGGAGGAATCTGCCTCGTGCACCCACCCCCGCGTGGCGATCTCGGGACCTGCGACGATGCGGCCGGCCTTTCGGTCCACCGTGACGATCGCGGTCACCACACCCTCCGCCGCGAGGATCCGACGCTCGGCGAGGGTGCTCGTGCCGACGTCGCCGACGGTGCCGTGCACGTAGATGTACTCCGAGGGCACGCGTCCGTCGAAGCGGAGCCCCTCACCGTCGAGCACCAGCCGGTCGCCGTCCTCGGCGACCAGCACGTGGTCCCGCGGACGACCCATCGTCACCGCGAGGTTCGCATGGGCGACCATGTGGCGATACTCGCCGTGCACCGGCACGAACCACTCCGGTTGGAGCACCGACTGGAGCAACTTGAGCTCCTCCGCCTTCGCGTGGCCGGTCGCGTGCACGTCGTGCAGGCCCGAGTGGACCACCTCGGCACCCTGGCGGATCAGATTGCCTATTACCCGCGACACATCTGCCTCGTTGCCCGGGATCGGGTGTGAGCTGAGGATCACGGTGTCGCGGGGGGTCAGCTTGAGGAAGCGGTTCTCCGACTGGGACAGACGCGTCAGCGCCGACATCGGCTCACCCTGTGACCCGGTGCAGATCACACAGACCTCGCCGGGTTCGAGGTCGTCCACGTCCTCGATGTCCACCAGCGAGGCATCGGGGATGTTCAACAGGCCCATCTCACGAGCCATCGCCACGTTGCGGACCATCGAGCGACCCAGCGGGGCCACCCGTCGGCCGAAGGCGATCGCAGCGTCTGCGATCTGCTGCACCCGGTGGATGTGGCTGGCGAAGCAGGCGGTGATCACCCGCCGACCCTCGTGTTCGTGCATCACGTCGTAGAGCACCCGCCCGACGCTGGACTCCGAGCGTGAATGGCCCGGTTCCTCGGCGTTGGTGGAGTCGGCCAGCAGGAGACGGATCCCCTCGTCGTGGGCGATCGCACCCATCCGGGTGAGGTCGGTCAGCCGACCATCCACAGGGGTGAGGTCGATCTTGAGGTCACCGGTGTGCAGCACCACGCCCTGCGCGGTGCGTATGGCCGTGGCGACGCCCTCGGGTACCGAGTGGGTGACGGGCAGGAACTCCAGCTCGAACGGCCCGACCTTTGCGGTACCGCCATCGTTGACCACGTTGAACTCGGTGCGACCGACGAGGCCGGCCTCTTCGATCCGGCCCCTTGCCATCCCCAGTGTCAGGGCCGTGCCGTACAGCGGCACGCTGATCTCCCGCAGCAGGTACGACAGCGCTCCGACGTGATCCTCGTGGCCGTGGGTGGCCACACAACCGATCACCGAATCCGCCCGCTCGATCAGCCAGGTGAAGTCCGGCAGGACCAGGTCGACGCCCAACATGTCGTTGTCGGGGAACATCAGCCCGCAGTCGATCAGCAGGATCGAGCCGTCCTGTTCGATCGCCGCGCAGTTGCGTCCGATCTCACCCAGCCCGCCGAGGAAGGTGACGTTCACCGCCGATGCACCTCCGGTGCCGGGGCCCCTGGCCTTCCCCGTACGTCCCTTGGTGGTGGCGCGCCCCTTGGAGGAACTACGCCCCTTGGAAGAACTGCGCCCCTTGGATGCAGGGGCCTTCTTGGAAGCTGCGGCTCCCCTCGAAGCGGCCATCAGGCGAGCCCGTCGAGCACGGCACGGGCACGGCTCTCGAGGTCGGCGGGATCGCCGGTCATCGGGGGCCGGCAACCTCCCACACGCAACCCGAGCACCCGCATCATCGCCTTGGTGGGCATCGGGTTGGGGGCGTCCGCCGAGCTCTCGAAATCGAACGAGGCCGCCAGCTGCGAGTTGAGTCGTCGGGCGGCGATCACGTCTCCCTTGTGGTACGAGTCGACCATCTCACCCATCTGCGCAGCAGCCCAGTGCGAGGCCACCGACACGACCCCGACCGCGCCGACCGAGAGAAGCGGCAGGGTCATCGCGTCATCGCCGCTGTACAGCTCGAACCCATCGGGCGCCCCCGCGATGAGGCGGGCCGACTCCACCGGGTCACCCGCTGCATCCTTGACCGCGACGATGTTGTCGCATTCTGCGACCAAGGCGAGGAGGGTCGATGTCTCGACCTTGCGTCCGGTGCGGATCGGGATGTCGTAGATCATCACCGGCAGCGTGGTTGCCGCAGCCACGGCACAGAAGTGCTCCATCAGCCCCGACTGGGGTGGGCGGTTGTAGTAGGGCGTGACCGACAGGATCCCGTCCACGCCGCAGTCGGCCGCCATCTTGGTGAGCTCCACCGCGTGGGCGCTCGAGTTCGACCCCGCCCCAGCGAGCAGCGGCACCTCGACCGACTCGCGCACCCGGCGGAACAGGGCCGCAGCCTCGGAGTCGGTCAGCGTCGGGCTCTCCCCGGTCGTGCCTGCAAGCACCAAGCCGTCACTACCGGTCTCCACCAGGAACTGCGCCACCTCCGATGCTGCTCCCAGGTCGAGCTCGCCGGAATCGTCGAACGGCGTCACCATCGCGGTGAGGACCCGCCCGAAGCGCGGGTTCACCGCGCCGCCAGGCGGTCTGTGCAGTACAGGTCGAGTTGCCTCGAGTTGGTCTGTTCGGTTCTCATCGTCGGCCATTCTCCCCCGTAGCGGGGGGGATCGTGTGCATCAGGGCATCGGTACCAATAGGGCGTTTCAACGTGCCTCGTCGTTGCGTTGTCGTCCCAGACTCGCCAGCAGGTCCTCGTGCAGCTGGAACCAGACCGTGTGGTATGAGTCGATCGTAGGCTTGGTGAACCACTCCACATCGCCGCTTTGTACCCTGTCCCACGCGTAGGTCAACCGCTCGCGATAGCCGCCGAAGCGCCCCAAGGTGGCTCCCAAGTCATCGAGCACCGGAAGTGCCTGAGCGTGGAGGTCCCCGAGGCGCACCAGCACCGATGCGTCGTATTGCGCATCGTCGTGGTCGTTGACGACTTCGGTACCCGTCGAATCTATGCGCACCTGCCAGTTGCTGCACACCTTCAACAGCGCCGGGTTGAGCCCCAGGAAATCCCGGTATGCGGCGAGCACCTCCCGAAGGGCACCCATGCGGTCGATCTCGCGCATCATCAGGTCCTCTGCGTGCCGGCGACCCTGTGCGGTGAGCGCCCAGCCTGCTGGGGTGGTCGCGTGCTGGCGGACATGTGCCGACCCGCTGACATCGACGAGGACGTCGCGCACGGCGAGCGGATCGAGCTCGGTAGCGGCCGCCAAGGCTTCGGTGCTGAGAACACCTCGCACCCGCATCGCCACGAGCACAGCGAAGTGTGGTGAGGTGCTCGGCTCCGGGAACTCTGCGTGCGCAACCACCGAAACGACGTTACCGCCGCACCGTTCGGTCAGGCCGAAGCGTTGAGCTCCTGTTCCTTCAGCGCGAACTGCTCGTACTCGTCGCCGGTGTCGACCCAGTCCTCGAACTGGATCACACCGATCTCCTCGAAGCGACGCCGCAGCCACGCATCGTTGCGATCGAGCAGGCCGAGCTTCTTGCAGTTGGGAACGATCTTGGAGAACAGCATCATCTGGAACATCTGACGCGACGGGGTGAGCATCACGAGCTCGATCGCCTCCTTGACCGGTACGCCCATACGCTCCCAGACCTCCTGTTGGAGGAAACGGTCACGCATGCGCACGGCGGCCTCGAACGCGAACTGCTGGCGCTCGAAGATCTCCGCATCGCTCAACTCCGCGTAGTAGTCCTTCAGCGACAGCACGCCGAACGCGACGTGGCGTGCCTCGTCGCTCATCACGTAGCGCAGCAACTGCTTGAGAAGTGGCTCGGTGGTCATCTGGTGCATGAACCCGAACGCCGCGAGGGCGAGACCCTCGACCATGATCTGCATGCCCAGGTAGGTCATGTCCCAGCGCGCGTCCTTGACGATGTCGTCGAGCAGCAGCTTCAGGTGGGTGTTGACCGGGTAGTAGCCCGACAGCTTGTCGTCGAGGTACTTTGCGAAGACCTCCACGTGACGTGCCTCGTCCATCACCTGGGTGGATGCATAGTACTTGGCGTCGATCCAGGGCACGGTCTCGACGATCTTCGCGGTGCAGATGAGTGCGCCCTGTTCGCCGTGCATGAACTGCGAGAGCATCCAGTTCTGGCTCTCGGTCATGAACGCCATCCAGTCCTTTTCGGTCCACGAAGCGAACGAGGTGCCGCTCACATCGAAGTCGAGCAGGCCCATGCCGGCGGGGTTGTTGGCCTCCGCGTTGGCCATGATCACCTGCTCCTGGTCGACGTCGGTGTCCCATGGGAGGTCGGTCGCCCCGTTCCACTGGGCGTTCTTGGCCTTCTCGTAGAGCTTCTCGAGCGAGGGCTTCGCGCCCTTGTCGTAGTCCCAGGTGAAGATCACGTCGCAGTTCTGCTCCACATGGCTGATCACCGCGTCACGCTCGGTGTTGGTGACCGCGAGGATCGCCTCGAGGTCATCGATGTCTGCTCGGCCGATCATCGCCTCGTTGGTCGGCATCGTCTCGTCGATGGACATGTGGTTGCTCCTGTTGTCGTTGACTTCTGTTGCTGGACTGTCTGGTTCGTGGTTGTTCTTGTTGCCGGTCTTGACGGCTCCGGTTCGGGTGGGGCCTCCGGGGAGTTGTTCAGGTGTGGGGTGTGGTCACCAGGGCATCGGCGGCGGCCGCGGGGGCGATGCCCGCCAACAGGTGGTTCCGCACCAGCCGGCGCGCTTCGTCGATATCGGTGAGGTCGCGTGCCGGGTCGGGAATGAGGTAGTAGGACACGACGAGCCGTGCACCCCAGATGACGACCTCGCGCGCATCTTCGGGGTCGAGGAAGCCGGCGAGTCCTGGCGACAGGGCATCGGCAACCATCTCGAGGATCGTGTCCAGGTGGTGCATCGAGAGCAAGCGCCTGAGGGTCGCGGGCTCGTGGGCGCGCATGTAGGTGAGTGCCGGCTCGGCATCGAGCAGGCGCGCTGCCGTGTTGAGCATGACCGTCATCGCCGTTTCGAGATCAGCCTCGGAGGTGACCGCGCGACCCACAGCGCTCACCAGCCGAACGGCCTCACGCTCGGTGGTCATCTCCACGAGTGAGTCCTTTCCACCGGGGAAGAGGCGATAGACCGTCGCCCGCGACACGCCGGCCTCCCGCGCCACGTCATCGACGGTCGTCTTGTCCATCCCCCACCGCGCAGCGCACGTGGCCACGGCATCGAGCACAACCGACGCCGTCGAGCCCTCGCTGAGGTCGATCTCGTCGCTGCACGGCCGACCGACAGACCTGCCGGCGACCCCATCGACCAGTGTGTCCCCATCAGTTCGCTTGCCCCCGTCAGGGCGTTGACCTGCCATCACTCGTTACAATAAGACCGATTCTGTCTCATCGCTACCCTCGTCAGGGTGTCGTTGGTCACAGTGCAGCCGGGGAACCCGGATCGGTTGCGACGATGCCAGCGGTGAACTGGCGGCGCACCAACGCCCGGGTCGTGTCGGGATCGCCCAGGTCAACACCCGCCGGCGATGTCATGACCGACACGATCATCCGGGTCAGGTAGTCGGCGGCCTCGTGCACATCGACACCCTCGATCAGGCGTCCGGCGCTCTGTTCGACCTCGAGCAGTTCGACCAGGTAGTCCGTCATCACGGCCTGCACGAGTGGCTGGGCGGGTCGGAGCGCGTCGATGATCTCGTCCATCTCCGGGTCCAACAGGTTGGACACGATCCGGCTCGCACGGATCTGACCCGCGCCCTGCATGAGCCCGAGGACCAGGCGGTCCTCCAGGGAGTCGAGGTCTGCGACCGCTGAGGCGAGGCGCGCCCAGAAACGGCCGACCTCCCAGGTGGCGGTCTCCTCGATCAGCTGGCCGCGACCACCGGGGAAGTGGCGGTAGATCGACGTTCGCGACAGTCCTGATTCCCGGGCCACGTCATCGAGGGAGAACCCGGTGAACCCGCCGGTCTCCACACAGCGCAACGCTCCGCGCATGATCCGTTCGCGCGACGAGGCCGGCTCCTTGCCCGACAAGTCCCCATCGGGCTCCTGGAGATCCTCCTCAGACACCGACCACCTCTGGGGGATCATCCTCGGGGACGTCCGAGAGCCGCTTCCCGGACCCCCTTGAGTCATCCCGGGTTTGCGCGACCTTGCGCAGGATCAGCAGGTACCCGCCCACGGCGATCAGCGAGAAGAACCACCACTGCATCATGTAGGAGAAGTTCTGCGACGGTTCGGGCACCTCGACCTCCACAACGCTGAGACCGTCGGTGGGCTGGGGCGGTTCGGTGTTCTGTGCGACGATCCACACAGGCGCCAGTGGAACCTCGAGTTGCTGGGTGTAGCGGTCCAGGTCCACCCGGGCGAGGGTGTCGAGAACGCCGGTGTCGGGATCCTTCGCTCCCAGTCCTCCACCTTGTTGGGTCCGTTGCACCACACCTGTCACAACCGCCTCGCCCGATGCAGGATCGGTCCCCGGATAGGGGGCACCCGCGTTCGCGGCATCCAGAGGTACCCAACCGCGCAGAACCGCGACCTCGCTGCCATCGTCGAGGACCAACGGGGTGAGCAACCACCCGCCGGGTGCGCCACCGAGGGATCGGTTCCGAACCAACACCTGCGATTCGAGGTCCCAGGTGCCCGTGGCGGTCACGCGTCGGTACTCCACATCCTCTGGGACCTGGGATGTCTCGGTCGGGTTCCCGAGGTTCCCCAACAGGTCTTCGAGAGGCACCGGCGCCGCGTCCATGCCGGCCTCGATGCGTTCCTTGTTGTCCTGTTCGCTCTGCCAGCGACTCATCTGCCAAATCCCGAGGCGGATCATCGCGAGCACACCGACAGCCACGAGTATGTGGCTGAGGATCCAAAGCGGCCGCTTCGCGAAGTCGTACACAGCCCAACCATAGGACCCGCACGGATGGGGAACCCGAGCCGGGGGTGCTCAGACGGTCGGTAGGACGTGATCCGCGAATCGGTCGCGCAGGTCCTTCTTGGAGAACTTGCCGACGCTGGTCTTGGGCACCTCGTCGATGAACACAACGTCGTCGGGAAGCCACCACCTGGCCACACGCCCGTCGAGGAAATCGATCACCTCGTCCGCGGTGAGGTCCTCCCCCTCGGCTACGACCACACAGGCGAGAGGCCGCTCGGACCACTTCGGGTGAGGCACGCCGATCACTGCCGCTTCGGCCACCTTCGGGTGCGCCATGATCTCGTTCTCGAGATCCACCGATGAGATCCACTCTCCGCCGGACTTCACGACATCCTTCGTACGGTCGACGATGCGAACGAAACCCTCAGGTGTCATCACAGCGACATCACCTGTGCGCAGCCAACCGTCGTCTGTGAAGGACTGCGAGGCCCGCTCGTCGTTGTAGTAGTCCGCAGCGATCCACGGGCCCGCTGCCTGTAGCTCACCCTGGCTCTCACCGTCCCAGGGGAGCGCCTCACCGGTCACCTGATCCGCGATCCGCAGCTCCACGCCGAACACAGCCAGGCCCTGGGCGGCACGCAGGTCGGCCTGGGCATCCTCGGGCAGCTCGGCCATGGCCGAGGTCAACCTCGCGATCGACGCCACCGGTGAGGTCTCGGTCATCCCCCAGGCCTGGAGGATCGGCATGCCCAGCTGTTCCCTGTAGGCCTCCGACAGCGCCTTGGGGACCGCGGAACCGCCACAGGGGATCACCCTCAACGCGGATGTGTCCTTGCCCGCGAGCTCGGGGAGCACACCCATCCAGATCGTCGGTACACCTGCGGGCAGCGTCACCTTCTCCTCCACGATCATCCCGGCGAGCGCAGCGGGCGCCATCTGTGGGCCGGGCAGCACCAGGGTGGAACCGGCGGCGACCGCAGCATGAGCCAAACCCCAAGCGTTGGCGTGGAACATCGGCACCACCGGCAGGATCACATCGCTCTCACAGACCCCGACGCTGTCGGCCAACATCGCCCCCATCGTGTGCAGGTAGGTGGAGCGGTGCGTGTAGATGACCCCCTTCGGATTGCCTGTCGTGCCGGAGGTGTAACACATCGACGCCGCACGGTTCTCGTCGTCGACGTCGAAGCTCGCGGGTTCCTTACCCGCGATCAGCTCCTCGTAGTCGAGGAACTCGTGACCCTCGGGAAGCGGTGTCGGGGCACCGTCGTCTATCACCACGAGGTGCCGCACGGTCTCGAAGGTTCCCAGCAGCGGCCCGATCACCCCGAGCAGGGAGCGGTCTATGAAGATCACCTCGTCCTCGGCGTGGTTCACGATGTAGGTGAGCTGCTCGGGGAACAGGCGCAGGTTCAGGGTGTGCAGCACCCGGCCACTGCACGGCGCGGCGAAGTACAGCTCGAGATGCACATCGGTGTTCCAGCAGAATGTCGCCACGCGGCCATCCGCGGAGATGCCCAGGTCGTCCAACGCCGTGGCCAGCCGGCGCGTGCGGTCAGCCCACTCCCCGTAGGTGCGCCGGCGCCGCTCGCCAGTGGCGGTCGCGGTGACGATCTCCTTGTGGGTGAAGTACTGCTCGGCCCGGTCGAACATGTGCGGCAGGGCGAGTGGTCGATCCTGCATTGTTCCCAACATGTGGCTGCCCCCTTTGGAGATTGTCGAGGCTCACCATAGATCGACCGGCCTGGGCGCTGGCGCAGATCTGTTCGGCTGATCGGGCAGACTTCACCGGTGAGCGACGACACCGGATCGCCCGAACCACCAGCGAGCAGTGATCCGGCGATCTCCGCGGGCGCTGCACCGACCCCGAACGGGCCAGAACCTGCTGGACCCGAACGCCAGGCCGACCGGGCGGGCCCGCGGGATCCGGCCCCCGGCGATCCACAAGCACCGCCGCCACATCCACGCTGGATCCTTCCCACTCTCGGGGTCGGGATCGTCGCGCTGGTGGCCGCGAACTACATCGGCAACGCCTTCTGGGCCACGTGGATAAACGAACGGCCGCTAATGCTGGTCGGGTTCAACGCCTCGAACAAGTACCTGATCGGAACCACACCCAACACGGGGTTCTGGGAGGTGATGGCGGTCGGGACCGCACGGCTCATGGCTCCGGATCCGATGTTCTATGCACTCGGCCACCTGTACCAGGACCGGGCGGTGCACTGGGCACGCCAGGTGTTCCCCGCCTCTGGGATGCTCTTCGGCGAGCTCCAGACGGGAGGCGGTGGCTTCGCTCGCCTGCTCGACGCGCTGGTACTGATCATGCCCAACAACCCGGTGTGCCTGATCGCCGGGGTGATGGGCATGCGCCTGCGCCGGTTCCTGGTGTTGGCGATCATCGGTACCCTCGGACGGATAGCGCTCATGCGCTGGATCGGGGTGATCTTCAGCGACCAGATCGAGGACCTTCTCGAGTTGGTCGCCCGCTACCAGCGCTGGCTGCTGATCGCCTCGATCGTCGGCGTGGTCGGCTACGTCTTGTGGCAGCTGCGCTCCCGAAAGGGCCTGATGGGCGGCGTGGAGGCCATGGAGGACGAACTGGGCGATTGAGCGCTCACAAACCCAGCAGTGCATCGAGGCCGACGGTGACCCCGGGGGTATCGGCGACAGCCTTGATCGCCAGGAGCACCCCCGGCATGAAGCTCGTGCGATCGATCGAATCGTGGCGCAGGCTGAGGGTCTGGCCGGTGGTTCCCAGCAACACCTCCTGGTGTGCCACCAGGCCGCGCAACCGCACCGAGTGCACCCGGATCCCCGACGGGCCGTCACCACCGCGGGCACCCTCGATCAGCTCGGTGCGGGTTGGATCCCCGGTCCACTCCCCCGACGCCGCAGCCATGCGCTCGACGGTGAGCATCGCGGTTCCAGATGGCGCGTCGAGCTTGTTGTCGTGGTGCAGCTCGATCACCTCTGCCGAGTCGAAGTACGGCGCGGCGATCTCCGCGAAGCGCATCATCAACACCGCCCCGATCGCGAAGTTCGGGGCGATCACGGCATTGGAGCGGGTGAACTCGGACCGGAAGCGTGCAACGTCGTCGTCGGTGAACCCGGTGGTTCCCACCACCGCGTGGATTGCGTCTGCTGCGAGCAGGGAGAGGTTGCGTGCACCAGCAGAGCGCTCGGTGAAGTCGACCGCCACCTGCACCCCCCGGTAGGCGAAGGACTCCACACCGGCGGTGATGTCCAGCTCGGAGTCGATGCCGGTAGCGGTGCGCAGGTCGATCCCCTGGTAGTTCGGATCCACCGCTGCGACCAGGTCGAGGTCGGGGTCATCGACGACAGCCTGGCAGACCGTCGAACCCATCCGTCCACCGGCCCCGATCACACCGACGTTGATCCTGGGAGACGTGGTGGGGATCATGTCCGGGGAGTGTAGGTCGCCCGTCACCCGGGCGGTTACGCCAGCAGTGCCTCGGCAACCGCCTCCAGGCCGGCAACCCGCGAGCCCTTCACGAGCACCGCTGTGCTCTCACCAAGCAGTCCCCGCGATTCCAACTCCTCGACCACCGCCGAGCCGACATCGCGGGTCCCTGGGGACAGGGGTGGCGTGCCGTATTCGTCGGTACCCACCGCTATCAGCTCGATCCCTGCCTGGGCCGCCTGGTCGGCGATCGCGGCGTGTTCCCTCCCGGAGCGCTCACCCAGCTCGGCCATGACGCCGAGCACGGCGACGCGTGAGCGCACGTCGAGGGCTGCGAGCGCCCGCAGTGCTGCTGCCATCGAAGCTGGGCCGGCGTTGTAGGCGTCGTTGAGCACGACCACCCCCGACGGGCCGCGCCCGAGCTCCATGCGCCACGGCGAGGCCAGTGGCAGCCCCAGCCCGGCCGCCACTCCGTCCGGATCGATCCCCTGCCACAGCCCGACCGTCGCCGCGGCGAGGGCATTGGCGACGTTGTGCTCACCCCTGGCACCGAGTCGCACCTCGGTGTCGCCCCAGGGTGAGTGCAACGTGAAGCGGGGTTGCAGCTGCTCATCGAGGCTCACGTCGGTGGCCGTCACGTCCACTCCGGCCAGAGCGGCCTCCGACCCCGACGCTGCGAACGTTGCGACCTGTGCGCCGGTGAGCGATGCCATCGCTGCGACACGTGGATCCGCCGCGTTGAGCACCGCAAGACCGCCGTCTGGAAGCGCCTCGACGAGTTCGCCCTTGGCCCGGGCGATGTCGTCCTCGCCACCCATCAACTCGGTGTGCACCGCATGAACCGTGGTGACGACCCCCACCGTCGGCGATGCCATCTCACAGAGCAGCGCGATGTGCCCGACACCGCGTGCGCCCATCTCCACGACGGTCGCCTCGGCGTCCTCGGGTGCGTTGGCAAGGGTCATGGGCACACCCAGCTCGTTGTTGAACGAACGTTCCGACGCCGTGGTCCGAAGCGACGTGCCGAGTACGTTGGCGAGCATGTCCTTGGTCGTGGTCTTGCCGACCGAACCGGTGACGCCGACCACCGGAGGCGTGAGCCTGGCCCTCGAAACCCGCGCGAGGCTCTGAACGGCGGCAGCCACGTCGGACACCACCAGGCTGGGTCCGTCATCGACGACCCGCTCCACCAACACCGCGGACGCCCCCGCATCACGGGCGTCCGGCACGAAGTCGTGGCCGTCGCGCTGGCCCGACAACGCCGCGAAGAGCTGGCCGGGCACCAACGTGCGCGTGTCGATGGCGAGGCCATCCACCTCCAGCACCCCCCGGGAATCAGCATCCGAAGAGGCTTCGATGCCCTGCACCCCAGCGCCCAGTTCGGAAGCCAAAGGGACCAGATCGAACCGCAAACCGAGACCTACCTTGCTTACTTGTCCTATGACTGCTCGCGCAGCCCTGTCGTATGGCTGCTCGCGCAGCCCTGTGGACCTGTGCGGGCCCGGCCCCCGCAGGGGCCGCTCAAGGATCGATTCTCACACGTCCCAGCGGGCCGACCGTGCTTCCTAGAATCCCGGTGATGCACATCGAGCTGCCAGAGGTGAACCTCCCCGAGCGGGTCCGACTGGTGATGCTCTTCGGTGGACGCTCCGCCGAACACGACATCAGCTGCATCTCGGCCACCCATGTGCTGGCTGCGCTCGACCGCGAGCGCTACCAGATCGAACTGGCGGGCATCACCCGACAGGGCAGCTTCGTCGCAGCGGAGGCGGAGGGGGACCTCGTAGCCTCGGGCGAACCGCTCGACCTGCTCGAGTTGCTCGCACAGGAGACCCCCGCTGAGACACCGACCGTGGTGGTCCCGGTGCTTCACGGCCCCAACGGGGAGGACGGAACCATCCAGGGGTTCCTCGAGACCGCCGGGGTGCCCTATGTGGGATCCGGGGTTCTGTCCTCGGCGGTCGCGATGGACAAGGACTTCACGAAGCGGCTCCTCGCCGGCGCAGGCACACCACAGACCCCGTGGTGCACCGTCTACCCGGCTGTCGCCAGGCCGAGTGTCGCTGAGCTGCGAGCGATGTTCGACGAGCTGGGCCCGACCGTGTTCGTGAAGCCGGCGAACATGGGTTCGTCGGTGGGGGTGGCACGGGTGGATTCGGGTTCGGTCGACGACCTGGACGCTGCGATCCGCTTCGCCGCCGAGTTCGACGACGTGGTTCTCGTGGAGGCTGCGGTCGGGGGCCGTGAGATCGAGTGTGCAGTGCTCGGCAACGACGACCCCATCGCCTCTGTGTTGGGAGAGGTGGTGACCGACGCGGAGTTCTACGACTACTCCGACAAGTACTTCGACGGGACCGCCCGTACCGTGATCCCCGCCGAGCTCGACGAGGCGACGATGCAGCGCGGCAGGCAGCTTGCGGTCGACACCTTCAGGTTCCTGCGATGCGCCGGGCTGGCAAGGGTGGACCTGTTCCTCGACCGGGACGGCCGCTTCCTCGTCAACGAGGTGAACACCTTCCCCGGGTTCACGCCGATCTCCATGTACCCGAAGCTCTGGATCGCGTGCGGCGTGAGCTACCCACGGCTCATCGACGAATTGGTCGCTCTCGCGCTAGAGAGCCATGAACGCCGGAGCGCGCATTCGGTGACACCCGAACCGGAGCACCAGGCGTGATCGTCGACTCGCTGCGCGCCAAGCGGATCTTCCTCACCGGATCCACCGGGTTCGTAGGTACCGCTGTGCTCGAGAGGATCCTGCGCTGTGTGCCCGATGCGAGCGTCGTGCTGTTGGTACGCGACGGCCGACGTCGCAGCGCAGCGGCCAGGGTGCAGCGTGAGGTCCTGCGCAACGACGCGTTCGACCGCCTGCGCGACGAGCTCGGAGCTGACGAGTTCGCGTCGATGGCCGCCCGCCGCATCGACGTCGTGCCGGGAGACGTCGGCGCCGAGCACCTCGGTCTCGACGACACCGGCCTGGCCGCTCTCGCATCGTGCGACGTGGTGATCCACTCGGCGGCCACGGTCGCCTTCGATGCCCCCCTTGACCGCGCCGTGGAGGTGAACCTGCTCGGCCCGGTGCGGCTCGCCCGGACGATCGACCGCGCGTGTGAGGCGCAGGGTAGGCAGGCACCGCACATGGTCACGGTGAGCACCTGCTACGTGGCGGGCAACCGTCGAGGGGCGGCACCCGAGGAACCGGTGACCGCCAATCCGTTCTTCGTCGACATCGACTGGCGCGACGAGGTGCGCGCAGCGCGGCGGACCAGGGCCGACACCGACGCAGCGAGCCGCCACGCGGAGCAACTCGCACGCTTCGCCTCCGAAGCGCGCTCGGTGCTCGGGCCTGCGGGAGGCCCGGCGCTCGCCGAACGCACCGAGTCGCTGCGTCGTGACTGGGTGGCCGATTCGATGGTGCAGGCCGGGCGAGCCCGCGCCGGGTCGTTGGGGTGGCCCGATGCGTACGCACTCACCAAGGCACTTGGAGAGGTCGCCCTCACCGAGACGATCCGCGAGCTACACACCGGCGACGGGATCACCCCCACGCTGAGCATCGTGCGCCCGTCGATCATCGAATCGGCATTGTCCGAACCCGCTCCAGGGTGGATCCGCGGGTTCAGGATGGCCGAACCGATCATCCTGAGCTACGCACGGGGACTTCTCCGGGAATTCCCCGGGGTGCCCGAAGGGATCGTGGACGTGATCCCGGTCGACCTCGTGGTCTCAGCGATCCTCGCCGCTGCGGCCAACCCGCCAGATCCCTCTGTAGGAAAGCCAGAGGACCGGACGACCGACAGGACCTCCGCCGACATCATCCAGGTCGCCTCGGGTGGGACCAACCCCTTGCAGTACCAGGTGCTGGTCGACAACGTGAGGGACTGGTTCCTCGAGCATCCCCTGCACGACGAGCACGGTCAGCCGATCGTGGTGCCCGACTGGAGCTTCCCGGGGCGGGGGCGGGTCGAACGCCAGCTGCGCGTAGCCACCGCAAGCCTGCGACGCGCGGAGCGACTGGTGGGCAACCTCCCCGTACGCGGTAGGGCGGCACGCTGGGGAGCCCAACTCGAATCGAAGCGCTCCGCCGCACAGCGGGCACTGTCCTACGTGGAGCTCTACGGCGCCTACACCGAGTGCGAGGCGGTCTACGGCATCGACCGCCTCCTGGAGCTTTCGACCGCAGAGGGCGACCTCCCGGATGCGATGGAGATGGACCCACGGGGCATCGACTGGGACGACTACATATCCCGGATCCACCTGCCGTCGGTGGTCAAGCACGGACGGGCGACGACCAGTGGCACGAAGCGCGATCCCGACCGGCGTTCGGACCGCCTGAGGGCCCAGGTGCTCTCCCCGGAGCGCCACCTCGTCGCGTTCGACCTCGAGAACACGCTCATCGCCTCGAACGTCGTGAGCACCTATGCGTGGCTGGCCGGACGTCGCCTCGGTGCAGCCGACCGGGCACGGCTGGTGCTGCGCCTGCTGGCCGAGGCCCCCGGACTGCTGGCTGCGGATCGCTCGGACCGCTCCGACTTCCTGCGCTCGTTCTACCGGCGCTACGACGGTGCCCCACTCGAACAGCTGCGCACCGATGCCGCCGACGCGATGAGCGACCTGCTGGTGTCGCGCTCGTTCCCCGACGCGATCCGCCGGGTCCGTGAGCACCGCCGCCTCGGGCATCGAACGGTGCTGATCACAGGTGCGCTAGACGTGGTGGTGGAGCCTCTCGCGCCGTTGTTCGACGACATCGTATGTGCGCGGGCCGCCACCGAGGTCCGCGACGGGGTGGAAGTGCTCACCGGCCACCTCGAATCGGCACCCCCCACAGCAGAAGCCCGCGCCGCCGTGCTGCGAGACCTCTGCGACCGCCACGGCCTCGACCCAGCCGAATCGGTCGCCTACGCGGATTCCTCGTCGGACCTGTCGATGCTCGACGCGGTCGGGTTCCCGGTCGCGGTGAACCCCGAACCGCGCCTCGCGACCATCGCGCGCACGCGGGGCTGGCTGATCGAGGACTTCGAAACCGCCCGGGGGCACAAACCTGCACTGCTGCCCCTCGCCCCCCGCTGGGAACCCAGGCGACGCCGACGGAGCCCCCGGGCGGTCGCACCGTGAGCACCTGCGAAGCGCTCGTCTACGAGGACTCCCCCACCCGATTCGCCATGGCACGCCTCGCTTCCACCATCAAGCCCGGTGCAGGCGCCGACACGGGGCCACTCAGGCACCGCCCGGAGCACCGCCTGGAGGAGATCTCCGGTCCGGGATGGGTGTCCGTCGAACCCCTGCTGGCGGGCATCTGCGGATCGGACCTCTCGGCACTCGACGGTAGGTCTTCGCGGTGGTTCGAACCGATCGTGTCGCTGCCCTTCGTGCCGGGCCACGAGGTGTTCGCCACCCATGACGGCAACCGAGTGGTGCTCGAACCGGTGCTCGGCTGTGTCGCCCGGGGGATCACACCTGTGTGCCCGGCATGTGCGGGGGGTGACCTGGGTCGCTGTGAGCGCCTGGCGCACGGCCACATCCAACCCGGACTCCAGAGCGGGTTCTGCGAGAGCACCGGTGGTGGCTGGGCCGGCGCGATGTCTGCCCATGTGAGCCAGCTGCACGTGGTTCCCGACGACATCAGCGACGAAGCGGCGGTCATGGTCGAACCGACCGCCTGTGCTCTGCACGGTGTACTCGCGGCGGAGATCTCCCGCGGTGAGGACGTCGCGGTCATAGGGGCGGGCACGATGGGTCTCGCAACCGTCGCGGCCATCGCCCGTCACAGCGCGCCGCGGCACCTGGTCGTCGCTGCCCGCCACCCTCACCAACGGCACCTCGCCGAGACGTTGAGCGGAGCACTTCCCGCGAGCGTGGTGGGCGACGATGCGCTGTTGCGTGCCGTGAGACGGGTGACCGGAACCATGATCGTGGGCAGCGGTGCCCGCCAGCGCTGCACAGGTGGCGTGGATGTGACCATCGATTGCGCAGGCACCGCCGCGAGCCTCACCCAGGCCCTGGCGGTCACCCGCCCCGGCGGCCGCGTCGTGATGGTCGGGATGCCCGGTGTGGCCACGGTCGACATGACTCCTCTGTGGCAGCGAGAGATCAGCCTGCGAGGTGCCTACACCTATGGCACCGAGCACATCGCCGGGCAGCGATACCGGACCTTCGACCTCGCGATGGAGCTCGTCGCTGCCGCGCGGCTCGGAGACCTCGTCAGTG
>JBKEAI010000255.1:0-3128 GCA_047972145.1 Microthrixaceae bacterium
GGCACCCACGGCACGGACCGTCTGGAGGTACTGGTGAACCTCACGTGGCTGGTGCCAGGGGTGGTCGGGGGTAGCGAGGAGTCGACCACCGATGCGCTCCGGGCGGTACTGGAACACCACCCCGAGGTCGCGCTCACCCTCGCCGTCCTGGAGCCCTTCGCGGCGGCGCACCCCGACCTCGCCGAGGCATGTCGGTGCGAGGTGTTGCGCCAGGACGGCTCGGTCAAGGCGCGCCGCGTGCTGTCCGAACAGAGCTGGCTGGCGCGGCGGACCAGGGCGCTGCACCCCGACGTGGTGCACCACGCGGGGGGAGTGGTGCCGTTGGTCCATCCGGGTCGGGTGGTGCTCACGATCCACGACCTCCAGCCGGTCGACCTTCCGGCCAACTTCGCGACCACCAAGCGGAGCTACGCGAGGGCGATGCTTGGCCGCTCCGCGCGGGTGGCCGAGGTGATCTGCGTCCCCTCGGAGTTCACCTCGGAGCGTGCACAGGTGTTGCTGGGTGTCGCACCGGAACGGATCCGGGTCGTCCCGTGGGCAACCCCGCTCCCCGGTGCGCCCGGGGGCCCGGCAGAGAAGCGCTGGGAGGTGGGGGAACCCCCGGTGTTCCTCTATCCGGCGATCACATATCCACACAAGAACCACCTGGAGCTACTGGAGGCGTTCGCGGGAGTGCTGTCACGGATCCCCGACGCACGTCTCCTGATGCCGGGTGGCCCCGGACCGCTCGAACACGATGTGTCGGCGCGAGCTGCGCGCCCCGACCTGGCAGGTCACGTGACCCGACCGGGTCGGGTGGCGAACCACACGCTCGAGTCGATGTATGCAAGTGCCACGGCGGTGGTGGTGCCCTCCACCTACGAGGGTTTCGGACTGCCTGCCCTCGAGGCCATGGCCAGGGGGGTGCCGGTGGTGGTCGCCGACGCAGGCTCGCTTCCCGAGGTCGTCGGCCACGCCGGTATCGCTCCCGTCGCGGGTGGGTCCGGCCGATGGGCCGACGCGATGGTGCAGGTGGCCTCGCTGGACGCGGCCGGCCGCGGCGAGCTGGTGGCGGCCCAGCTCGAACAGGCGGCTCGCTTCGGGTCGCGGCGCACTGCCGATGCGCTGGTCGGGGCGTACCGGGCGGCCGCCGGTTCTCCTAGGGTCTGAGCGGTGAACCTGCTGGTCCTGTGCCCCCACTTCGCTCCAGACGTCGCGCCCACCGGCGAGGTGATGACCTCGATCACCGAGGCCCTCGCGGACCGGGGACACCGCCTGCACATCGTGACCTCCCTGCCCTGGTACCGCCACCACGCCGTCGAAGCGGACTGGACAGGGCGGATGTGGCGCACCGACTCGACCGAGTGGGGATGGATCACCCGATTGCATCCGTTTCCCACCGACAAGACCAACATCCCCGCACGCGCGGTCGCCTTCGTGGGCTTCACCGGGGCGAGCGCCGCAGCGGCCATCGCGTCGCGTAGCGGTGCGGATGCGGCGATGGTGATGTCACCCCCGTTGCCGCTGGGCTTGGCGGGTTGGCTGGCCGCCAAGGCGCACCGGATTCCGTGGGTGTTCAACATCCAGGACGTATTCCCCGATGTCGCTGTCGAGCTGGGTGCGATCACCGACCCCCGGGTGATCTCGGTGGCGTCGTGGCTGGAGCGGTTCCTGTACCGCCGAGCGGACGCAGTCACGGTGCTCTCGGAGGATCTGCGTGACAACGTCGCGGCGAAACTGGGCGGGCGCGACACCTCGAAGGTGCGGGTGATCCCCAACTTCGTCGACACGCAACGCATCCACCCGGCGGACCGGATGACCTCCTATCGTGACGAGTACGGGCTCGGGGAGCGCACGGTGGTGATGTATGCCGGCAACGTGGGTCTGTCGCAGTCCCTCGACCTCGTCGTGGAGGCCGCGCGGCGCTTCAAGGGTCGCGACGACGTGTGCTTCGTGATCAACGGTGGAGGGTCGGCCCTGGAGGACCTGCGTGCATCCGCCGCGGGCCTCGACAACCTGAGGTTCATCGAGATGCAACCTCGGGACCGCCTGCCCGAGGTGCTCGCGAGTGGCGACATCCACCTGATCCCGCTCAAGGCCGGCCTCGCCCGCTCCAGCGTGCCCTCCAAGCTCTACTCGATCCTCGCTGCGGGCCGCCCGGTGCTCGCGAGCGTCGATTCCGGCACGGAGGTGGAACGGACCGTGCGTTCCGCCGATGCGGGCGTTGCGGTGCCCCCCGATGACCCCGATGCCTTCTGCGAGGCACTCGATGCGATGCTGTCGGATCCGCAGCGACGCAACGAAATGGGCAGGGCCGGCCGCGAGTTCGTCCAGGGGTGGGCGTCGCCGGCGGCGATAGCGGAATCCTACGAGCACCTGTTCGAGGAGCTGAGGGGGCGCCGACTCCTGTCTTCATCAGCGCCTGGCTGAGGCACTACCGTTGCAGGCCGTATGGGCAAGGCCTCCTCCTCCAAGAAGATCAAGCGCGTCCAGGCCGCGGGTGCCTCCCGCTCGCCTGGCCAGCGGCGCCAACTCGGCTTTCCTGCGCTGATCGCAGCGATCCTGATCGTGGGCGTCGCCGGTACTGCCTTCGCGGTGGCGCATCGCCGCGTCAACGAGGAGATCCGTCCCACAGTCGAGGACAACTGGGTCGCTGCGTACGGCACCTACATCTGCGGGGAGGACTTCAACCTCGGCAACCTCGACACGGTGCAGCCCGACGCGCCGATGGACCTGCACCCCGACGGTCTGATCCACATCCACCCGACCAGCGAGGAGAACTCCGGCGACAACGCCGTGTTCGGACTGTTCCTACAGTCAGCCGGCATCACGTTGTCGGACGGGACCATGACCCTGCCCGATGGTCGCACGTTCACCGACGGTGACGATTGCCAGGGCGAGCCCGGCCGTGTGGCGCTCTACCAGTGGCCTCCCCAGGCCGGGGAGAACACCGATCCGCGCATAATCACGTCCAACATCGCGGGCACCCGCATAGGTGAGGACGGCCAGAGCTACGTGCTGGCGTTCGCACCCAGGGGAGCCGAGGTCGGACTGCCGCCTTCGAACGCGAGGCTCGACGATCCCGACGACGCCGAGCCGAAGGTCTCCGACGCTCCAACGACGACGACTCCCGGCTCGACCGCCCCCGG
>JBKEAI010000268.1:0-3719 GCA_047972145.1 Microthrixaceae bacterium
GCTCGCTACCGACGCCGTCCACCTGAGCTGTCCCGCTCGAGCAGGATGTCGAAATGACCCCGGCAACGGCTAGCGCGGCAACTCCTGGAACATTCGTGAGATTCATGGGTAGAACACGTCCCCGGCGTTCAGGTGGTCGATCTGATGCTGCATGTACCCGACGTAGTTGAGGTGTGTCGGAACCCAGCGGCTCGATGGTCACCGGCCCGCTCATGTTCGCGGGTCAGACTGAATGGTCTTGAGTGACGTGAGTGAACTGAGCAGTTATGAGTGAAACAGACATCATCATCGGCCTCGCCTCGATTGCGATCCTGGGTGTCGGTGCGCAGTGGATAGCCAAGCGACTCGACTTCCCGGCGCTCCTGTTGTTGCTGCCCGCAGGTCTGCTGGCCGGTACGTTCGGCCCCCTGGTCGAACCCCGGGAGTTGTTCGGCGAGACGCTCTTTCCGGGGGTTTCGATGTTGGTCGGCCTGTTGTTGTTCCACAGCGGTCTCCAATTGCGATTCGACGAGCTCCCAAGGGAGGCTCGGCAGCCGGTGCTACGTCTCAACACCGTGGGTGCGATCGTCACGTTGGGTGGTGCGGTGCTCGCCGTGGACCTCGTGTTCGACCCGCCGGACAACCTGGGAGTCGTGGCGGGCGCGATCCTGGTTGTGTCCGGTCCGACTGTGGTGGGTCCGCTGCTGGACATCGTGCGGCCACGGGAGCCGGTCGGTTCGATCCTGCGATGGGAGGGAACGGTGCTCGACCCCATCGGCGCGACGATGGGCGTGATCGCACTGAACCTCGTGCTCGCCAATCAGCGCGCCGGCTTGCACCCGTTGATCCAGATGGGAGCCCGACTAGGTCTGGGGGTGCTCGTCGGGGTCCTCTGCGGTGCGCTGCTGGTGTTCTTCATGTCCCGGTTCCTGGTCACCGACAACATGGAGCCTGCCGTAGCGTTGCTGTTCGCGGTTGCGGCGTTCTCAATAGCGGAGGTGTTCCTGTCCGAAGCGGGCCTGTTCGCAACGGTGACGCTCGGGCTGGTCGTCGCCAACCAGAAGTTCGTCCCGATCGCTCGGATCTCCGGTTTCGGAGAGACGCTCGAAGTGTTGATCATCGGGTCGTTGTTCATCGTGCTGGGTGCGTTGGTCGACATCAGCGCGATGGGTAGTCGCGCCGTGGGGATCATCGTGCTGGTTGCTCTGTTGGTGTTCATCGTGCGCCCCCTGTCGGTGTGGGTGTCGCTGTTGGGCACAGAGGTGAGCGCGAAGGGTCGTTGGATGATCTCGTGGCTGGACCCCCGCGGTGTTGTCGCCGCCGCGACCGCAGCGTCGTTCGCGGGCGTGCTCTCGGGCACCGGGATCGACGCCGGCTTCCTGTTGCCGGTCGTGTTCGGGGTGATCCTCGGCACGGGACTCATCTACGCGACCACGGCTGCACCGGTAGCCGGGCTGCTGGGACTGCGCACCGAGCAGCCCGATGGTCTCGCGCTCGTCGGTCGCTCCGAATGGCTGGTGCAACTCGGTGCGCTGCTGCACGAGGCCGGGGTGAACGTGATGCTGATAGGCGCCAAGGCCGACGCAAACGGTTCACCGCCGAGTGTGTCGGACCGCCTGGGTGAGACCGAGCTTCGCGACTCACTGGCGGAGTACGGGATCGGCCGAGCACTGGTCGACCTGGAAGAGGACCTCACCGGTGACCTGCTCACAGCGACTCTTGTCGAGGTGCTGGGCCGCCGGCACGTGTTCCGGCCGGTACCGAACCGTGACGCGATGACCAAGCGCACGTTGGGTCTCGCATCGACTGCGATCGCTTTCAAGGGTCAGCTCAGCAGCGACGAGGTGCGGAGCCGCACGGCCCAGGGAGAGCACTTCAGGATCGTGCCGCTGTTCGATCGAGGTGACCCCGACGAGGGAACCGGCCCGTTGGTTTGGATCGACGGTGACGCCATCGCCCACTTCACACCTCGCTCGGACCGTGCCGCTGGTGGTGACAACGGCACCGTCGTCGTTCTGCGTGACTGAGCTTGCTGTTGTTAGACCACCTAG
Source organism: Microthrixaceae bacterium (assembly GCA_047972145.1). Classification (GTDB taxonomy): domain Bacteria; phylum Actinomycetota; class Acidimicrobiia; order Acidimicrobiales; family Microtrichaceae; genus JAMLGJ01. The sequence continues at coordinate 2,031 of JBKEAI010000268.1, forward strand.
CGATCGGCTAGCTCATGCTGCGCGCTTTTCCTGGCGCGATCGGATCGAATCGTACGGACCGTGCTCACAGCTGCGAAGAGGCCAACCGCTGCGCAGATGGAGATCATCGGCTCGATGGGGAACCGATAGCGGGGAAGCGCCCAGAACACGACCGTGAAACAGAACCAGTTCGAGAACACCATCGCAGTTGTGACGAGCGCGGCCCGGTGCCGTCGAACCAGGAGGATCACCCATCCAGCTATCGACAGGGATCCTATGGCGTACCAAGCGATCTGTGTGTAGGCCCGTGCGGTTCCCAACACGGACGGGGATGCTGCGCGCGGGTAAGGGGCTTGGGTCGCGAAACCCCTGGTTGAGAAGAAGGGAGCGTACCTCGGCACGGAGTACAGACGTCTGGTTCCTTCGACGATGTCACCCAGGAGTCTGGTCGGCTGATCGCGAAGTGACTGCATGCCTATGCGATACCCCTCCCGGTTCATCTCCACCTCGCTGAGGCCGGCCAGATCGGTCGTGTCGTAGTAGGCGAAGCCGTATCCGTCTGCTCGATGGGCCAGGTAGAAGTTGACCCCTCCCACTGAAGATAAGCCCACCGGACCGACTTGCACCTGGTTGCGAATCACCCACGGCATGCACACCGCCACCGCCATCGCTACCACGATTGCGGTTTCGCGCAGGATGGTCCGCCATGGGCTTGGCCACATGGCAATGCCCACCACCGGAAGGTAGAACAGGCTCTCGGGGCGCACGAGGATCGCGATGCCCATGAAGAGCCCTGCCATGACCAGAGAGCGTGCTGATCGTCGCCTGGCTGCTGCGAGCGCCAGGGCAGCAAGAAGCAACGGTGTCTGGATGTTCTCCGGTCCGAGCACCGGGGCCCAGAACACCATTGCAGGCATGATCGCCACGAAAGCGGCTGCGCCGTTACCCACCCGATTCCCGAGGCCGAGTCGGTTGGCAAGGATCGCGGTAAGTGGGATTGCCGCACTCGATGCGATCACGTTCATGAACCCGAGCCAGAGGTCCGATTCAGACACCAACGAACCCACTGCCAGCAGTGCGATGTAGCCGGGAGATCTCCAGGCGGTTGGTTCACCGAATCGCTCGTACAAGCCCTCACCGATCCAGCGCAGAGCCAGGCTCTTGTAGCCAAGGGCGTCCGAGACAGCCGCTGGACGTGCGATGAGCAGCCACGCGACACGCAGGAAAAACCCCGAGAGCGTTATCGCGGCCAATGCGCGAGTCGCCCGGGCTGACAGTGCTCGATGATCGTCGTTCGGTCCCGCCGGCGCAGTTGGTTCAGCCTGGGGCATCTTGAAGGTTTGGGGGGTCATGACCCTGTCGCGGTTCGGTTCTTGAGCATGTCTTGATCGGACGACGACGCGCCCCCGGCAGGATTCGAACCTGCGCGCATGGCTCCGGAGGCCACCGCTCTATCCCCTGAGCTACGGGGGCTCGGGAAGGGTTGCATCGTAGTGCCTCGGTCTGCGGGCCCCGCCAAGGGGCCGCTCCGATAGGCGTGGCCTCCAATGTGACAGCGGTGTTGTCTCGGAGGCGTGGCCGATGAAGCAGCTCTCACACATGGCTCGGCAGGAGCTCTTGGCTGGGGGTCTTGGCGAGCGCTCTGAGCACCGGGTGCTAGCAGTTTCCTGCGACGCTTGTACCAAGTTCTGCCCGCTGTGGCGAGTACAA
>JBKEAI010000287.1:0-4898 GCA_047972145.1 Microthrixaceae bacterium
GTTGTTCAGGTCTGGGCCCTACGATCGACAGGTCACCCCGAACGATGTTGATCACCTGTGGCAACTCGTCGAGGTGGCTGTGGCGCATGAAGCGCCCGAACGGCGTAACCCGGGGGTCGTCGGGTTCAGTCCAACGGGAGTCAATACACGGGTCCGGTGTGCGTCCCGGGGGGGCATCACCATCTGACATGGTGCGAAACTTGAGGATCGTGAAGTGCTCACCCCCCTTGCCGACGCGCACCTGGTGGTACATCAACGGCCCCCTGTTGGCGATCACGTTCCCGACCACCACCACCGGTGTGAGTACAGCGAGAGCAATGCAGCCGATCAGCCCGAGGGCAACATCGAGGATCCGCTTGACGCGCGCGTAGTAGGTCCCATGGACCTCCCCGATGTCGAAGAACAACGATGCACGCTCCAGATCGCTCAGGGGGAGCTTGCCGAGCCAGTGTTCGTAGAACCCTTGGAGTGAGCGCACCCGTACTCCGGATTCGTGCAGTTGTGCCGCCTGGGCGACAACGAGATCGTGTGCCTGTGCGTAGCTGTCGAGCACGACCACTGTTGCTCGAGTTGAGCGCGCGGCTTCGACCAGAGGGCGTTCGCCGGGTTCGTCGCCGGCCGCCTCGGCGAATCCAAGTGACTCCACGAGGCTCGCTGCGTACTCAGGCTCGAGGGCCAGATCATCGATGAGTCGTTCACGTTCGGCCGCGGTGGCGACGAGCAGTACCCGGTCGCGCTCCTCTGCCCTGGTGCGGTTTCCGCGGGCCAGAGCATTCGTGGCGACCTGCCAGGGGATCACCAGTACCGCGGACCCGAACACGACGAAGCGTGGCAGCAGAGCATCTCCGAGTATCAACTGCGGCACCGACACAGCAAGCGAGGCCGCTGCTGCGGCGACGAATGCCAACCACGCGGCCTGCCGTTTGGATCTCGGTTGATCCGGCAGTCCGACCGCGTAGGTGGTCACACCGAGGGCGAGGCTGTATCCGATGGCCCAAGCGAAGCGCGACGAACCGGTGAAGGTGTACGGGTTGGTTGCGATGACCCTGGAATGCACCACGCTCAGGCAGACCACGATCAGCGCGCCTCCCCCGTAGCTCAGGAGTCGAGCCATTCGACGCATCGGTTCAAGGATACGGGCGCACTGCACAATTCTGGGGTTGGCGAGCTCTGAGCTCCTCTCGGGGGCCGCTCTGGAGCATCATGGTCCGATGACGATGCGTCGAAAGCTGTACGCAGCAACCGTTGGGGTTCTGTGCGGCTTGCTGCTCACGGGGTGTCTGACATCCACTGCGCGCCTGGAGGTGGGCTCCAACGGATCCGGGTTCTTGCGCCTCGAGGCCACGCCCAACATCCAGACGGCGGGCGCGATCGAATCGACCGGCGCTGTGAGGGTGGTTCGCAACGCGGTAGAGGGAGTTGACGGCGCCACCTTCGAAATCCGCAACGTCCAGGGCCAGTCCGTGTTCGTGATCACCGTTCCATTCGAGGACTACCGCGAGCTGACATCAGGGGCGTCCAACGGGGTGGTCATCGGGGGAGCCCGCATAGCGCCGTTCTCCTCGTTCGACCTGCGCGAGCAGCCCGACGGGGGTTGGCGACTACAGGCCCGGACAAACCCGCTCGCGTCCGCGGTCGACTTCGGTGAGGGATCGCCCTTCGGTGGCCTGGTGGACCTGGCCGAGGGGGCCGACGGAGCCGGTCTCGACCTGTCGATCAAGTTGCCGGGATCGATGATCGACTCCAACGCCGACAGTCGCGAAGGGGGGATCGCCCGATGGAAGCTCAGCGACCCTTCGAGGGCCTACGACCTACTTCTGGTCACGGAATCGAAACCTCTGCTCAACCCGCTCCAGTGGCTGCTCATCGCACTCGGTGTGCTGTTCGCGGTCGGTGCGATCCTGATGTTCGTGGGCGCGTCGGGTCCGGCGAAGCGCCGGAGCCTGTTCCCGTCGTCGCGCCGCCCCGAGTCCCACGAGGTGTTCCTCAACAAGGGGCCGAGTGGCTCGGTCGGCCCGCCGCCACCTGCGAACAAGCGCGCCCGCAAGCGCCGCGGGGACAGCACCGCGAACCCGACCGGATGGGAGCCGCCTCCTGCTACGACCACCGACGAGGCCTCCGGGGGCCCCGCCCCGGGCGCAGGAGGGCTGACTCCGCCGCGACCACTGCCCCACATCGATGCGTCGGGTGGCGGTGCTCCTGGGTCCGCCGCTGCGGAGCCCGACGATCCGGATGATCCAGCGTGAGTCACACTGGTCGACCGATGAGCCGGGCCGCCACGTCGGATCCGACAACCACCTGGACTATGAGCGACACCGCACCACATGGCAACGACGCCGGAACTGTCCGCGGCCAGGTGGCCGAGGCGAACCTGGCACAGGACCTGGCCGGCCGTCTCCACGAGGCTGTATCGACGGTGCTGCGGGGCAAGCCCGAGGCGCTGAGCCTGGTTCTGGGTGCCCTGCTCAGCGGTGGGCACGTGCTCATCGAGGACCGTCCCGGCACCGGCAAGACGCTCCTCGCCCGTGCGGTCGCAGCGGCTTTGGGTGGGCAGTTCGGGCGCGTGCAGTGCACACCGGACCTGTTGCCGAGCGACATCACCGGCACCTCGGTGTACCGGCCCGATTCCTCGGAATGGGAGTTCCACCCCGGCCCGGTGTTCGCGAACGTGGTGCTCGTCGACGAGATCAACCGCGCGTCGCCTCGCACCCAGTCCGCTCTGCTCCAACCCATGGAAGAGGGCAACGTCACTGTCGACCGCGAGACCAGGTTGCTGCCCACGCCGTTCATGTGCATCGCGACCCAGAACCCCTACGGCCAGTACGGCACCTTCCCGCTACCCGAAAGCCAACTCGACCGGTTCACCCTGGCCATCGGGCTCGGGCTGCCGGGGCGTGACGCCGAGCGGGAGGTGCTGGGGGGCGTCGGCGGGGCCGACTCGCTCGACACCCTCGCTGCGGTGGCCACCCCAGCCGAGGTGGTCGGCGCCATCGCACAGACACGCGACCTCTACTGCGCACCGGCTCTCGTCGACTACCTGCTGGACCTGGCCGAAGCCACACGGGGAGATGGGCGCCTCGGCTACGGTGCATCACCGCGTGCATGCCTGGGTGTACTCGGGGTAGCCAGGGGACACGCGGTGATGCAGGGGCGCGATCACGTGACCCCCGACGACATACAGACCGTGTGGGTGCCCTCGCTCGCACACCGGGTCGGCATCGACGGCCGGGTGGACACCGCTGCTGCTCGCGAGGTCCTCGGATCGTTGCTCGAACAAGTGCCGGTGCCGCGACGGTGAAGCGGCGACTGTCCGGTCCCGAACCTGATCGCCCGGCGGTGGGACTCACCCCGGGCGTTGTCGCTGCGGTGCTGGGCCTGTCGATCACCGCGGGATTGCGGCCCTCGGTGGCGACCCCCGTTCTGGCAGGGGTGGTCTGGGCCGGTGCCGCCATGCTCGTTCTGATCGGAGTTCTCTGGCCTCTGCTGGACCGATCAGCCGCTGCGATCCGCGTCGTGGGTTGCCCACAGGACCTCATCGAGGGAAGCACCGCTACGGTCACCCTCGCTCGGCGTCCGCACGGACGGCCGGTGGAGGTGAGCTTCCCCGGGTGGCTCGCCGAAGCGGGCGAGGCCCTGGTGCTCGATTCAGACACATCACGTTTCGAGGTGAGGTTCGTGTGCCGGGGGCTGTACCGGTCGCTGCCGATCTCAGTCACCGACAGAGGCCCCTTCGGGTTGATCAGGGTGACCAGGCGGATCGCGTGCGTTCTGCCGGCGACGCTGCACGTCGAACCCCGCAGCGAACCCGCAGAGGTCGACACCGATCCGAGTGACACAGGTGCGGAGTCGGCGAAGCGCGCGAGCGCTGAGCACTCCGGTGACGTGGTGCGCGGAGTGCGGGCGTACGAACCGGGGGACCCGGCCCACCTCGTGCACTGGCGCACCACGGCGCGCGTCGGGTCGCTGATGACCAAAGAGCTCGAGCCGCCGCAGAGCGAACTCGTCGCGATAGTGGTCGACCTGCGCGGCGGCGCGCAGATGCGCGCCGCTGGCGGCGGGCCGTTCGAACCGGTCGAGAAGGCGGTTCGCCGTTCCGCGGGCGCCCTCGCAGAAGTGCTCGTGGTCGGCGCTCGGGTGGTGTTGTGCACCGCGGAGGCCTCCGGAGCTGTGACCGCCGAGGTTCTCGACTTGCGTCAGGGCCTACGACGACTCGCTGCGGCTCGTGACGGTGTGCCCGGAGTGCCTCCCAAGGGGGCGCGTGTGCTTCGCATGGTGCCCGACACGGTCAACGGCCCATGAGGGCAGGCCTGGCAGCGGCGATTGCCTTGCAGCTCTGGGCGGCGATGGCGTCGGTGCTGTCGATCCCTCCGACGGTGAGCCTGGTGCTCGCCGCGCTTTGTGCGGCTCTGGCGGTCTTCGGGCTCCCATCGGTGTCACCACGCGCGGTCGTGTGGGTGACCACAGTGTTCAGCGGCGCTGTGCTCGTGCGTTTCGGGACCTCGGCCTCGGTCACCGGTGTGGTCGCTGTATGGCCCGCGATCGCGTGGCTCGCCGCCACCGCGGTGGGCCTGTCGAACACAACCGGATCCCGCACATCCGCAGGGTCCGGTGAGCGGGCGAGCCTCACTCGGACCGCGCCGACGGTGCTCGTCGCTTGCGTGGCTCTCATGGTCGGCACAGGGATCCTCGTGGGCCCACGGGTCGCATCGACCCTCGATACCGGCTCCACCGTCGGTGAGACCCTCGATTCCTCGGGCAACCACCCGGGCAACCCGCTCGATGCCACTTCATCACTCGACATGACGACCCGTCCCCAGCTCAGTGACCGGGTCGTGATGACCGTCTCGTCACCGGTCGCGTCGTTCTGGCGCTCGGAGGTGTTCGACCAGTGGGACGGG